>JAHDEL010000052.1 GCA_020628855.1 Saprospiraceae bacterium | reverse complement strand
ATCTGCCATATAATCGGAAATAGGCCACATTTTATGAAACTGGCACCTGTCTACCAAGCTTTTAATGTCTTTCCTTGTCAACAGGTAATTATACATACAGGACAGCATTATGATCACAATTTGTCTGAAGCATTCATCAAAGAGTTTGACCTGCCGTCTCCTGATATTACTTTGACCCCTTCTTTGAAGAACTCTTCTGAGTTTATTGGGTCAACGATAACTCAGCTCAGTCAAATTCTTTCGAATGAAAAGCCAGATCTTGTCATCGTGTATGGAGACACCAATTCTACATTAGCTGGAGCTGTAGCAAGCAAACATCTGGGTATTCTCACAGCTCATGTCGAAGCTGGCTTAAGAGAATTTGATCTGTCAATTCCTGAAGAAATAAATAAAAGGGCAATAGATGGCATATGTGATATCCTTTTTGCCCCTAGTGAAACTGCCTTTAAACAGCTGAAGTCTGAACACGTTCTTGGCTCTGCCTATTTTGTGGGTGATGTGACCTTCGATCATTTAAAAAATTACATGCCTGAAGTGTCTCTTCGTTCGGAGTCTTTACTTGCTAAACATCAGCTTCGAGCAAACCGCTATTTTCTTGTTACATGTCACAGACAAAAAAATACTGAAAATTCAGTTGCATTAGAAAATATCATAGAAAGCTTAAAAGCAGCCTCGTACCCTTGTGTCTTTTTACTTCACCCACGGACAAAGCAAGCATTGGAGCGATTTGACATTTCTCTTTCGTCTGATAATATCAAAGTTTTAGCGCCGCAGTCATATCTTGATACACAGATATTATTGAACCAATGCTATGCTTGTATTACAGATTCGGGAGGACTTATTAAAGAAGCGTTTTTTCATCAGAAACGAGCTATTATTATTGATGAACAGACCGAATGGAAAGAAGTCGTCGACAGTGGACAGCATCTCATCACTGGGCCAAACACAACAGCAATAATTGAAGCCATGAAGACCCCTTTGCCCACAACTTTTGTTGGAAGCTTTTATGGCAATGGAAATGCGTCAAACCTCATTGTAAAACATTGTCTTGAAGCAATTCAAAAGTCGAGTTAAACCATGAACCCAAAGCTAGGTATCTATAAGCATTATAAGGGGAATGACTACCAGGTCTTAGGTGTTGTTCGTCATTCTGAGACTGATGAAATTCTAGTTTTATATCGACCACTCTATGGCAACAGAGCATTATGGGTTAGACCTCTAGAGTCCTTTATGGAACAAATAGAGATTGAAGGTAATCACCAACCAAGGTTCAAGTTTTTATTCCCGACTATTGATCCTGACAACTGAAAGCATATAAGGCAAAGGAAGCCAACCAATGTTGACCAGCATAATCTCCATCAACAATTTTATCCAAAGAAAATTGTAAATGTTGGTCTGCCACTCTATTACAGTTGATACACTTGTCAAGGTTATACAAACACCATGCTCTCGAAAAATTCAGCCCATCTAAGTGTACTAACTTTCCGTCAGATCTGTCTGAAACTTCTGCTGGAGTTAACACAAATTCTTCAGAAGAAAGATTTGGCAAGAAGCCATCCAACCAACGTCTGAAATCGTCTTTCTGCAATACTTTCTTCATAATATCAACTTCCTGAAGACATGGAGATAAGAAATCATAACCTGACGGCTCCCATGTTATTGGACAATCTCTGTCAGATTTATAAAACCTTAGAGCTGCATTGACAATACTTGTCTCTAGTGCATTATCACCAATTGTTCTTGCATAATCTAAGGCAAAGCTCAATCCAAATGCTGTGTTACTGTGTTCCCCCACCCTTATCGGATACACTAGCTTCGGGAGATAAGATTGGTATGCCGTGCTGATGTAGTCATTTAATGGTATTAGATGATTATACAACGCTTTTGCATCAGGATGATCCCATGTATACAATTCTTCAGATAACTTTAATAACCATGCCCAACCATAGGTCCTTTCGAACGATTTTGATTCCTTATTCAGACTAAAGTAGGCAACCTCTTTTTGGATATTTTCGGGAGTAATATTTTCTTTCAATTTGACAAGAGCGTCATCAAAAGCTCCAATTTCAGGGAATCGCTTTAATAAATAGACAATGGACCAATGTCCATGTACCGCAGAGTGCCAATCAAAACATCCATAGAAAGCAGGGTGATGTTCTTTTGGCAACGCATTATCTTCAGGTCGGGCTAGGACAATTCCTGATTTATATGGCCATTGTGTTTGGATGCAATTCAAGGGTAGCTCAAGCAATCTGTTTGCTTCGTCCAATGTTAATTCAATACTTGAAGTATGTTCTTCATGTAGAGGTTGAGGGTCTCTTGGTGATTGACAGGAAACAACTATCGCCACACTAATTAAAATGATAAGTCTGATCATAACTTTAAGGTAGTAATATTGTTACAAATCATAAACGGTATCAATTTGAATATGCAATGGTTAAATACGACAGAATATCCGTTTCAACCTCAATGGTTTGAAAGCAACGGTCATAAATTGCACTATGTAGAAGAAGGCAAAGGAGAGGTCATGCTTTATGTTCATGGAACTCCTTCTTGGAGTTATGACTTTAGGCACTGTATCTCAGCCTTAGCGTCTCATTATACCTGTATCGCTATGGACCATATCGGTTTTGGTCTTTCTGATAAACCAAAAGAATATCCATACTCTACACAAATGCATAGCCAAAATCTTATTGATTTTATACAAGCAAAAGACTTACGAAATATCACATTAGTGGTGCATGATTTTGGTGGTCCTATTGGGCTTAATGCTGCCATTCAAATGCCAGAGAGATTTTCTCGTCTTGTGATAATGAATAGTTGGTTGTGGAGTGCATCGGGTGAACCAGCATTTGAGAAAATGAAGAAATTCATCAAAAGCCCTTTATTACCATTTCTGTATCTCAATTTGAATTTTTCTCCAAGATTTATTCTTCCAAGATCTTATAAGAAGAAGCGTCTTTCAAAGCCCGAAATTGAACAATTCACCAAACCTTTTGCATCAAAATCAGAGAGGTACGGTGCCTTGGCTTTTGCTCAATCTTTAGTCGATGATCAAATATGGTTTCAAGAGTTGTGGGAATCAAAATCTCCTATCACAAAACTGCCAACACTGTTTTTCTGGGGTATGCTAGATGATATTATCAGTCCAGATTATTTATCCAAATTCGTGGAGGGTTTTCCAAATCACACGATAGTAAAAGCGGAACAATCAGGACATTTTCCTCAAGATGAAGAACCCAATCAATTAGTTGAGGCTATTTTGAACACTTTTGGAAATTAAGAAAGTTATTGTTTCCTTTCTATCACAAAGTCAACCAGGTTATACAAGGCTTGAGTCGCTGCATTTTCGGGAAGTGTTGACAAAAGATCTAGGGCTTTTGACTTGTATTCATTCATCTTTTGATCAGCATATTCTAATCCTCCTGACTGTTTCACAAAATCTATCACTTCTCTAACCACTTTTGGATTAGTGCTATCCTTCTTTATGCTATTAATGATGCGTTTCTTTTGTCGGGAATTGGTATGAGAAAGTGCGTAAATGAGAGGTAGTGTCATTTTCTTCTCTTTAATATCAATGCCTGTAGGCTTGCCTATTGTGGCATCTCCATAATCAAAAAGGTCATCCTTGATTTGAAATGCTACTCCGATGTGTTCTCCAAAAGCTCGAAACTTATCAACTATCTCAGTATTGTCGGTAACACTCTGAGCCCCCGCAGCACAAGAAGCTGCAATGAGAGAAGCAGTCTTTTGTCTAATGATGTCAAAATAGACCTCTTCAACTATATCAAGCCTTCGAGCTTTCTCAATTTGCAATAACTCCCCTTCGCTCATTTCTTTAACTGCTACGGAGAGGATTTTGAGTAAGTCGAAATGGTCGTTTTCCAAAGCCAGGAGCAGTCCACATGACAGAAGGTAATCACCAACCAAGACTGCAACTTTGTTTTTCCAAAGAGCATTGATCGAGAAAAACCCTCTTCGTATCTGAGAATCATCGACCACATCATCATGTACTAACGTAGCAGTATGTAACAGTTCTACCAATGATGCCGCACGATATGTTTTATCTGTGGTCTCACCTACTGCTTTTGCACAAAGAAAGACAAATAATGGTCTTACCTGTTTTCCCTTCCTTCTAGCAATATAATAGGTTATCCTATCTAAGAGTGGAACACTTGATTTCATAGAAGCTCTGAAGTGCTTCTCGAAGTGTTTTATTTCTTCACTTACTGGTCTTTGTATGTCTGCAAGCTTGATCGACATATCAGATAAACATCAGGAAAATCAATAAGTTGCTAATCACTAGCCAGAGATTTCTTAAATGTCAAAACCAGATTAGTCGTGCGCAAAACTGGATGTCCGTGCACTTTTTCGTTATCAATCAATGGAGTCTGTGAAACTAACTCATATCCTAGACTTGCATACTCATTCAAGACTGATTCCATTGCATTATCAAGAGAAAATTTGTCAAGCGCTTTAGCACCTTCATACCACTTCCCTTGCTCATAATTTACTTGGAGAATCTCGACTTTATACTCAGTACTCACTCTTTATGATTCAGCCGGAGCTGGTGTTTCTTCCTCTTCCTGAACAGTACTATTGTAAATTGCCTTGATCTTGTTTTCTATTTCCAAGGATACTTCAGGATTATCGAGCAAAAACTGCTTTGCTGACTCTCTACCTTGAGCGATTTTGGTGCCGCTATAACTGTACCATGAACCAGATTTTTGAATGATGTCATTATCTACACCTATGTCTATGATTTCTCCAGACTTAGAAATGCCTTCACCATATACAATATCAAAAGTGGCGATTCTGAATGGTGGTGCTAGTTTATTCTTCACTACTTTGACTTTCGTCAAATTACCCACCATGTTACCTTCTTTATCCTTAATTGCAGCACCTGATCTTCTAATGTCGAGTCTCATAGAAGCATAGAACTTCAGAGCATTACCACCAGTTGTAGTTTCAGGATTACCGAACATAACACCAATCTTTTCTCTGAGCTGATTGATAAAAATGCAACAGCATCCTGTACGTCCTATTGTTCCAGTTAGCTTTCTGAGAGCTTGAGACATTAGCCTCGCTTGAAGCCCCATTTTTGAGTCTCCCATTTCACCTTCTATCTCGCTTCTTGGTGTTAATGCAGCTACAGAATCAATAACAAGGATATCTATTGCTCCTGATCTAATGAGGTGATCAGCTATTTCAAGAGCCTGTTCACCATTGTCTGGCTGTGAAATAAGCAAGTTGTCAGTGTCAACTCCTAGTGCTTCTGCATAAGTTTTATCAAAGGCGTGCTCTGCGTCGATAAACGCTGCTATGCCACCTTGCTTTTGACATTCTGCAATTGTATGAATTGCTAAAGTAGTCTTACCAGAAGATTCTGGACCGTAAATTTCTATGACTCTACCCTTTGGTAATCCACCAATGCCTAAAGCAATATCAAGGCCAAGAGAGCCAGTGCTGATAGCATCTACATTAGCTACCTTCTTATCACCCAGCTTCATTATTGTGCCCTTACCATAAGTTTTTTCCAGCTTATCTAGTGTGAGGTTTAATGCTTTGAGTTTTGCTTCTTTTTCGTTTGCCATCAGCTATATTATATATTAATAAAAAATGTATACAAAAGTACCTCATATAAGGTTGTAAAACAAAAAACCCATCCACAAATCTCTTCGTGGATGGGTACCAGCATTACTTATAAATGTTCTTCTTTGTTTTACATATTAACAGACTGGCAAGCAGTTATGTTTGTTAAAGTGTAAAATGTTTTCTATTGTTCTCTTAGCCGGTTGGAAAGACACTTTTGGTAACGACCAAAGGCTATCTTTCAATGTTTCATATTCCTTAGCAACTTCCTGACTATTTTCTAACCAATGTTCTACCTCCATTTTCGTGAAGATTGAACAGTCGCCATAAAGAAAAGAAACAAGTGAGTTTGAAGTGTAACTGTGCTTCATGCAGTCAATTTAATTAGGAAATATTATCAATGCAATAACTGTATTGTTACTGAATTTATTGTACTCTATACCAATACTGAGTCCTTCCAAGCCAAGAATAACCAATGTATCCTCTTACTTTTAGTGTGTTGGCATCTTCCAATTCTAGTTTGCAAGAATAAGTCTTCCCAGAAGCAGGATCGAGAATCTCTCCATCATCGTAAGCTTTTCCATCCTTCTGTAAATCATACAGAATCTGCATTCCTGTAATTGGTGCACCTTTCAAATCTCCTTCACAGTCTGCACAGTGTGTTGCTGTAGCTCCTTCAAGTAATTTGATAACTGTACCATAGAGTTTTCCATCTCGTTCGACAATCTCAACGTGAGATTTCTCAACATTATCTGTGTCGTCGATTGTCTTCCAAATACCTGTAAATGTCTGAGCCTGGATAGTAGAGATTAGGAACAGCATTGTAAGTAGTGTAGTAACATTTTGAATCATAATCATTAGTGTTTTTGACATACTAGTAACTGATATGAGAGAAATTCTAGTATTTCTTTTCAAATAATTTCACATTGAATTGTAAGGTAGTTGATTATCATCTAGATTTGCCATTCATGATACATCATGCCAACAGACTATGAGTGATAACTTAACCCATGAATGTGGTCTCGCACTTATCCGGTTGCTAAAACCGCTAGAATATTATCAAGAAAAGTATGGGACGAGTCTGTATGGATTAAATAAGCTCCAAGTTTTACTGCAAAAACAACGCAATCGTGGGCAAGATGGAGCTGGACTTGCGACTATCAAACTGGATCCGCCCCCAGGACATCGATACATTAGTAGAAAAAGGAGTAATAGCTCACAATATCTAAAGGATTTGTTCGAAGAGGTTTATGGGAGATTTAGCGATGTGAGCAAAGAAGACATGGCAAATCCCCAATGGCTAAAGCACAACAGGCCTTATACCGGAGAACTACTTCTTGGACATCTTCGCTATGGTACACATGGCGCTAATAGTATTGAAACTGTACACCCATTTCTGAGACAGAATAATTGGATTACTAGGAATCTTGTTTTGGCAGGTAACTTCAACATGACCAATATGGAAGAGCTCTTTCAGCAGCTAATCTCATTTGGTCAACATCCTAAAGAAAAATCTGATACCATCACTATTCTTGAAAAGATAGGTCACTTTCAAGATGAAGAGGTGAAGCGCTTATTTAACTGGTTTAAGGCTGATGGATATGATAATGAAGAAATAACTAAGCTTATCATAGAAAATATTGATATCCGCCGAATTCTTCAGCGTGCAACAAGAAAAATTGATGGTGGCTATGTGATGGCTGGTATGCTTGGTCATGGAGATGCGTTCGTCATGCGAGACCCTGCAGGTATCAGGCCTGCCTACTATCTTCAAAATGATGAAGTCATAGCAGTAGCATCAGAAAGACCTGCTCTCATGACTGCTTTTCGAGCAAGATATACTGAGGTAAAGGAGCTTGAAAGAGGACACGCTTTGATTATCAAAAAGTCAGGAAAGGTAAGTATTGACTTATGTAAGGATCAACTCCCTCGAAAAGCTTGTTCGTTTGAGAGTATTTATTTTTCAAGAGGTAATGATAGAAAAATATATAAGGAGCGAAAGCAACTTGGAAAATTATTAGCAAAAAAGGTATTGCAAGAGGTCGACTACGATTTTGAAAACACAGTATTCTCTTTTATTCCTAATACTGCAGAGACAGCTTTTATAGGTTTTATGGATGAAATCCATACAATATGTGATCAACGAAAGGTTGAAAAGCTTGCAGAAGATCCTGCTACTTTGAACAAGGCCGCCATTCAGGAGATCATGGCTATAAAACCTCGTATTGAAAAACTAGCAGTAAAGGATGCAAAGATGCGAACGTTCATTGCAGATGATCGTTCACGAGGGGACATGGTCAATATGGTGTACGATGTGACTTATGGGATCATTAATAACCATAAAGATACAGTTGTCGTTTTGGATGACTCTATCGTAAGAGGTACTACACTGAGGGATAGTATTATTAGTATTCTGAGTACACTAAACCCAAAACGCATTGTGGTGGTTTCCTCTGCGCCTCAGATAAGATATCCCGATTGCTATGGGATTGACATGAGTCGAATGAAAAGTTTTGTTGCATTTAATGCTCTCATCCAATTACTAGAAGAAGATGGAAAAGAAGAGCTTATCGAGCAAACTTACTATCGGTGCTTAGAAGCGAACAAAAAACCTTTGGACCAGATTTCTAATGAATTAAAACCACTCTATGATCTGTACACTCAAGAACAGATCTCTGCAAAAATTAGTAAGCTCATTACTCCCAAACATATTGATATTGAGGTCAAAGTGATCTACCAAACGATTGACAACTTACATCAAGCTTGTCCCGAAAATACTGGTGATTGGTATTTCTCTGGTGATTATCCAACACTGGGCGGAAACAGAGTAGTAAATAAAGCATTTATTAATTATTTTGAAAAGAGTGACGTGAGAGCCTATTAGTGCATTCTTGTGATTTTCAACATTTTACAAATTATATTTTATTTTAATTTGTATATTTGTGGTTAAATGTTACCCAAATCATGAATAAGCTACTGAGAATTGCCATCTACATCATTATAATCACACTTCTGTATTTGTGGATTTCTACAATGTTTGACTCTTGTGGACAGACTGATCTTACTGACTCTACACAAGACTTAATCAGTAATACTGAAGAGTCTATTGATGTTGAACAGTACTTTGAAGACGACGAGTTCGAATCTGGGCAAACTATTGACTTGAGCGAAGATGATACTATCTACGAAGAACAGAGCGCAGAAAATGAAGAGGAAGTAGTCGAACAAACACCCACGTTGGATTATACAGAATTAGACGAAGTAGAAAACAAAACCTTTGAAGAAGAAGAGTATACAAGACCTTCTAATAATTCAACAACAAGAAGTACTGGTCTCAGTTCAGGACGACATATGGTTATTGCTGGCAATTTCCTCATGGAAGCCAATGCAAGTTCAATGGTGAGAAGACTTCAAAATCTTGGTTATGGCGGTGCAGAAAGAGTAGTTTTTGACAATTCAGAATATCACTCTGTTTTAGCTATTAGAACAAATAATTATGCTACTGCGGCTGATGTGTCTAATGAGCTGAAAAGAAATGGAGTTGATAATTATATCAAGACAAGAAAATAAGGATGTGTGGCAGATCTTCATTAACGAAGACTGAGAAAGAATTAGAAGAACGGTTTAATGCCACCTTCTATTCAGATGCTTTGGTGAATTACAATCCACTGCCAAATTTCAACGTAGCTCCATCACACTATCATCCAGTTATTACCCAACAAGACAGTCAACTCTATCAATATTTCAGATGGGGTCTCATACCTCCATGGGCAAAAGATCCTAATATTGGTTATAAGATGATAAATGCTCGAATAGAGACTGTTCTAGAAAAATCGAGTTTCAAGCATCCTGTCAAACAACAACGTTGTATAATACCTATCGATGGCTTTTATGAGTGGAAGAAAGAAGGTAAAACGAAAACACCGTTTCGCATCATTCCGACCAATGTAGAAGTCGTATTTCTTGCGGGCATCTATTCCACTTGGGTAAATCCTGATGGTAAGTCTGTTCATACCTATTCTATACTTACTCAAGAAGCAAATACAGCAATCAATCATATTCATGATAGAATGCCTGCTATGTTACTCCCAGAACAAGAGGAGCATTGGATAGATCCTGCAATACCAATTCGGGATCTCCTTGAAATGATACAACCATATCCAGAAGAGTTCACTGATTATTATGAGGTATCATCAAGAGTAAACAAAGTGAGCAATAATGACGAAGACTTGATACAACGATTTGAGGATAACTCTCCAAAACAACTTAATCTCTTCTGAAAAGACTGTTATTGTATTTCGAAAAATTGGATATAATCATCATTCATGCTGATAGCTAAATGATTCTTCCCTCCTATCGAAATTTTCACCATATCCTTTGCGTCACCTTTGGCAAAAAGACCTGATTCTGAAGATTTGATAGCTGTGAATTCACCTTCCTTATCTTGCCTTAATACTAGGCCGCGACTTGCATCCATTCTTGTTGTCTCCACTTCAGTGCTGTGCAGATTGCCAGCAATGATAATATCATTCAAACCATCTTTATCAAAATCCACAATTTCTACATCGTTTATCACACTTATTTGAGCCTCAATCGGAAGGGGTTTGAATTCCCAACCAGCATCTGTATTCCACAATACACCTGAATGCAATGTTTCTGCTTTTAATTCCAATGCTTGATCCAGATTATAAATTTGACTCAATTCTGCGCTTGCAAAGGATTCAAAAGATTTAAATTTAGATTGTAACTCAGGCAATTGCTCTGTCGAACATTGTCTTCCCCTCACTGGAACTTCTTTTCCATCATAATATGTAGCTAGCACAATATCCGCTTTGCCATTTGTATCAAAGTCATCTGCATAAATCTTAAATGGCTTCTCTTTTGAGGCTTTGAACTTAGAGTTAAGTCCTAGATTTCCTAAGACAAAATCTTCATCTCCGTCGCCATCAAGGTCAAAAGATTTTATCCCAAACCACATTCCATTCAGATCTTTTCCTAATTCTCGCAAAGCTGGTATTTCTCCCAGTGTAATAATTTGAGGGCTTCCCCATTCTGAGACTAGTGCAATAGCTTCTTCGCCACCAACAGTTGTCAGTGTTGCATCTGTAACCATACCAAGAGAATTCAAAAAGTCATATTCCTCCGTGGAGTCCACAAAATTACCCTTGCCGTCATTTGTCAAAAGATACGACTTAGGATTATTAGGATATGCCTTGGATACATATCTACCAAAAACAAATACATCCAAATCGCCGTCGCTATCAATATCAACAGGAATTGCTTTAGATGTATTTGATTTCACTGGCACTTGGGGCCCCACTTTAAACTCACCTTTACCATTATTGATATATAATCTATCCTGTAAAGCATCCGAGCCTTCATCGCTTTCATATCCCGAGCTTGTTACATAAATATCCAATGCATTATCTCCATTGGCATCAAAAAGTGTGATTTCACCATCTTCGAATGCCGTAGTACCCACCAGTGTTTCTTTAGTAAATCCAGCATTCTTTTGAAATAATAGTGCGGTGCTTGAGCCTTTTGCTGCTCCTACAACCAGATCTTGAAGACCATCGCCATTCAAATCCGCTTTGGCCATGTAAGGACCTATTTTTGATACTTCGTATGGGAGGAGAATCTGATCTTGAAAAGGATCATAGTCATTCTCTTGATGTTTATAAGTTTTACTCAACTCTGGGCTAAATGCAATGGCTGTTTGTGGCTTTCTTGGTTGCTGATACCTTCTTGTTTTCTTAGTCTTTGACTGATCAACTGTCATCAACTGGTTTATCTTCACACCGGTCAGAATACTCTCATTGTTGTCAGGCCAGGTAATCACCATACTATCAATCTCACTTATATCACCTAAACCAAAATGCAAAACTCGTTCGGATGCTGACATGTAACCTCTGGTTACACTTAATTCTTTGTGAAATGTATTGTTGCCTCCATACAATTTGACTTTTGTGTTCTCACATGTTCTTCGCGAAGAAGAGACGATGTTTATCCGCAACCAATTATTGCTATTGCCCCCTTTGTTTTCAAGAATACTTGCTTGGCTATTTACATTATTTGTAATAATATCAAGATCTCCGTCATTGTCTAAGTCACCAATCGCAGCTCCGTTTGAAAAGTTCTTAAACCCTAAACCTGTTTCTTCTGACACATCCTTAAATTTAAGGTTACCTTGATTCATGAACAAATAGTTTCTCATTGGTGTAGAAGGGATCGTCTTAACAAGGTCTAGTATGTTTCCAAGGTCCCCTTTCCGTTCTTGAATTAAGCGTTCAGTGTTCTCTATGTAGTCACTATTTCTAATGTCTCTATAAATCCCATTTGTTATGTAAATGTCTGAATATGCATCATTATTAAAGTCGTTGATCAAAAGACTCCAACTCCAGTCAGTTTTTGCAATTCCACCCAAATATCCAACCTCTTGAAATTGAGCATCGCCAGTGTTAAGGTGCAAGCAATTGTGCATATATTGAAAGTGATTACCCTTGTCTACAGACTTCCAAAATGCCACTGGATCCATTGACGGCATATTTGTTTTTGATCTGTGATGATCTGCTCCAGCCATATCAAGGACTCCAATGTCTGGCAGCATATCATTATTGATATCACCGGCATCTGCTCCCATTGAAAAATTACTTATGTGTGCAAAACTCTCCAGTGCAGTCTCCTTGAATGTTCCATTCTTTTGATTAATGTAGAGGTAATCAGGTTTGTCATAATCATTTGCTATAAATACATCGGTCCAACCATCATTATCGAAATCCAAGGTTAATAGACCAAGTCCATAAGCAAAATTCCTAATTCCAGCCGATTGAGATACATTCTTGAATTTTCCATTTCCAAGATTTTCATAGTAGCAATCACTCGTTTCATTAGAAATGTAGCTCTCTTCCTTCTCTGGGTTCTTCTTATAGATCTGTCTAATTTTCCTTGCATTTGACGGTTGATTCATGACATAGAGATCAAGATCCCCGTCCTTATCAAAGTCCGCGAAAGCAGATTGGGTTGTATAACCTGAATTTGCAATACCATATTGAGAAGCAGATTCTACAAATTGCAGATTGCCTTTATTAATATAGAACTCGTTAATCCTTTCTGAGCTCTCTTCTGAAGGTGAAAATTTGGAAATATAGATATCGACTAATCCATCATTATTTATATCCGCAAAGGTTACACCGCTCGAGACAGAAAACCCACCTGCTGACTTAAGTCCTGAGCTTGCTGTGACGTCTTCAAATTTGAAGTCACCTAAATTTTTGAATATCTTATCTTGACCATAAGATGCCAACATGACCACATCTAAGAGACCATCATTATCTAGATCTGCCAATCCGCTCCCAGCTCCATTATATGCGGAGTCCCAAATAAAGTGATTTAAGCCGGCAGATTCCTTAATTGTATTCACGAACTCTAAGCCTGTATTCTCTTTCGGCTCAAAAGAAAAATGAGTTTTTTTCGAATTATTTGGCGATTCTTCGTTACAACTTGATAATATCAGCGTCAAAAGAATTGTAGTATATGCAAGGTATCTCACTATCTATTGATTTAAACAAGATGTAATGTAAGGACAGTCTACAATTACTCCAAATAAAACAGGGCACACGATAAATCGAGCACCCTGCATAACCCCAAAAAATCAATTGAATAACAATTGATGTGGATAGTTAATCCACTTTAACTCACTTGTGACGTTACCTTCTCAACAAGTCACACCTGATTTGCTGTTTTTTTTAAAAATTTTTCTTCTACATTTGTTAGCCCTTGTTAATCAGCACGTTGTGCTAGAAAAAATTTTAGCTTTTGGCGAAAAAAAGTTTTATTTGCTCCGAATGTCAAGCTGTCCACCCGCAATGGACAGGACAATGTAAGTCATGTAATGCTTGGAATACTCTCGTAGAGACGCTTGTAGAAAAACAAAACAAAAAAAAGCATCCTACAACAGCATCTCTGGCTCCAATCTTATTGCAAAACATTCAGAACCAAGATCAATATCGGATTCCTGTCTCTGACTCTGAAGTGAATAGAGTATTAGGTGGAGGCCTTGTACCAGGTGGAATAGTCCTGCTTGGAGGTGAACCTGGAATAGGTAAGTCAACACTACTCTTACAGATAGCTACTCAAGCAAAATACAAAGTACTCTATGCTTCTGGCGAGGAAAGTTTGAATCAAATTAAAATGCGGGCAGACAGATTGGGTGTCGCTAATGCACAATGCTATCTGATTGCAGATAATGATATTGACAATATCGTCAAGCAGTGTAAAACCATTCAGCCGAACTTGATCATCATCGACTCGGTACAAACTGTCTTTACAAGATCTATTGACTCTGCACAAGGCACCGTTTCTCAGATAAGAGAGTGTACGCACTTAATCCAGCAATATTGCAAAGCTGAGGATATCCCTTGCATTATCATTGGCCATATAACCAAAGAAGGCAGTCTTGCAGGACCAAAAATTCTTGAACATTTGGTAGATACGGTACTGCAGTTTGAAGGTGACAAAAACTATCATCACAGAATTCTGAGAGCACACAAAAACAGGTTTGGTTCAACAGACGAAATTGGCATCTTCGAAATGGTTGAAAAAGGACTGGTTAAGGTTGAAGATCCATCACAATTATTACTTTCTCAGTCGTTGGACGAATTGAGTGGTTCCGCTATCTGCTCAACAATTCATGGAGTAAGGCCTTTATTGATTGAGACTCAAGCACTCATTAGTAGTTCAACTTATGGTAATCCTCAACGCTCATCGACTGGATATGATACTAAGCGGTTAAATATGCTACTTGCGGTATTAGAGAAACGTATAGGTTTGAGTTTTGGTCAATATGATGTCTTTTTGAATATTGCTGGCGGACTTAGATGTCATGACCCAGCGATTGACTTGAGTATTTTTGCAGCACTGGTTTCATCTTATCGTGATTATGCCATCAATAAATCTGTTGCTTTTGCTGGAGAAATAGGCCTCACAGGTGAGATCAGAGCAGTATATCGACTTGAAGAGCGCATTAAAGAGGCAGAACGCATGGGAATAACGCATTTTTATACTTCAAAACACTCTCTAGATAATGGTGATTTTTCATTTGCCTCATTAGAACTAGTTGGTCTCTCTAGGGTTGAAGAATTAACACACTTGTTGTTTGAGTAATCTAGATAAAATAGTAACTCCAATAGTCTTTTTTGATGGGCACTGTCTATTATGCTCCAGATCAATGCATTGGCTGGCAAAAAAACTCCCAAAAGATTCCAAAGTATCTTTCTCAACCTTGCATTCCCCATTATGTAAGGAGCTTGGTCTTCACAAGGAAGAACCTCAAACTATGCTCCTTGTTCAAGATGGCAAAACGTTAACAAAAAGCACAGCAGTTTTTGAGTTGTTTGCGCAATTGAAACAACCATATAAGTTTCTTCGACTGCTTTCAATGTTGCCAACTCGGTTCACAGATTTTTGCTATAAAATTATAGCAGCAAAACGCTATGCTTGGTTTGGGAGGCATGAAAGTTTTTGCATAAAAGATCCCACTCTAGAAAACAGAGTGATTACTTCGCTGAGTCAATATTTGGACTGAAGCTTCCGTTACTATCTTACTCATGCAAAACCACGACTACCCAACTAGTCTGAACAGACTTCTATTTATTGGCGTTGATGTCTTTATCATCACACTACTTATTGGGATGGTCTATTCCACTGTGGCGATGTCAATAGGAATTATTGGGTTATCCGTTTTAGCAATTCTATACGCTTTTGTAAGTAGAGGGTTATTATCCACTTTAAAGAAGAGGTGGCTACTTAGCTATAGCCTGATCTATGTGATTGTTCTTCTTTCGTTTTTGAACTCAGATTCTACAACTATCTTATTTCATCAACTTCAGATGAAAAGTTCTTTTTTGGGCCTCCCGCTATTTGCTTTTGTTTTTCAAAATAAACTAGAAAGAGATGCCCGTAAGTATATGTTGATGTTTTGTGGAGTAGCATTTTGCTCTATGCTTCCTCTGGTCATCAACACTCTGCTCAGGTATGACTCATTTATTGATACTCTTTCGGTAGGTCAAGCAGTTCAAACTCCTATGGACCATGTGAGGTATAGCATTTTCCTTGGACTAGCTGTTGTGTATTTAGCCTATGAATGCTTCATGAATAATGCATGGAGACATCGGTGGCTTCTCGTGGTCGCAATGGTTATCATCTTTATTTCACTACACATTCTAGCAATCAGATCCGGTATTGTACTGAGTTACATTGGGATTACCATATTACTTTTTGCCAAGCTGTTAAAGAGTGGAAGAAAAGCACAGTTTATTCCATACTTCTTTGTCTTATTTACCTTACCGATAATGGCTTATTTCTTTCTGCCAGGCTTTCATCAAAAAGTACATTATTCACTGTTTGACTATAAGAAATTCTTGGAGGGAGACGGTAAAAACTATTCAGACTCAGAAAGGCTGTACAGTTATGGAGCAGCAATAGATCTCATACCAAATAACCTATTACTTGGTACAGGTATAGGGGACCTCAAAGAAGAAATGCGTAGTGCATATCAAACTAGATATCAACTTGAGCTCAGCAAATACCCTCACAACCAGTATCTCTTCTATTTAGCAGGAGCTGGGCTGGTAGGCTTCTTGATTTTCCTCATTGCTATTGGTATTCCCATCGTTAAATCATGGAATACTGCATCGTTGTTATTCTTACTGTATCAAGCATTATTTACACTTACCTTCCTCATAGAAAATATCCTAGAACGTTCTTTTAGTGGTGTACTTTATTTGTTTGTTTCACTCATGACACTATTTATTTTATCAAAAGAACACAAGTCATATAGCGATAATCTGTAATGTGTATATTTGTGTAAACATCAAGACTCCATGACTCAGGTTACCTACAATGAAGACAATATACGTTCACTCGATTGGAAAGAGCATATCCGCCTCCGGCCTGGAATGTATATTGGAAAATTAGGAGACGGCTCCAGTGTCGATGATGGCATATATATTTTATTGAAGGAAGTCATTGATAATAGTATTGATGAGTTTGTCATGGGGCATGGCAAAAAAATAGATATATCAATACAAGAAGGCTTCGTCTCAATCAGAGACTATGGGAGAGGAATCCCGCTTGGTAAAGTCGTGGATGTTGTTTCCAAAATCAATACTGGAGGAAAATATGATTCCAAAGCATTCAAAAAGTCAGTTGGGTTGAATGGTGTAGGTCTCAAAGCTGTAAATGCTTTGTCAACCGACTTCAAGGTTCATGCTTTTCGTGAAGGCAAAACAGTTGTTGCAGAATTTAACCAAGGTGTACTTCTGAAGCAATCCAAGCAAGTAAAAACTACAGAACCCAATGGTACACTGATTACATTTTATGCTGACACATCAATCTTTAAAAACTTCAAGTATAGAGATGAGTATGTTGAAAATCAGTTATGGAATTATGCCTATCTGAATGCTGGTCTGAAATTAGATTTTAATGGTAAAGTCCTTTATTCAAAAAATGGACTTTTGGATCTTCTAAGTAGAAAAACTGATGTAGCGACACTTCGCTATCCAATTGTCCATCTCAAAGCTGATGATATCGAAATAGCGCTGAGTCACGGCAATCAATATGGTGAAGAATACTACAGTTTTGTCAATGGTCAGAACACCACTCAGGGAGGAACGCATTTAGCTGCATTCCGTGAAGCCATAGTCAAGACAGTGAGAGAGCACTTTGGTAAGAATTTTAACACTAAGGATGTTCAACAAGCTGTTGTCGGAGCCATCAGTGTTAGAGTGGAAGAGCCAGTCTTTGAGTCTCAAACAAAGACCAAACTTGGTTCGTTAAACATGGCGCCAGATGGTCCTTCAGTAAGGGCGTTTATTGGAGATTTTATCAAACGAAACTTGGATAATTATCTCCACAAAAACAAAAATGTTGCAGACGCCATTCTAAAAAGAATTCAACAATCTGAGCGAGAGAGAAAAGAAATTGCTGGCATCAAAGATCTTGCAAATAAGCGTGCGAAGAAAGCCAACATTCATAACAAAAAACTCAGAGACTGCAGAGTACATTATAATGACAAAAAAGGCGAAGAAGAAGTCAAGCTAGCATCTTCAATATTTATAACAGAGGGTGATTCTGCAAGTGGTTCAATAACCAAAGCACGAGATGTCCAAACTCAAGCAGTTTTTAGTCTGAGAGGTAAACCTTTAAACAGTTTTGGGCAAACAAAAAAGGTCGTTTATGAAAACGAGGAGCTTAATCTACTTCAGCACGCACTTAACATTGAAGATGGGTTAGAAGGACTAAGATTTAATAATGTAATAATTGCAACGGATGCAGATGTTGATGGGATGCATATTAGATTATTATTGCTGACATTCTTTCTCCAGTTCTTTCCAGATCTTGTTAAGAATAACCACCTCAAGATATTAGAAACACCTCTCTTCAGAGTAAGAGATAAGAAGGATACATACTACTGCTATTCTGAAAAAGAAAAGCAGGAAGCTATACAAAAGCTGAGAGGCAAGCCTGAAATTACTCGATTCAAAGGTCTAGGTGAAATCTCTCCTGACGAATTCGGAGCTTTTATCGGAGATAGTATGAGATTGGAACCCGTAATTCTTAAGGAAGGCACGAAGATTGACGAAATTCTTCAATACTACATGGGTAAAAACAGTAGAGAAAGACAAGAATTTATCATCAATAATCTGAAAATTGAGCTTGACACCTTAACAGAATCAGAGACTATTGATTTGGTAGAGGAAGAAGAAACATCTCAAGAAGTTACCACTTCATAGCATTCTCAAGACTCATTATTTGCCAATTCTGTATTTTTAGGGTCAGAGCCCTGGATTGTGATTTTTATATTCAAGAGAAACATTTTACTAAATAGTCTACTACTCTTACCCTATACCTGCATTGTAAGAGCACAGAGTTTGTTGAGTCCTAACCTAAATGCAGATAGTCAATCAACATGCTCTGACTTTTGGGTGAATCTTATTAATTCCATTTTTCCGCTTCCTATTATTCAAAGCATAGTTGCTATCCTTTTGATCTTTCTACAGGCTGTGATGATTAATAGACTTGTCATTAAACATAGAATTACAAAGGCATATACTCTGTTCCCTGGGATGATTTACATCTTAATGACCGCGGCATTTACACAACATCTTGCACTCGATGTCTATACTATAGCCAATACCTTTGCAATTGCTTCTCTTTATAGCACATTCGCTTTGTACAAGAAATATAAACCTGAAGTTGCCATCTTTCGTAGTGGTTTTTGGACGGCATTAGCTGCTATGTTTTCTCCTGTGTATTGGTTGCTTTTGCTACCTCAGATTTTCGGTTTTGCTAGTTTGAGAAGTTTCAATATCAGAGAATTACTCCAAATGGTTTTAGGAATTCTGAGTGTTCTGATCATTACATCTAGTCTGGTCTACTTTTTTAAGGCAGATTACTTTTGGCAATCTATTACAAGAGATCATTTCTCTTCGCTACACCTAGAGTCATTAGCTCCATATCTTCCATTCTTTATTCTGTTGATTCTAGTTGTCATCTCAGTTGTATTAATGCAGAGTACTTTCTTGCTTCGGAAGTCTCTTCCTTCGAAAAAGAAAATCTCCGTTTTATATTTGGTTCTATTGACAAGTATTCCTAGTATTCTTTTGACCTGTGATGGTAATCCCAATGTGTTATATTATTTGTGGATTGTGCTTCCTATTTTTGTGAGCATGATAATAATCCAAATGAAGAACCTAGCGATTGCCGAAGTCTTGCATTTGATACTATTAGCTGTTATTATTAACACTCATTTTCAATTTTTTCAATTTATATAATTATGCATGTTGGGGTTTTAGTTTTTCCTGGATCTAACTGTGATGATGATATTGTCCATGTGTCTCGAGTTGTCTTAAATGCTAAGGTTACAAAGATTTGGCATAAAGCTTCTTCTCTTACAGAGTATGGAAATTTTGACTTGATTGTAGTCCCTGGTGGGTTTAGCTATGGTGATTACCTTAGGTCAGGAGCAATTGCTCGCTTTTCTTCAATCATGCAAGATGTAGCAACATTTGCTCAACAAGGTGGCTTGGTCTGGGGTATATGTAATGGATTTCAGATCTTATGTGAAGCAGGGCTATTACCTGGTGTATTATTACCAAATCAAAACCAAAAATTTGTTTGTAAGAATAGTTTTCTTAAATGCAAAACCAGCAATACATCTATAACTTCTGAAATTGAAACTGGGGCTGTATTGAAAATTCCTGTTGCTCATGCAGATGGAAGATACTATGCGAGTCAGGAGGTACTAAGTGAGTTAACTGCCAATGATCAGATTCTATTTACCTATTGTGATGCAGATGGTAATGAAACAGAAGAAGCAAACTTTAATGGATCCTCATTAAATATTGCAGGTATCTGCAACAAAGAAAGAAATGTCTTCGGCATGATGCCACATCCAGAACGAGCGTCTGAAGCAATTTTGGGTAATATTGATGGTAAGGCTATGTTTGACTCGATAGTAAAAAGTTTGGAATTGGTTCACTCTTAATCTATACCATTTAGTGAGTGTTAATCATTCTTTAAATCAATCAAAAAACTGGAATCAGTCTTCAGAAACTAGTTGCTTTGAATTAAATAATTAAGGATCATGTCATTACAGCTCTTGTCCACAAGTTTTTTCCTTTGCTTTGCTTTTACTTTATTCAGTCAAAATATGCCTGTCTCTTGGTCTATTGATACTTCTATTGAAGAAGATAAATTAGCTGTTGTAATTCAGGCAGATATTGAAAAGACCTGGAAGATTTATTCTCGAGTCACAGAAGAGGGTGGACCTATTCCTACGAGTATAGAATTTATGCATGGGGCAGATATAGTTTTGGATGGTGATTACTCAGAAGCAGACAAACCTGTTGTCAAAGAGAGTGAATTGTTTATGATGAATGTTGCGACTTTTAGCGATGAAGCAACTTTTGTGCAGCCAATTGCAGATTATAAAGCTGGAGAGACGATTAAAGCAATTGTGACATTTATGTGTTGTTCTGGCAACCAGTGCCTGCCTCCCACTGATGTAGAATTGGAGGTGACTTTGTAATCTCTTACGACCTTAAGTATTCTTCCTTTTTCTTTTTCAGATAGTTTTTTTCTGAAGCACTTTGGACCATTTCAATGGCTTTTGTGACAGCATTAATAGCTTCATTTGCATTTCCAGATAAGTGGTAGTACTCAGCCCACGTAGCATAATATACATATCTGCTCTGTGCAAGACTCTCTTCAGAAACTTCTAATAAGATAATGTAAGCTTGTTCTAGCTGATTCAATTGCAATCTTACAATTGCTTGACTGAGCTTTGTATGTGGGTGCGGTTGTAAGGAATATAATTTGTCATAATATTCTGCAATTATCTCCCAATTCGTAGATTCAAAGTTTGGTGCCCTAAGATGTTCTCCGGCTATTGCTGCTTCATAGTGATAAGAAGATAATTGAGTCTCCCCTTCTAGAGCTTTATTCATTGCCTCACTACCCAATGCCATAAGGGGGAAATGCCATTGAGATCGATCCTGATCAGCAAGATTGATTAATTCATTTGCGCTATCCACTTTGGATTCAAGCCGAGCACAGTGAAAGCAGATCAAAGCAAATAAAGCATACATCTTCGATGATCTTAGAGACTTCTTTTTCAATATAAGTTTAGTCAATCGCAATGCTTCACCGGTCAGCTCCTTCCGAGTGACTATATCCTTCTTATTTGAATGAAACCCTTCATTGAAAATCACATAAATAACTTCCATGACTCTATCAAGACGATGAACCAGTTGGTTCGCCTCAGGAATTTCGAAAGCAATGTCGTCTGTACGAATTAACTTTCTGGCTCTTTGCAGACGCTTCTTAATTGTTTCTTCTTTTGCTATAAGTGCTCCTGCTATTTCTTTAGCGCTAAATCCAGAAATTGTTTTGAGCGCAAATGCAATTTGATCACGCGGATCGAGCCTAGGGTGGCAAGCTGTAAATATCATGCTTAATTGACTATCTTCTATTTCATCTTCCATAAAGAACTCATCAATCGCAAATGTGCTAATAGGGTTACTCACGAGTTTACTTCGCTCATTACTCGCATTAATAGATCTAAACAGATCAATAACCCGATGCTTTGCTGCTTGTGTCAACCATGCCTCAGGGTTTTGAGGTAATTCGACCTTCCAGCTTGCTATTGCTTTTACAAAAGTATCCTGGACTGCGTCCTCTATAAGTTCTAAATGCTGTAGCCCAAAGATTTTAGTCAAAATAGCGACCATCTTTCCATACTGATGTCTGAAAAGATGGTCGATCAATTGTTCATTCATAGTCTAGTTGTCAAAGACAATCACCTCTCTTATTTCTACAGTTCCACCAAGGTCATAATCTGGAAAGTCTTGCGCTACTTCAATTGCAGCATCATAATCGGCAACAGTAATGATATAGAAGCCTCCGATAAGTTCTTTACTTTCCACGAATGGACCATCTGTGACAGTTCTATTCTCGCCACTAATACGTTTGCCTCCTGGATGAAGTGCATCACCATGTTTAACAACCCCTTGTTCTCTCATCTTGACATTCCAGGCAAACCACTTGCCCATTCTTTCTTGCATTTGTTCAGGAGATAAACCAAGAGCTCCATAATCAGCTCCCAAAAAAATCATCATAAAATCTTTCATTTCTAATTGTTTTAAGTGTGTACAAAATAATGTTTATTCATATAAAAATTAAGCATAGACTGCGCCCCATGCACCGATACATCCTCCCATCAATGCCAAGTTAATTATCCAGTAACCTAGATAAACCAAGAAGTATTTGATGGATTTTCTCTCGAATATTGTGACATATCCTAAGATAGGTACGACAAAGGCAAGTGTTCCTATGCATGCTCCATGCATAGCACCATGTCCAAAGCTGAGGTGTGATGCTCCATATGCTTCCATGAAGGCAGCTCCTGCACCTGTATGAAGTAACTCTGCATTGCCTCCAACCATACTAAATGCGCCAAACTGGTGGACACAAATCAAAAAAAGTCCAAAAGCAATGAAGAAATTCAATACAATTGTCAACAAGAGCTTGGGCAAACTCACATCTTGTCTTTTGTCATTAGCAATATTTGCTAGGTTAAACCATCTTTCTCCTCCAAAGAGTGCTGGACTGAAATAAATAAATCCAATAACGAATGGTATTAAGGCTGAACCTGCTAGAGTTAAAAAGTTAGGTAACATAGTTGTTGTGTTTAGTAGTTTACGAATCAAATTCACCTACATGACGGAACCAACATTCTAAAGGGGGACACTTTTGAAAATTATTTTCAAAAAATAGTTTTTGAGGGCTTTTATAACACAATGTTGTTTTTTTCGTCTATTTTAGTCGTATAATTCGTCTAATATGTTGAAAGGTCGAGGTGCTCAAATTCATCCGAATAATCCATTCATCGAAACTAACAAACCAAAAGATCCTAACTCCTTCAATGATGCTGATCTCGAAGTCAAAACTCAGTATATTGAAGTAGATGCAAAAACTATTGTGAATTCAGTAGAAAGCCCTGATATACCATTTGGATATTCATTGAATCCATATCAGGGTTGTGAGCATGGTTGTGTCTATTGCTATGCCCGTAATTCACATAACTATTGGGGGTATGATGCAGGCATAGAGTTCGAGACAAAGATTCTTATTAAACGAAACGCACCAGAACTTCTAAAGAAAAGACTCAAATCCAAGAGTTGGCAAGGTGATCAGATCATGCTATCTGGCAATACTGATTGTTACCAACCTATTGAGTCTAAATACAAGTTAACACGTGCATTACTAGAAGTATGTATTGAGTTTGGCAATCCTGTCGGACTGATTACCAAGAATAGTATGATCACTAGAGATCTAGATTTGCTACAGAAATTACACAAGTATAATTTAATCAGTGTGGCTATTTCTATTAACACTCTGCAAGATGAAGTGAGAGCCTTCCTTGAGCCAAGGACAGCAACTATTGCAAAACGACTTAAGACAATACAAACACTCTCAAAGGCTGGAATACCTGTAGTTGTCCTAATTGCTCCAATTATTCCCGGGCTCACCGATCATGATATACTACCATTAGCCAAGGCTTGTAAAGAAGCAGGAGCTATATCCATTAACCACATCATAGTTAGACTTAATGGCAGCATTGCAGAAGTCTTTGAAGATTGGGCACATAAAGCTTTTCCTAATCGAGCCAAAAAAATTCTACAACAAATCAAAGAAACCCATGAAGGGAAGCTTAATGATTCTAGATGGGGAAAACGCATGAAGGGCAGTGGAAAATATGCAGATATTATTGCACAGCAAGTATCACTTGCAAAGAAGCTCTATTTT
>JAHDEL010000051.1:22904-24044 GCA_020628855.1 Saprospiraceae bacterium | reverse complement strand
GGAATTGTAGGAGGTCCTGACTTGACAACATTAGCTATAGGTGAAGAAGAAAATACTATTGGTGGTCCCGATGTTACTACAATGGCATTGGGTGAAGAAGAAGGAAGCAATGAGCCTCTTGTCACAACCATGGCGATCCCTGAAGAAGGAGGTTCTGATGATTGTTCTACTGATGTAAATCCGACTGATGCAAGTAATACTGCAATTGATAATCAAGGGCAAGAAATCATATCACTTTCTTCGGAGTTAATCGATTTAATTAAAAGCTGGAATTAAGACTACATGTTTTATGTTACTGGGGGCAAGAAAGATTTTAATCTTGACTACTTTACTCAAGGATTAGTTGATCAAGGACTATCACATGGAGTGCAAAGAATTGAAGAATTGTCAATTCCAACAATCTCATATAATCTCAATTCGGACCAACTGCAAATTAATAATAAGGATATAGTGTTTAAGCACTTATATCAGAGAAGAGATGTCTTTAAGTCGGTGCAAAACATTGAAATTTCAAATTCATGGTACAGGTTGTTTAGATCTTATGGACTGGCTCATCCTGAGATCTCGATGTTTAACAAACGCTACATTGGGATGAATAAGGTTTATAATTTAAGAGAAGCAAACAAAGTTGGCCTAACTATACCCAAAACTTTATTAACTAATGGGTTACATTCTTTACAGCATATCCCCAAAAAGAATAATTACATTATAAAACATATTGCAGGAGGAAGTTATACATTAACACTCGAAGATTATTTACAGCAAAACAGAGAATCCATAACAAAGAATCAAGAACCTATTAGTTTTTTGCAGCAAAGACTAGTGGCTCCAGAGATGAGAGTATATATTGTTGGAGAAAATATAATAGGTTATTATATCCATTCTAGTCAGTTAGATTATCGTATTGATAGTAAGAGAAAAATAGAAGAGATTCGAGTAGAAGACAATATTTCATCTAAGCTGATTACATTAGCAAGAGAATTAAAACTTGATTTTGGTGCGGCTGATTTCAAAATGGACCCCAAAACAGGAGAACCGTTGTTTTTAGAAATTAATTCAGATCCAATGATTGGGGCTTTTGATAAAGTGAGTAATGGAGGTTTGGTAGCACTCATGATTAGGTGGCACCAGAACTTTGAT
>JAHDEL010000051.1:19881-22804 GCA_020628855.1 Saprospiraceae bacterium | reverse complement strand
GTCAATCCAACTGTCATATTCATAAAGCTTGGTGTATGGCTTGATGCAGTTGAGTGGATGTATTCTATTTTTATCTTCAATACCGTAAGTTTGAATGCTATGTGAAAAGCGTGTGCAGAACTCAAGTCTATTGCTAATTCTTCTAAGTCGTAAAAAGCATTTTGCAATCTGTATTGATATCCAGTTGACAAAATGATTGGCTTGGCTAGTCTCAGTGACAGTTCGGGGCCAATTTGGGTACCAACAATTCCTCTTTCTCCATTAAACAGATTAGCACTCAGCATTGTCCAATGTATTCCTGTGTAAAAAGTCTTTTTCTTTCTTTTGTTGAAATAAAGAATAGTACCTATTTCAGCATGTAAATCTTGGGAATTTTGGTAATAATCTGCCTTGGTTAATTTCGCTTTTCCTATCCCAAAATAGAGTTGACCTCTTATTTGTTTTTTAGAGTTATTTTGAGCGATGAGTTGCTGGGAAGCAAATGCAGTTCCAAGAAAAAAGAGAATACAAATACATTGTTTTGAATAATTCATTTTTGATACTATTTAGTTAGTAATAGTTTCTCTTTAATGTCTACGCCTTAGAAAAGGTAAACCACTCTAGGCAACTCTTTTTGATGCATGACTACTTAGTCATTTAAGGGATGTTGTCTCCAATTTATATCCACTTTCTTTCCACGATACTTCAATCTCTAGAGTTGACCTTGCCTTAATAGTGTGCTTACTTTGATATATGAATACAATACAACACCACATTGAACAAGGACAATCGAATACAGAGGCAGCGAAAAGAGCCCTTTTGCAGCAGAGGATAGCTCAGTATAGGGCACAAAAACTCTATGACAGGTACAGACAGGGGTTTTTAAGGTTTCTCAATGCAAATCCGTCTTCCGAGATGCAGGCAAGATTCGGGAAGCTTTTCAATCAAAAGTATAATTCACTACAAACCTATGAAGAAAGAAAAGCCTTGAAGCAGGCCCTGCTTAGCGCGAGAGTAGAATTTAATGCAAGCAAGGGGAGCACTCCATCCTCTGATATAGCACCTCTTGCGACAAGTACTGTAGCACCAGTGGACATTGAAAATGCATCAGTACCATCTCAAGCTATGGATAAGGTAAGTAGGATCGATAATTCTCATTTAGCAAAACCAATGCTAACTTCTCATAATCCGAATAGTAGAGTGGCTAATCGTTGGATAATGAGAGATGGTTCTCAATCTCCTTACACCGAAGCTTTTTTGATAAATCAATCAGAATATTTGCATCAGATATTCACACCAACAGCAACGCTAGAGAGTGTGACGGAGGGCATAGCTTCGGCAATTCAAAGAGGGAATCTTGAAATGGCGGATACGATGAGTGCTGATCTTTTTAAGGCGAATATTTATGCAGTGGTAGATTCTCTCGATGTATCTGGTAATGCGACATACCTTCCAGCTAATGGATTGACATATTGTAATATTTATGCTCATGATGTAGTAACTGCTATGGGTGGTTATCTACCTCGGATTTGGAATATGAATGATAATCCTGATACACATTTGGCGCCAGTCTATGGACAAAATGTCAGAGAAATGAATGTTAACTCATTGGTGCCATGGATGGAAGAACATGGAAGTCGATATGGGTGGGAGAAAGTTACAGATATGAATCAAGCACAAACTGCTGCAAATAATGGCAACCTGACAATAATTATGGGTGCAAAATATGGTTCAAATGGTCATGTTTCAGTTGTCTTACCGGAGACACAAAGCCTAAAAGCTTCTAACAGAAATGGCCAATTTATTCCATTGCAGTCCCAAGCTGGAGCAACTAATTTTAATGCAAGTAGCAATGTCCATAATTGGTGGAACGATGGCAGTCATCAAGGTGGAGCTGCTTGGGTATATAAAGGAGGAAGATTTAGTCAATTACCATTACGTCATGATGAGCTTGGTGGTGATCTCTATCAATAGGAGAAGATTTGAGAAAGAGGATTTATAGAATAATAAAGAGCAAGAAAAACAAACTTAAATTTCTTGCTCTTTTTCTTTGCAAGTCGTTGGTTGTCAAGAATTTAATGTCGTTCGTCATGAAGTGGTCAAAGCAATAGAAGAAGCTTAATATTTAGTAGTAAATTGTATATAAAATAATCAATAACATGGTAAGATCTTTACAAAACATCATAGACAGGCTCAAGGAGGCGAAGGCGAAGGCAGAAGAGGCGAGAGAAGCGGCTTCAAAAAAATATAAGCTACCGCCAGCTTACGTTAGGCAATTAGTCAAACAAGGCTATTCCAAGGCTCAAATAACTGCATTGCAAAATTATCTTCAACAATATATTGGGTCATCAAAGTTCTCACTTTTGAGCAACCAGGTGTTCGGGAAAGGAAATGGAACGTTAAGTGCAAATCAGTTTTATGCGCTTTTGGGAGAAGATAGAGCTGGAGTATCAGGCTTATTGAGTGAACTCGGGATGCAAGATGCAACTGATAGTCAGGTAGATTCAGCGATGGCATATTTCAAAATGCTTGGACAAATGAATGGTAAGCTTTCTGTTGAACAGCAAATCGAAGCCTATCTTGCTATGGGAGGAAGTATGGAAATGCTTCTTCTGATGAATGGACATCTCCCAGGAGGTGGGGTAGGAAGGGATGATGTATATTGGGTGAATGGCGGCAGTATTCATGGTCAAAATTGGGCTTCAGGAGGGGTGCAATCAGAACAAGGGAATGGAAGTGCAGAAAGGTTAGTTGGGGGTCTAGTATTTGGTGCAGCCGAAACTCTTTTTGATTCTGCTTTAGGTCCACTTTCAGGATTAGTAAAAGGAATTTACCAAAACGCAACTGGAGCAGTTGAACAATACCAAAGTGAAAATGATCAACAACAACTTACTGATGATTATAATGCAGCTATTGATCAATTATATGACTTAGGACAAACTTC
>JAHDEL010000051.1:10062-19781 GCA_020628855.1 Saprospiraceae bacterium | reverse complement strand
AAGAGAATATTACCACTGGAAGTGGTGATGCTGTTGCTAATACTACCGATGATGATGACGATGATGATGATCCATCTGACTTCCATTTACAGACTCAGATCGACCAATTATTGACTAACGGTGGTAGAATGAATTAATAGTAAATAGGGAGCAATTTCACTCTTTCAAAAGTATCTGCGAAAAGAGTAATCAGCTTCCAACTTAATTCTAAGGTAAATACAAATTAAGGTGATAACAAAACTGTGATTCAACCTTTACTTTGAAGTGTATTCACAATGAATGTTTAAATAAAGTTTCCAAAGAAAAATCAAACAACATGTTTTACTTAAATGCAGCACTCAATTCAGTAAGAAGCGCGAGATTAGCCTTGGCACAAGACTTAAATGCTAGAGAGCATAATACTTCAAACCCTGAAGGCGTATGGGATAATTTTGTTGATAGTACAACCTATACAATCACCGAAGATATGGTTGATATGGCTGCGCAAATATTTGGGGATAGCATCGATTGGGCAGATGTCAGAATCTTAGAGAATGGCTTATTTCTTGGACTTCAAGAAACACAGAATGGTCACGGAAATGAGAGGCCTTGGGTATTTAGTAATACGATTACTTGGTCAGGCGAATATGATCCAAATGATCCGGAAGATAGAAGGACATTAATCCATGAACTAGTGCACATTTGGCAATACCAGACTTTTGGCTTGGATTATTATCTGAGTAATATGAGTACAAATGGTGACTATGACTATACTCTGGATCAAATTACTGCTGCATTAGCATTGGATCCTGGGCAGAGATTAACTTCATTTGGAATGGAAGAAATGGCAGAAGTGGTATCAGATTATTATGCACTCCAAGCATTACAAAATGGTGAGTTGACCGGGGGCCAAACGATAGAGTTAAGATTTTTGGGAGCAGGAGCCATTGATGTGTCCAATGCGAATATTGATGCTGACGGTAATTTAATTTATGATGGTGTGACATATGATTTGGATCGGCTACTTAGTAATTATGAAACCATAGTAAATGACCTACACAACGGTCTTGCAGAACATCCTGATGATTTTCTGCCAGAATCAATTGACCAATTAGGACAAGGTGCATTGAATACAATGTATGAAGTGGGAGAGGCGACTACAGAAGTTAAAGACGAAGTAAGAGAAGCTATTCAAGAAATTTCTGAAGCTGAAGGTTTCTGGGATACAACTGGTGAAGTGTTTGAAGGAGCTGGAGAGATCATTTGGGAACTAGGAGAAGGAATTGTCGAAACTGGGGTAGCATTGGGAGAAGGCATCTTCAATACAGCCGTTGGCCTTGGCGAAGATATAGCTAATGGCGTAGAAGCAGGAATAAATGCAATTGGTGATGGAGTTGAAGCAATAGGTGACGCCGTTGAAGAAGGATTAGAAACGATTGGTGATGGAGTTGAAGCAATTGGTGATGCAGTTGAAGATGGCTTAGAAGCAGTAGGCGATGCAGTTGAAGAAGGAGCGGAAGCAGTAGGTGGCGCAATTGCAAGTGGTGCAGAATCTGTATGGAATAATACTTTAGGAAGGTTTTTGTGATAAGAATATTTCTTGGAGTGAAGGATTTCACTACAATTAATTAGAGTTTATATGAACTTCTTGGAGGAATGATAACAAATCTGTAAGTCTTGACATAAATTGGTGAAGCATTATCTTTATAGTCTGTATCTGAGATAATATGATTTGATGATCTCGACAGGCTTTTATAAAATATTCTAGCTATGCCTTCTTTTAATGACAATGATTACGAAACGATAAAGCAGCATCTTCTAGATGGTAATTATGAAACTGATGGGTTAATACACCTACACACCGCTTACGGTGGGCATATGGATCGAGACACACGTGTAGAATTGATAATGGAGTTGAGGCAAGATCCAGATGTAATGAACTATATGAATTCCACAGGAGGTGATGTCAATACTATTGGTGGTTTTGGGAATGGTGGAATATTTGTGGGTGGAGCAGATCAAGAGCCACGAACTGATGCCGAACGCATAGAAATCTATACAGACAAGATATTAGGAAACGAATATGATGATGGTGGAGTAGTAGATCATAATACACCAGCTTATCAGCCGCAGAATACACAGGATTCTTCTGATAGTATCTCAGAAGAATCGACTACAGTGGTAAATAATACAACTGAATCTTCAGTTCCTGATGTAGAACCAGGAGTAACGACAACCCTAAATGGTACAGACACACTTGTGTTACCTGATGAATTACCAGCTACAGGTATCTCAGGAGATGCATTTATTAATGGAAATGGAGAGGTGTTGACGCCTTCTGATCCTATACCAGATAGTATGTATGATGACTATGCGGCATTGCAAGATATACATCATGGTCAGGTGACTCAAACTATTTCTGATTATAATGAAGGCACAGCTGAAACTACAATTGAGTTACCTGATGTATTGCCAGGTGGAGATCCTATACTCAATGATCCGGACTTTGAACTTCTGCAACAAGTTGCTAGTGCTCAGGACCTAGAATTAGGAAGAAGTGTACTACTTGCGATAGATAATTCAAACTCCTATGTACATGAAATGGTTGACGCATTAAAAGAAGTCAATGAAGATCTTAAACTCGAGTTTCTAAATAATTTTTTCAATACTATAGATATTGTTCAAGCTCCAATTGATAACGCTTTACCTCTGTATAAAGAAGTATTGAATATGCAATTACTCATCAGTAATCAAAATCAATTTTCTGAAGTTGAGCAGATTCAGCTCATGGGTAAGTATATAGAAGATTTTGTTGCACATTCAAAAGACATTCTTATCCAAGCTAATCTTCCAGGTATCCATGAAGACAATTGGAATTATTTAATGGATATCCTTATTCCAGATCCTGCTGATTGGAGTGCGGCTTCTCACCTTAGGGATACCTTAAATCATCTTAGAGGTTATGATGAGTTTGTTGAGTTTGCTCAAATTATGCAATTGCCAACTGATGAAGCTCTACCGGCTTTAAAGGCATTTGCACATCGTTTGGGTAAGGGGGCAATTGAAGATTTTTCAAATTGGTACGACTCGCGCATAGAAGCTGCTGGCGCAGCTATCAGAGAGTTTACCTATAATGGCATACAAAAGGCTGAAGACTTGCTTGGATTTATCCGGAATGGAAGATCGTAGTCTACTTCCAAGATTGAATTAAACTTCTCAGGTTATTTGATTTTTGTACAACCTCTTGCGGTATTTCTGAAGTCATTTGATAGTTATAGTCATTTATAATCAAATCTCCTGTATCTGGATTCATTTGAGAAATGATATATGGCATCATATGGAAACTGAAAACACTATCCAGATCAGTCCTAACGCTATCATAATTCCATGCTAATTCTAATAAATTAGTCGGATCATAATCTACAGGACTTACATCCATATGGCTATAATTGTGGATGTCTATTGATTCTCCATAGTGGGAGTTTGCCTTATTTACCAAGTTTGGATGAGAAAGGTATCTAGTAATTTGGTCAGGGTTATATTCTTCTTTCCCAAATAAGCTATTGAAGCTATTCAATGTTTCAATTTGTTCAGCTGAACCAGGGGGGTCAAAGCTAATTGCTTTTTGATCAAATGTTGCTCCAACCGTTTCCGCTAGAAATCCTCCTAAAGAATTACCGGTATGTTCTATATTGAAATTTGGGTATTGCTCCATTAAATCACTTGTATAACCTACTGCGCTAAAATATTGGGGTGGCAGATTGCCAAATGAAAGACTAAGGTCGGAAATAAGATCGCCTTCTTCTCCTTTAAAAGCTTTCTTGAACTCTGTTCCAGTATGTGCAATTACAATCGAATTAGTATCTGTATTGATATAGGTGACTGCATCGTAATCAGTCCATTTAGAGCTATTGGTTTCTAATGGCAGCCATCCGTCTAGCACATTTAATGTGTCTCCACCATAAGAATTATGAGACATAATTGCATAATCAAATGGTGTAAGATCGTCATGATTTGATCTATTGGAATAATCAATTTGTGGCATAGACAATAGATGTTTAAATGGTTAGCTATTAAGTCAACTTAAAGCTGTATATGATTCTTAATGCAATCTTAATATGAGCTTCAAAACTAGCTTCATGCGATGTGTAAGCAAATGAAAATGCGTTCTTATCATTGAGTATCCAAGCATTAAAGCTCTTCAAATACTTTTCATCATATCTATACTTATAAGCTATGCTTTTTCCTGGCATGTCACTTATTTTAATATCTACTAATTCGGATAAAGTTGATGCATTTGAAGTCAAATCCCGAATCTGCATGACAGATACTTTACTGTAATCATTCAAGTCAACATTAGAATCTATGTTATCCTTTTTAATGATAATAGAAGATTGAATTTTATTTAGTTCATCTACAAGGGAGATGATTGTAACATTGTCTTTAGTTATACCCTTCCAGTTTTCTGGAAATTGAATACTGAAGCCGTTAGGACTTTTATATTCATGGACTAGAATTTCTTTCTTCATTAAAATAGACTTTTCAGAATACCAGTAGCAGAATTTACTAAATTGGAGTCTCCTATTTGGTCAATAATACCATCAATTGCCTCTCCTGGATTGTCTATAAAATCAGAGATTGCTTCACCTGCTTCATTAGCAACATCGCCGATAGCCTCTTCGAATGCATCACCTTTGTCATCAAGCCAATTCGATAGATTATCTATAGCCTCAATAGATTCTAATTTTTGTCCAACATACTCACCTAAAGCCTCTATATCCTTATCTAATAATACAGAGCCAACAATAGCAACAGCTCCAACTCCTATTACTAGAGGTGCACCTGCCAGACCAATAGCTCCAAGTCCAATAGTGGCTAGTGCAGGAATTGCCATGTCAGCAGCCACTTTAACACCGACTTCGGCAAGTTCAGCTATTGGATCATCAGATGCAAAAACATCATGTATGTAGCTACCTATTTCTAATACCGTAGCAGCTTTTCCAACATTATCAATCAGGCCTTTGTGGTTTGAGGCCCAATTAGCAAGATCTTGAGTAATCCCAGAAATTTGCTGAGAATCAATTTCTAAATATTTGAAGTAATTATTTAATTGATCAAGACCTTGACCATCGAACATGTTTTGCCATGCATCATATCTGAAATAGTCATTATATCTTGAAAGTTCGTCTAAATCTAATCCAATACCTCCAACGGCATTCAGATTTTTAAGAATGCCTTGAAGTTGGCTTAATGTATCTGTCGTAGTTGTAGATGTCTCATTATCTGATGTAGAATGGCCAATTTCTGAACTAAGGTCAGGACTAAGAGCCTCGAGTGCTTCTCTTATATTTTGCAAACCTTCATTAAGCTGGGGTTGAGGAACGAAATTACTCACATTTAAAAATTTTGTTATTCAAAGAAATACAGAATCAACAACTTATTCTTTATTGCTAATTTCTTTCCACCTTACTTCCAGGTTAATTACTCTAGCCTATGATTTTGGGTATTGATCTTTAAGTTTGCTATCCCTTAATATTTGTAACCAATCAGGCCACTTACCAATAAGGTCTTTCGTATTGTTATAGACGCCTAGTTCTTTCTGAGAAAAGATACCAACCTCCATTCCTAGATTGTTCTCTGAAATAATGTTATCAATTTCAAGGGCAATTTGATAAGGCTTATCAAAAAAGTTTTCTGAGATGTTTATATCAGGTCTAGATAAGAACACTCCATGTCCTGGATGGGTATGGAACCAACCTATCAAAGAGTATCCTGAGTTTTCTCCATTGTCATTCATGGCTTCGTCTAATGCTGCCCATGCTCTGGAATCAAATTCTAAAGAGTATTGACTAGATTGATCACCACCTTCAATTTCAACTAGTTTGTCTAGCGTGATTGTATATGCATTCTCGTTGATTTTTGAGAATGTCCCCAGAATGAAACCACCAATTTCATGAATCATTTTGGTTTCATCATGTCTACTTTTTTTATTAATATATTCATTAAGATTGTGGACAAACTCATCACTCAACTTCAGTGAGGAAACCAATGTTGATTCCCACAGCACATTCATATCAATGCTGTTTGCATAGCTAGCACTTGTTGTTTGCTGAGTAGGTGGATCTTGGACCTTAGATACTTGGTTGATTACAATAGTTTTTTCTTGTTCTGATGTTGTCATGTCAATGATAGGTTCTATTGCTATCTCTTCATCAGAGTCTTCTTTTTTTCTGATTTTATTCACAAAGTAACCAAGAGGCAGGAGAAGAATCAGCAGAATCCAACCCCACGGAAATGTATCATTTTGGGATTCTTGAAGATTTTGCTTTCCTGATATGTTTTTTGCTGTTGTAGTAGCTGGAGTGCTTTTGGGTAAAAGTTCAAATTCTTTTTTTCTCCAATCAAGGCCATAATCTTGGAAGTGAAGCATGAGTTTGTAAGAATGAGAAGTTACCACTCCTATGGAGTCAGGTGTTGAGTATTCCACCAGTTCAATTGTTGGAGGTAATACAGTGGTTAGTTGCAATGAATCATTCAAGCAATTATTGCAAATAAAAAAAGAGGTGTCTCCTGCAGAATGTGTTCTAATATCTATGGGTTCACCCAATTGAGCAATCCCTCCAAATCGTCTCTTAATGCTATTGAAGGTTTGAATTGATGAAACTTTCTCTAACACCAAGTCTTCACTAAATCCATTTGAGAGTGCTGAATATTCTTCGAAGACATCTACAAAGTAGCGAGAGTTGTCATCATAAAGTTTGAAGTATAATTCTGCAAATACTCTTTTATTTTCCTGTGGTATCGTTTTGGGCCACTTGATTAAGAGGTTATATATCCTCGAATCTAAATCTGGACATTGTTTTTGTTCTCTGATACAAGATTTGATGTATTCTGTTGACTCAAGATAGCTTTGATATTTTGCAGCATCTTGTGGATTTTGAGCAAAACCCAGTTGTAAACTCAGACAGAACAGAATAATTAACTTCTCTTGCATAGTTAGAGCTTCAAGAACTTTTGATAAGACCAATACAGAAAGTAAAGCAAACCTCCAATTAATACAACTATCGCACTTCTAGGTATTTTCCACCCACCTCCTTTGATTTCAACGTTTTCGACCTTATCTAACATTTCTCTATTTGGGCCGAATAATGTTACTTCATAGTACCCATTCGGATAGTTTTTAAGAGTACTATTCTCAATTAATGGAAAGTTATTATAGTGCTGAGAAATAGAAACAGTGCGCTCAGAACCATCATTGAGGTTAACTATACTCAAAAGGTAGTCAGTAGATTCATCATTTGATTCTATATCAATAAGAATGTCATTGTTTATAGGTTGATATGTCATTCTACCTTTATAGTAATAACTGCCGGTAATTCTCACAACTTGGTCATCTGTCATTGTTTCTACATTTTCAACAATTTTTTCAAATGACGTATTCTGACCTGGAAAAGTTAGATTGTTCTCAACCGGTCTATCGCGGTACTCATCTCTTCTCTTTTTGTCTTCTTCAAATTCAATTTTATAGAATTCTGAGAGATATTTCGAATGAAGAAACTCGGTTTTAAAGCGTTCAATCCGATCCTTTTTTGACTCATCATTTTCCCTTTTATACATAATGAGGATGTAGCGTATAAATTCTAATTCGCTACAGTCTTTTCTTTGATTTATAGTGCAAGCTTTGTCATACTTTTCAGCAAGGCTAACTGCTTCTCCAGGATAGCCATTAGAGATGTAGTTATTGATGTTTTCTATTGTATTATCCTTAGTTTCTTGCTGTGCTTGCGATAATATTTGCTGCTTTATTTTATCGATATTCTTAACCTGACTAGCAAATTGGTTTATGCTTTGATACTTGCTGATAAATCTATTAAGTTCAATAATTGATGGTTGGTAGTTCGGGTTTGTGAGCTTGTCATATTCCTGAAGCATTGTGTTTTGAGCAATTGAGACTTCCTGTTGTACTTTATCAGGACCTATTATCAATTCAAGCTCAGATGTAACTCCTTCTAGATTTCGATTTTGTATTTCTCTGCCGGATTTAAATGGCTTAAGTACTGCCTTTACAAATGGCCTAATGGAAATCTCAGTGTTTCCTGCTATGATTTGGTAAACTACCTTAAAAGTCTTAGGTGAGTGATTTGACTCAGAATCATAGAGGTAATGTGAGCCAGTTTCAAGTAAGGTGATCCCTTGCAATTGAGAAGGTCTATAATCATCACTTTTTTCGACCTCCAATCTGAAAAATTCTCCATGCTCGAAGCGTTTGTTTTTCTTAATACTAGTAAAATCCTTTGTGTAGCCTAGTTCAAGGTTAGAAAATTCAATGATAAGTTTTGGGTTGTCACTAGAAGAAACATTAACCGTATTCCTGCTTGACTCAGTGAGTGGTATTATTCCATTCGAGGATTGTACATACCATTCCACAGAAACTTTTCCACCGGATGTTCCAGCACCAGGCTTATACATGAATGTTTTCTTTTGGGCCGATACAAGAATAGGCAAAAGTAAGATGAGAGTTATCAGTCTCATTTGATCTGGATTTTCAAGGAGTTTTTGCGAGGTTCGGCGGTATTTACATCATGTTTTTTACCACCAACAACCACTGAATTTATTGAAATTTTAGGTTTTTTTCTCTTCCTAGTCTCTAGCCATTCTTTCGAAGGTTTTTGCAATATTTTATCATCAATCGCAATGCCTTTTGATTGATTTACTATATCATTTGGTTCAGCATATTCTCTTATCCATTTTGCAACTTTTGGGTTTTCTGGATAAGGTTGGATATCTAAAGCATGATAATTTTGGTATTGAAGTATTTTGCCAACGTGCACCACCAAAAGTTCAATAGACTGCCATGCCCCGATGACATGCTCATTTATGCACACTCTTCCTTTGAATCTACCTTCTCCATTTACGTTAGGATGCCATATTTCATCCTCACAATAGCAAATTGGGGCCCTCATCATTGGGTAGCCGTCTGGAATTTGGATTCTTACCTTAAAGCCGCTTTTAATATTAGGACTTTGATCCTCATTAATTGAAACGATACTATCAACTTTATATGTGATAACATATTCATCAGGATACTTTTGATCTATACCTTTTGGAATATGGAAGTCTATATAGTCAGAGTCCGCGCAAAATTCCTCCAATTTAAAGAGGTCAGAAGCAAGGCGCTTACTTTTTGGATCTTTCTTAGAATTGCGAAATATCATGCACTACCTTTTAAAGCAACCTGCAATAACATGCGGAATCATCAATATCACATCTCCTTCCTGAATTTGAGCATCCTCCATAGTTTGATGTTCTCTTAACTCCTCGTTTTTACCCTTAGGCATAAGATTATAAGTCATAGAGGTACCTTGTTTGTCTACCCTTGGGATACCAAGTCCAGACTCTAATAAAGTTTCAACAATATCTTTAGTAGTGGCCTCTGTAGGTATAGTTACATCAATATCTTCATTGCCAGGCATTAGTCTTATAATCACATTGATTTCGGCACTCATCGTTAAGTCAGTTTAAGTTAGTAGTTATAGGATACGTAATTATATCAAGAATCCTTTTGTTTTGTTATCAGCTTAAGACAGCAATAAATGTAAGAAGAACCTAAAAAATTACCATGGAAACAAAATGTAATTAAGATTATTGTTGCAATTGGAGTAAAATGGTATCGCTGTTTTCACAAACAATTTTGATTACATCATATTGAGGCACACCAAAAGCTTTTAAGGATGTATTTC
>JAHDEL010000051.1:0-9962 GCA_020628855.1 Saprospiraceae bacterium | reverse complement strand
AAGGAATTTGACATTATCTTATCTTGATAACCATGGATGACTTTTAGTGCTTCTTGGACTTGAAGAGCACCGGTAAAGGATGCCGAGATTGGAGTAGTTGGAATCCTGCCTTGGGAGATGTTTTTTTGGGCAACGTCAGCACAACCTAATTTGTAATTAATCATTCTCCATTCTGCATCTTTGAGATTGCATTCGTAGCAATTCGTTACATTATCAAAGACCTCAAGAATAGATTGAAGATTGTCAATTCCACCATTTATCCACGTCTTTCCAAAAAGAGCACAATATCTATTGATATAGAGTCTGGCAAGCCTATTGTCAACGCAGCCGATGATAACATCAGCCTCTCTGAGATATCCTTTGCCTATCGAGCATGTTATGTCTCCACTAATGCCGACTACATTCACTTCAGGGTTAATTTCTCTACATGATTGGGTTATTGCATCAATTTTGCTTGAAGCCTCTGCAACATGTTTTCTATTGAATAGAATTGATCTTGAAAGATTAGATAATTCGACTGTATCAAAATCGACAACGAAAACATTACCAACTCCTAGAAGCACAAGATTCTTTATGACTTCGTTTCCTAAGGCACCACCACCGACTACAAGTACTTTTGCATTTTTGACTATATCGTCTTTCCACCAACTCATACTCTCGTATACAGCAGTCCAATCTTCATTTGTTGATTTGATCTTAATCATATATTTAAGTTGGAATTATATTAGAATTATCAATTTCGTTCAAAATCCTTCTTTACATTGAGACATGAAAATATTATATATTCAATAATCAGAGGTAAACTAAATGAGTATTAGGTTTTATACACTAACAATACTGACCTGCTTTTCTCTTACTCTTGCGGCGCAATCATCTACGGAGAATGCGCGAGAATTCGTCTATGACCTGAATGGAAATGTGTTTGGGTTTTTTCAGGAGAATCCCACAATTTCTAGTGGTAGAGAAGAGTTTGGCATGAACTTGAATATGGATTTATTATACTACAATCAGTCTTTCGTCTCTGTTTTTGAGACGCGATTGATTGGTAATATAGGAATCAAAACTAAATACATAGAGAGCGAAGAAAGAATAGGAGAGGAAGCCGCCTTTTCATTTTTAGATGAAGATGTTGATAGAGTACTTGAGTCTATTCAGAATCAAATTCACTTAAATCTCAGATGGGTTAGAAGACCTAAAGTCTATATGGATAAATTTTTTGTTGGTGTAGATTTCGGAGCAAGAACACAAATCTTAACAACATATAGTGATACATCAGCATATAATGCTAATTATCTAATAGGGGGTAAACTCAAGAAGGCCACGCTTTCTGAAAGCAATAAGTTTGATCTGATTCAAAACTTCTTATCTCCACTTACGACGAATACATCTCTTGGGTTTGAAATCAGAAGCTTGGATAACCTCTTCTCTTTTTTCTGTGCTCCTATATCTTTGAAGACTATCACATTTGCCAACGAAGATATTCCGTCATTATCTGTTGCAATCAATTCTGATCAAGAACGAGTACCCCTTCATGGAAATGATGATTTCGCAAAATTTGATCTTGACTTAGGGTTTCTTATGAGGCTTAGATATGAAGGAAAGTTGTTAAAAGATAAGTATGATAATGATGTAATCACAATCGATACAAATACAGAGTTTTTCTGGCCATATCTGATTGCAGATGAGAATTATAGGGGGTTTCAGCATAGTATTTACCACGAAACCAATCTTAATTTTACGATCCTTAGAAACTTTAGGATCTCGGCTAACATCAATTTAATAAAAGACACTAACCTCATTTTGAGGGTGACGAATGAAAATGGAGAACCCATGTTAGACAATCGACAGCTTAGTGCATCTCTAAAATTTACAATAGGTTTATATGGTAGGAAGTCAGTCGTTCTATAAGGTATTACTTGCGCTATTAATTATAACTCAAAGTGTCTCTGCTCAGCAGCTAGACTTTGATGTCCAAGAAGTGAGATCTAGCGTCAAAGAGAATGCTATCATTATTGATGCAGACTTCTCAAGTATTGATGATCTGAAGAATACAGTAAATGCTAAGGAAAACATCAATGTCTATTTAAATCAGGATATTGGTCAATCTACTTGTTCAATACATGCTATTAAGTCTCCAGAAGGCGAAAGCTTTTCCTTCCCATATTATTCAATCATAGTAGATATTAGCACATCTCAGACTGATGAAGAAATTGCAGCCTACATTGATCATGTGAATAAGATCTTCAGTAACAACCTCTTACATCGGTACAAAGCAAAGTTATTTGTCCTATCTACTGAACTCAGAGAAGTAACGATAGGTAGGAGTTCGAGTACCACTAGACATAACTTAATCAACACTATCAATACAGCTCAGAACATCGATCATGTCAGATATGAATTATTAAAAAGGCATCAGTATACAAATGCAAAAGATGAAATTCTACTACTCACAGACGGCTACAGTAATATTGAAGATCGAAATGGAAACGAGAATATGTACCAGTCTGATAAGGAAGAGTTTGTTACATGGATGGGTAATGAAAGCCAAGTAACAATAAATATCATACATCCATCTGGTGAGTCGGATACTAAGTTCTTTAAGAGATTAGTAGATCAAAGTTTCAATAAGGAAGATGATTATTTTAATAATCAACTCCCATCCAGTTTGATAGACAATCAAGACTTAAGTGTTTCGAATTATGCACAGTTAGTAATAAAACCAATACCAGGATCTGAAGTGAGAAGTAATCTCATCGGAACAGAAATTGAAATGAGCAAGGGTAAGTATTCTCGTACAATAATGACCAATCTTGGAAGTTTCCCATTCTTCACTTCAATAGATTTCAAACAAAATGTTACGCATCTTGGATTTTTTGTATTAGCTGTGTTGATCATCGTACTACTAATCGGTACCTTATTAATTATTCCTATCATAAGTGTCAGAGAATTTAGAAATTCTTATGTGCATAAATATGCAGATGTGAAAATTGACGGTCGAATTCCGAGAGACCCACTGGCTCAAAGAGAAATAGAATGCAATGATAAAGTTGTCAAAATTGGCAACAGAATGATGTTACTAGAAACATGGAACTATCTAAGGAAACAAAATCAAGTTGATAGAGTAAAGGAGTACAAAGAGTTTTTTGATAAAGAAATCTATCAATCATTATTCAACCAATACAATTCAAAGTACAGTCTTATATTTTGGACATGGTTTGGGGTTTTGGGAGCTTTGATAAGCTGGGTTGTTTTTAATGCTACATCGCTTTATTTCGATCTTGACTTCAAGAGTTTCTATACATTACTACCAAATACTATAGATTTAAAGAATTTACTCTTCGGTAGCTTAGCAATAAGCTTAGGTTTCTATTTAGCTATTTGTCTTCCTTTGGGATTACGTTATAACATTAAACACTATTGGTTAAGACAAGTGCATCTCTTTATCATTGCTTTGGGTGTCAATCTAGCGAGCTACCTTGCATTTGCTTACCTCAGCACATCTACTGTCTCTGCCTATCTCTATGTGAGTATTCTGTTTGTTTTACTCGCTGTATTCAATGTGTTGATTTATGCCGCTCCTATATGGTCTTCTTTGCACAATATTTTTTCTTCGCTAATTAAGTTCATTGTTATTGCAAGTTTTTGTGTTTTGGTTGGTAGATATTTCTTAGGGTCAACGAATTACCTTTTTCCACAATTCTTGGTAATTGGAGGACTGATGACAGCTGCTGCATATTTTTACTATTCAGTTCTGGGAGTACCAGATCAGCTCTATCTCCAAGTGCTCGGAGCAAATGCTACGAACGATACAAACTTTAGTCTTAATAGTATTTTAACCAGGAATGAACAGAAGTACACAATAGGGAAAAACCCAGCAAACGATCTCTATGTTAAATGGATGGACCTCGACATGCAAAACGAACATGCCGAAATTGTATGTAAAGGAAGGGATTTCTACATCGTATCAAAGCAAGGCAATGTCTTTGTAAATGATCAGGCGGTAGAAAAAGAAAATAAATTAGCAATAAATGATGTCATTACATTTGGATCTAAGAAGATGACTGAGCTGTTAATAACATCTGACAAAGGGAGAGAATACCATGATCCTTCACCTCCTGATGGAATAGAAAATTCTGATACCCAGACTGATACTTCAACAGTGAAGAAGAAAATCAAAATACAACTTCAAAAATGAGTAGGGCATCAACATTCGACCGAAGGAATTTGGATAGAGAAGTAGAAAGAATTAATCATAATGTCGTATTGCTCAATGGGTCTCCAATTCTTTCCAACATCTTACAAGAAATAAAAGGCGATGGGAAAGTAAATGAAGTCAACGTGACACTGTATGTGGACCCAGAGTATGATGAACATTTTGGCGAGAAATTCAAAGGGTTTTTTGACCAGCTCGAAACACCAGTCAACGTATCATTACAACACCACTTTGAAATACAAAACGGAGGATTAAGAAAATTAGAATCAAAGGGAAAGCTGACTGTACTGTTGGTGTCAGAAAAAGCAAATCCTGAAGCACTTTTAGATTATTTGGAAGCTGTAGGAGATGCTTATATTTTCACAGACCAGAGGAGGTTTGTAAGTGGAGTACTAAGGAAAAGAAGGCTGCAAGTCCAACCTACCATAATTGAATTGAAAGAAGGTGCAGAAGATGAAATTACTCTAGCCAACTTGAATACAGTGATTCAAGCAAGCGATTTGAATCAACTCAGATCCAACCTTAATATTTTGTCTGAAGCTTTGAAAGATGAACAAAAGCTTATCAGGGCCAAATCCATTCTGAACAAGAAAGACAGCTTGGCACTCCAAATGAAAAATGTCAAGGAAGCTAAGGATGAATTGAGTGATATTAAAGCAGATGTCAACAGACAATTTAAGGCAATAAGTAATGAATTAGATCATCAGTTAGAGATTGCAAAAAGTAATAAATCAAACTTGTCAAAGCATTTAAAGAAAATTAAATCTTATGAAGGTTTTGATGTTGAAGAATCAGGCAAACAACAGAAGATTAGCTTCCCGAGTGGTTTCCTCACCAATATGAATGGTGATGTGATGCAGGATATTGAAATGGAGTTCCAAAAACAAAGTAAGCTTCTAGTCAATACTGTAAAATCAATTAATGCCGATGTCAAAGAGAAGCTTAACGATCTTAATATAAACTACCCAATTATTAGACAAGATGAAAATCTTGATAATCAAATTGAGCAAGTCATAGGGATAAGTCATTTCGAGCCAAAGAACACAGATAAGACGGTTTCTAAGAAAGGTTGGTATAGCCTCTTTATGGAGTTAAGAACTCCTCTCTTTATGATGATGCCTATAATGATGATAGTCATGATCTTTTCGCAAGCTAGCAGTAAAGCAGATATTGGTCAGATTGATGAAAGTATAACATTCGATAATGACAATAAGCGAGAATGTATAGTGATAGAAAAATTTCCAAAAGCTATTGGAGGCGAGGATAATTTCAATGAAGCTGCAAATGCCTTTATGCGTACGTTAAGCAGTACAATTAATCAAAGAGATGACTCGAAGAATCCATTTTTGATAAATGAGAAACTCATCATTGCTCATAGAGAAGTAGAGTCAGGAACTCAATACAAGAAAAAGAAAACTTATGTGCCAGAAACAAGTATTATAAATAATAAACTCTACCTCTATGTACTTCAAGATAGAGGGATCGTTGTCGATGAATTATTGAACCCAAACAATAGTCTTCTTGCTTTCTCAAATAGAAGGAGATCGGGCGGAATGGGATATGGAGCTATTATTAATGGAATCAATAGGATACCTCCAGAATACAAGAGCCTTTTCAGTTTTGCGCTCTTTTCTTTAGTGTTCTTTTATATTAGGTCTCGTTTCAAGTCATTTCAAAAAGAGAAAGAAGATCAATCTGTGAAGGAAAAACTCTCCTTACGACAAACCTTAGAGCAAGATCTTTCTAGGTTTATTGATACTACTTTTTCGAAATGGCAGAATAGGATGAATCAATATATGAAAACCAACCAGGATAAGATAAATCACAAACTTGAGGACTTGGTTGATAATCATGTTGATAAAGAGATTACAAAACATACTCTTGATAAGCAATTATTTGACAGTAGAAACAAGTCTCTCTCTGATGATGAAAAGAGTGCGACTAAAATTGTCGGGGATATACGGAATTTGCAAATGTCATTGAGGGATGCAAATAGGGACATAGCAAAAGCGATTAATTAATTATGACTTTAACTGTTATTGTCGAGCCGAACAGATTGTTGGCTACGACGCTTGACTTAGACGGAAATGTAGAATATTATGACCTCAATTCTCAGATATTCCAAGCTGGAAGAGGTGTTCCGTTGACTTTGTTTTCAGAGGGTTACTCAGTATATATAGGAAGACAAGCAAGGCTTATTCAGAAAGCAGATCCGTTTTTGCCAATTCTTAATTGGACAATTAATTCGAGTGAAATCTTAAGTTCTGAACCACCTTACATTGACCAGTCAAAAAGACAATGGACAGCAGAGATGCTCTTTGCTGTTTTCACAAGATTTATTGTTGATAAGATTGAAATTAGTCAAACCAAGACCGTTTCTGAAGTACAATGGTGTGTCAATGGAATACTTTTGACCGAAGACTACAAAAGGCTTTTCCTAAAATCTCTTGAATTGCTTAAGCTCAAGCAGAGTACAATTGTCCCTAGTTGGAATGCTATTGGAGCTCACCATAAATTGAGTAGTAATTCCTCTCAGGAGATATTCCATTTTGGTGTTTTTAAGAATACAATGACCATTGAAAAAGTGGTCTTTGATCATGAAGATTGTAGCCTTGTCTCTGAAGCAGTTCATCAAACAGATTTGTATACAAGAGTCTATGAATACCTTGTAATCGAACTGCATCTGCAATATCAGATGGCTTATGATAAAGCAATCTTAGATTCCAAGAAAAATAGTGTTGTTATCGAGCAAGCATTAACAACACTTATTACTAAATATTCAAAAAACAATACAAAACTCTTAGAGTGCTACCTAGCAATCGATAACGAAGCTTTTATTATAAGCTTTGACAAAGCCAAAATTGATCGAATTGTCGATGAAGTGATTGAAGAAGCTACTTCAAACTTGAAGGATGCAGATGCCGCATCTACCGATGAAGAACCATGCATAATCTATACAACGGGATTTTGGGAACAATGCGAAAAAGTAAGAAGCTCCATAAACAGAACTACTGGCCTTGAAGTATCTCCAATACCTAATCTACATGAGTCTTTCTGTGTCATGAATGGTTTGTCTGCTATTAAAAAATTAAGCCTAGACTCATTTCAAGTTGTTAGGAAATCTCCGGTTGTTGAAGTTAAGCCAGTTAAGATTAAGGTAGAAAAAAAGCAGAGAAAGTATAGTTTGTTTGTAAAGCACAATTCTACTATCCAAGCATTTGATATTTCAGAGGACAAGAGGGTCATTTTTGAAGCAGGTCAACTAGAGCAAGAATCCTTTGCATTAGAAGAGTTAGAGATTACTCTCGTAAAACTTGTTAATCACGTTCCCCAGACTTTAGGACATCTTAAAATTGGAGGTGCTGACAATCTCAAAATTGCCGGGTTTGAAATCTTCATGCAAATTCAAAATGAGGATAATTTTAGATTTTCTGGATTGGATCGTCATGAAAACATGCCGTACACCATTGATTTCATACCACTCATCAAAAATGTACGAACAGAACCAAGAAAAAATCTCAATATTAGTGATAACAAAAAACCAAAAATCAAAATCAACAAAGTGAGGACGGTACATTCCAAGGGAAAGAAATCAGTACTCAACATTAAAGCAAAGAAAATTAATAAGGAAAAAATACACCAATTCGATGATTTTAAAACCGTATTGCCTATACTTGTTATCTCGTAAGAAAACCAACACTATCATGACTTACATTACAACTCCACTGCAATGTATTCTTCTCACCTTGGTATGTCTATTATTATGGCAATGTAAGTCAGGAGATTCTTGTGATTTTAATTCGCCGATTCTCTATGATGTGAGCTTAGTATGCGATGAATCTCAGGGTGCTACCCAATATTATATTCAAGATAATTCTAGACCTCAATGCCGGATCTTGTCTGCACAATTCGATACAAACGGAGATGAATACTTTGAACCGGATACTCAGACAAAGGGAGGTTTTAGGTTTGAAGTAACAGATTATGTCTCCTCACTGGACGTTATCAGGATCAAGTATGCTCAGCAAAATGCCACGAGCACTTCGAAAAAAGAAATGGAGTTTTCTCTTGCTGAGTTAAGTCGAAAATCTGATTGCCCTGCATTCTACAATCAGAATGAATACTACTCTAACGAAGAGGAACTTACCTCGGAAGAGACTGTCGAAGAAACCCAATCTTCTCAAAGGGTAGACAAGACTAAACCTACAAGACAAGTCAGCAATACTAATGACCTTAATAGAACTAATCAAGTTCAAGGTGTTGCTCCGCAAGCAGCAACAAATCCAAGCACTGCCCAAACATCCGATACTGACTCTCAAGCAGAAGCAAGAAGATATGCAGAACAACAAAGAAGGGAGCAACAAAGAATAGCTGATGCAAAAAGGCAACAAGAGGAAAGAGCCAGACAAGATCAACAACGAGAGGCAGATAGACTCGCAGCAGAGCAAAGAAGAAAGGTGGAAGAAGAGAGGAAAGCTGAAGAAAGGCAGCGATTAGAAATGTTGAGAAAAGAAAGAGAAGCAAAAGCTGCGAAAGATAAAGAAGCTGAGATAGCTATGCAAAGAAAGATGGACGCAAAGCGAAAAGCAGATGAAGAGGCAAAAAGATTGGCAGATGCCGAGCGTAAACGTCAAGATGCAATCCAGCAAGAAGCAGATAGAAAAGCCAAAGAGGCAGAGCGATTAGCAGAAATGGAAGCAGATAAAGCTGAGAAGGCAAGATTAGCTAAGGAAGAAGCAGAAAGGAAAAGACAAGCGGATGAAGCTGCTAAGATGGCTGCTATGGAAGCAGAAAAAAAGCGAAAAGAAGCGGAGGCGGCAAAAGAGATCGCTGCGAAACAATCTCTGGCTTTTACAGGTGCTAGCAAAGAATCGTTAGGGCTTACTTCTTCACAAAGATGTCCTGATGGTAGTCGCTCTTATAGCGATAGAGTAGTGACTACACTGACACCAAATAGAGAATGCATGGTCAGTAAAATCAAAGTCTATGCTAATGGAAATGGCGAAGCAGAAATTGGAATAGCCTCTCAAGATGGTACAGAGAAAGGGAGTCTTGAGAATATGCAAATATTAGCAGGCAAGAATGAGATTAGCTTAATGGACCTTTCTATGCTTCTGCAGCCTGGGAAGACATACGAAATTTTTGTATTCCCGAACAGCGGCAGTGGAGTGCAAATAGAATCTGCATCAAGTTGTCAATCTCAATCTGATGACAAAGGTTCAGGTGCTAAGTTGAGCGGAGCCAATGCAGGGATGTTTGACATCCAGATAATTTACTAAATCAGATGAGAGAGTGGTAAGAGCAATATTAGATTATTGCATTTTTCTTATTGCTTATCATCATTTAAAGAATAGCGACTCCTAAACGAAGGAGAAGAACCAATATCAAGAGATTGTGCGGGTATTCCCAGATTAAACACTTCAGCACACTTTTGAAAATAAGACGAATCACATTGACTACAAATCCACGGTAGTCAATGCAGACACAAGACTATTTATTATGTTGTAATTAGCTTAATAGAGAGGGACGCTCTTCATTAAGGTGGTTTGTTCTATGGCTATACAACAGTAGATTGTTATGAGACAAATTAAATTCTGAATAAAGAATTACAATAGAAAATGAATGCTATGATTTTTGGATTCTTATATAAAACAAAATCAACCTCACAAATACCAAAGACAGTTTTGAGGTATGTAACTTCTCTGTTCATACTATTCGGTGTGATTCTACATGGGTTTGGGCAGTGTCC
>JAHDEL010000050.1 GCA_020628855.1 Saprospiraceae bacterium | reverse complement strand
AATATCGTGATGAGCTCTTTGAACTCAAAAAGAAATTGAAAGCGAGTATTTAGTATTAATTTTATTCAATGCAAATTCAATTGTTATCGTTTGTTTTATTGCTCATTGTATACCAATTACCAATACAAGGACAAATCCAATTATTAAATGATGAATTTAATAATGCAGCCACACTCACAAATTGGCAGAATATTAGTCAATCTGAAAATTGGGGATTCGACCAACTGGAAATATTAGATGTCAATACTTCAACAGCTGGAAGACTGCACATGCAACCATACACTTCTTCGTGGTTTGCAGAATATAGAGGCACCCTAATTTTTAAGGAATTATCAGGAGACTTCATAGTCACTACTGATGTATCTGCTACAGCTTTGGATGGAGTCAGTTTACCAGGATCACAATATTCATTAGCAGGTATGATGATGAGAACGCCACTCCAGTACCCTAATGGAGGACCAATAGATTGGGTGCCCAACGCACAAGATTATGTCTTTCTTTCTATAGGTTTTGCAGCCACCAATCACCCAACTTGTCCTGGATGTCCCGGACCGCATTTTGAAATAAAGACAACTAACAACAGTAATTCTAATTTAGCCGTATCTTCTATTTCTGCCCAGCAAGCCCAAATTAGAATGGCTAAGATTGGACCTGCAATCCTTATATTATCCCAACTCCCAGGCCAGCAATGGGAGGTGCGTGGTCGATATTATAGAAATGATTTTCCAAATACTGTCCAAATGGGATTTGTAACTTATACTGATTGGCCAAAAGTCTCTACCTATACTCCACAGTTTCATAATGAAAATTTGTTAGTGCCTGGTGTAGCAGAACCAAATCCTAATGTTCCATTTAACCCCGATCTTATTGGGGCATTCGATTATGCAAGATTTGATGATGTCACTGTTCCAACAAATCTTATTGGTCTGGATCTTACTGATCCTACTCAAGTCACAGATGCTGATTTATTGCAATTTTTAGGTTTTATCAGTGAGCCACATTGTCCTTCAACATTTACTGTCTATGATACCATTTCGGAAAATACTATAGTTGAGGTCAGTGCACAAGACACAATTGTGGCTACTAATTTGATTCAGAGCAATGCAATAGTAATATATCATTCCGGTCAAGAAGTCTCTTTAGAATCTGGATTCGAAGTGGCTCTAGGAGCTGAATTCGATGCCGATATTCAAGATTGTAACTAAGAGATAATCCTAGGTTACCATGACCTTTAGTGATTTGCTCCAGGCTCCTAGGAATATCATTTGTCTTACTTGCCAAGAAGGAACTTCAAAGCAATTGAAGCATACCGTTTTCTAAATTGATATTCTAAAGCTTCGTCATTATAGGTATATGCCTCACCATTCCTGTTGAACCCTTGTTCAAATTGCAGGTCAATATGGATGTGTTCTGTTAGGTTAATGCCAAAGACAAAGTGAAAGCCATTATCACAAGTTCGATTCGAAGGTGCAAAGAGTGGATCAATCATTAATGCTCTGCTATGGTCAATAATCTTCCTAAATGTAGGACCAAAACCAATACGCATAGATTTTGCAATATATATTCCGGCGGTCAGAGGAACGGTAATTTCTGAAACTTTATCATGAAGAACCTGTTTCCCCAAACCCGTATAACTATCCAAATCATAAGAAGATTCTTTCTGAGAGTAAAGCAAACTTCCTTCTATCCATACTCTAGTGAATGCCTTATAATAGGTAGCTCCAAAACCAAGAACTTTTTGAGTTGATTGGTAATTGAGCGTGTTATTAATGTAACGATCACTACCTGCTAACATAATCGATTCGGAAGTTGTAATTGGATGTGAGATAACGGCTTTGATTCCAAATGCTGATTGGCCTGAAGTCGGTGTTATGATTACGGTCGAGAGAAGGCATAGCAATGCCAAGCTTATCTGTTTCATAGAGCTGTAATTTTATTCGTTAATGTAAATGGGTCGCCTGCCTAAATGGACAGATTGTGTCTCGAGACAAATACACACTAAATTGTGTGTCATTGTAACTGTATAATGCTTTCAACAGTATAAGCGCTTCATTATTTAGGCAGTTTTTTTTAAAAAAATTATAGAACATGTAATGTCTGAGACTTCAATAGCATAAGGATTGAATGGGAGAACTTTTTGTAATAATAGGGGTAGGCATTGTATTCTGACGTCTTTATAGCGCAGTCTGCGGTTTGTATTTTATGATATCTAATTAATACATTATCTTCAATTCGATGAAGGCACTAACTCTATCCGCACAATCTTTATCTGACCTAAAGGCACAGCTTGGGGAGACGCTAAAGACCATGTCTCCGACATTAGCAATTTGCTTTAGTGATACAAGCCATGATCCTGGTCAGATTGCTCATCTAATGACAGAGCACAACATTACTCTTTTTGGCTCAACCTCTGCAGGAGAGATAAATCAAGGTCAAATAATAGATGGATCTATTGCTCTTATCCTTATGGAGATTGATCAATCTAGTTTTGATATCTTTTTTGTCGAAAGAGCTATGGCTGAAAGATCAAGTGAGACAGGTAAAGAGTTTGGTGACTATGCATTGTCAAAATTTGAAGATCCATCATTTATGATCATCTTCTCTCAATTCACCAATGGAGAAGAAATAATCAAAGGACTAAATCAGAGTCTCGGTAGAGAGGCAAATGTCTATGGTGGTATGGCTAGTGATAGCGCAGAGGTATTGGCTCCAAAGCTCTATACAAATGCAGGTGTTGTTTCAGACGGTTTTTTAGGATTAATATTCGACAATACCAAAGTTGAGATTAGCGGGTTTGCAATAAGTGGATGGGAAGCAATTGGTACAGAACACACAATTACCAAAGCGAAATTCAATGAAATTCTTGAAATAAATGATCAACCTGCCTTGGATTTTTTCATTAAATTTTTTGGATTTTATTCTAATCCAGATGACGATAAAGAAGTTGCAACTGTAAACTCCCAGTACCCGCTGCAAGTCATGAGAGATGGAGATCTTGTCTTAAGAGCTCCTCTGTACAGTGATAATGAAAAACGTTCTTTGATAATGGCTGGACCAGTACATGAAGGCGAAAAATTCAAATTTTCAGTTTCACCTGGTTTTGAAGTCATTGATAATACAATAAGAGAAATGCAAACCTATCAAGAACAACATGACCAACCAACTGCCCAGATATTGTTTTCTTGTAAGGCAAGACATTGGTCATTTGGACCATTAGTGGCAAAAGAAGTCAAGGCACTTGATGATACATGGAACATACCATTTGTAGGATTCTTCACTTTCGGAGAAATCGGAAGAAGCTTCAATAGAAAAGTGCATTATTTTAATGAGACTTGTTGCCTGGTTACCATCAGCGAAAAATAGATGGATAAAACAAATCCCAAACATATCATAGACCAACTTCAGTCTACCATTACAGAGCTTGAATTTAAATTAGGCAGAACCCTACAGGATAAGGATATTATGAAGAGTATCCTGAATCAAACGATTAAAGAACTTGAAGAAAAGAAGGTAGAGCTCGAAGAGAAAAAGTCTCTTGTAGAGAATCAATCCAAAATCAAAGAATTACTTTTTGCCAACGTTAATCATGAACTACGGACTCCTCTCAATGCTATTATTGGGATGAGTCATATGCTTGGGAAGACTTCTCTATCCGAATCTCAAGGTGATTATGTCAGGATAATCAACCAAGCCGCAGAAAATCTATTAGTTATTATTAATGATTTTTTGACCTTGTCTAAGCTCAATGCTGGAGAACTAAAGATCAAGAACGAGCTCTTTAGTATGAAGCAATTATTCAATGACTTGAATAGTTTGTTTAGTTATAAAGCAAATGAAAAGAAGCTCAATTTAAAATTCAACATGGCTTATGACCTGCCAGAATCCTTGATAGGAGATAAGTTGAGAATTAATCAAATATTGGTCAACTTAATCTCGAATGCAATCAAATTTACGCATGCGGGATTTATTAGTGTCACCGCCTCACTCAAGCAGAATATGGGTGAACTCAAATTGATTGAGATAGAAGTGACTGATACAGGTATTGGGATTCCAAAGACCAGATTGCAAAGCATCTTCGACAGTTTTGTTCAGGCCCACGAGACAAGTGAAGAACTCAATGTTGATGGTACTGGTTTAGGGTTAAATATTGTGAAGAATCTCATTGCAGCAATGCATGGAAATATTGAGGTAGAAAGCGAGGTGGATCAGGGGACTACATTTAAAGTTGAATTGCCTCTAAAAGTGGAAGAAAGAGAAATCACTTTCCAAGTAGATGAAGAAATAGAAATACTCATTCCAGAAAGATGGAAAGAGAAAAACATCCTATTAATAGAAGATAACCCAGCAAACATCATCTATGCCACAGAGCTTTTTCGTGTTTGGGGTCTTGAGATGGACATACGCAAGACCATCAGAGAATCAAAAGAAGCACTCTGGAACACCAAATATGATTTAGTACTGAGTGATGTCCGTATGCCGGATGGCAATGGTTTGGAGTTAATCCAAGAACTACGAGCTACACCTTCAGCAATGAGCTCTACCAGCCCGGTCCTTGTATTAACGGCCAGTATTTCTGAAGCAGAAAAAGAATGGTCAAATAATATTGCAATCGCTGCATATATCGAAAAACCATTCAAGCCTGAACTGTTGTACAAACACATGTATCTTATCCTTGGTGGTGAACTTCCTTTGACTAGAAAAATAACCTCTGGAGTGGTGAAGGAGGCAAGGAATACCTTAAGTAAAGTCTTTAGTAATAATGAAAAGGCAGTCAAGCAAATGATGCAAGTTTGCTACGAACAGCTAGTAGAAGCTGAGCAGCTTCAACAGTTAATTAGTGATGGACAGTATCAAGAAATAGAAGACTTTTCGCACAAATTAAAATCCACACTGAAGATAATCAACTCAGAAAAGATGTTAGATTCTATAGATAGAATTGAGTCTGCAGCAGGAAACAGGAAGTCATTGGATATCATACAAGCTGAATATGACCTGTTTTGGACAGAAGCCAGTGAATTCATCAAAGGATTCAAAAACTAGATCTTTTCAGCAATCACTTCGATGAGTATAGGGCAGAATAGAGTAGCTCCAGGCACTTGTTCTAACCGCTCTACATCTTCCAAACAATCATCTAATTCCTGTTTTGTTAAGTAACCTTGATCGATCAAGCTAGGGAAGTATGTATGATAGAATGACTTAGGCCAATGCCATTCGAAATCCTCAGGTGTAGCAAGCTTGGTCATAAGACGGGTGCTTGTCACATTGAGTCCAAGTTCGGAAACTATCCCAGGAAGTTTACGACCGATATCAATGTTTCCAGGTGACTCTTTGAAGGATTTGAGACATTGATTAATAGCTTTCTTGAGGTGTGGCAATTCAGGCTCAGTCTGATGTGTAGACCAATCGTAATATTCGTGGAATACCATTTTACCACCTGGCTTTAGAGCATGTACAATCTTTTGGATAACGAAATCTACATTATCAATCCAAGCCATTGCCCATCTACAGTACATACCATCCAAACTCTCTACTTCGAGGTCTAAGTCTGTAAAGTCAGTGCATCTTGTCGTAACATTGAGATTATGTAATTCTGAGACTTGATCTAGATAATCAAGATATTGCTTTGATCTGTCTACTCCTATTACCCGGCCTTCTGGGCCTACAATAAAGGCAAGTTCTTTGGAGCAAAAACCTGGTCCACACCCTAGGTCAAGGATGGTGTCTCCAGATGTAAATCCTGCAGTACGCCAGCCTTGCTGAGCCTCGCTTGCCCAGACTTGATGTTGTAGTCCTAGGCGATACAGTTCATTGCTATTTGTACCAAGGATGTAAGCATTGTTTTCATTCTTCATATTGCACTGTTGATTGTCTTTTCCTATTCACAATAAGCTTAGTTACATCAGGTCGAGAATAATGACCAGCAGGGTCAAAATTTTGTCTTTCTTCCAAGACTTTGGATAATTCAACCTTACCAACTATAAGGCCTTCTTGATTTGGTTTTGGTGTGATTATCCATTTGCCATCAGGTCCGCAGATACAAGAGCCTCCATCTGCCATAATCTCTGGTGCTGCATTTCTTAGTAGTTCGGCAAAGGGTAAGGAATCTGGTATGCGATCTTTTGTCATAATACTAGAGACAGAGACTACATACGATCTGGATTCTTTGGCTATATATGGAGTAATATCTTCTGTATTTCGTACAGAACCAGGCCAGACAGCCACATGAATATTTTCCCCTTGAGCATACATTGCCGCACGTGGCAATGGCATCCAATTTTCCCAACAATTTAACCCCCCAACAACAAATCCTTCCAACGGATGTGTTACCAAGCCATTGCCATCTCCATGTGACCAAGCTAGTCTCTCTTCATACGTTGGTTGTAACTTTCTGTGCACAGATTTGATACTGCCTCCTTGATCTATATAGACTAAACTGCAATACACACTGTGTCCACCACGATCTTTTGGCTTTTCAATGATGCCAAGATAGATAGACATAGTATATTCTTTAGCCTTACGGCAAATGCCTTCAAGATCTCCATCTTCAATGCAAACAGCCTCTGAGATATAATGTGCATGCAAGGCCTTCATTGTAGAATCCTCAAATTTGGACGCATGTAGAAAAGACAACCAATGTGGGTAACCAGGTACAAAACCTTCACCAAATACTAGCAATTGTACATCTTGTTGGTGAGCCTCATCAATGATGCGAAGGACCTTATCTAATGTAGCTTTTTTATCTAACCAGATCGGTGCATATTGCGCAAGACCGATATGTATTGAATCATTCAAATCAAATAAAGATTTAGTGGTTAACTAAGTGTTTTGTGTCTTTAATATGGAGACGAAACCAAACTTACTATTCACAAATGAAACTTCCCCTACTTTTTACTCTATTTGCATACATGCTGACTATTTCTCTTTTTGGTCAAACATCTGCATCCAAACAACTTGACTCTAAGCAATCAGAAATTACATTGACTATTGGACCTAATCCTTTTGCTCATTCTTTCAATGTTGGTATTACTACCACCAAGGAAGTCCAATTTGCTATTGTGACAATTACTGGAAGAAAAATAGAAGAAGGCACTTTGCGCTCTGAAAACCATATCGATATGAGTGATCATCCTGCTGGACTGTATTATTTCATTACAGAAGTGAACGGCAAGATCATCAGACGCCAATTGTCTAAAAACGAATAAAGAGTGTACTATTCTGGTTTACCTCAAGTAATCTTTGAAAGTTAGGTTTAAAGTAAACTTTTGTATTCAATTTATTCTGTGGCAGTTACTTCTTAGTTATTTTGCAAAGCATTCATCCAATTGACTGGATGCTTCAATTGATAACTTTATGTATTCTCCTTCCGAAAGAAAACAGTATTTCAACCTCTCCAAACAATGGTTGAAAACACCTGCTGAAAGAGCAGATTATGATAGTTTAGTAGAAACACTCCAATTCCATGAATGGGCTTACTATGTAGCAAGTGAAGCAATCATAGGTGACCAGGAATACGATATGCTGTATAAGCAATTAGAGTCTATAGAAACAGGCATGGAAGATATCAGGCCAGATAGTCCAACTCAGCGTGTTAGTAATGACCTCAAAGGGGACTCAAAAACTGTCGAACATCTCATTCCAATGCTTTCTTTGGGTAATTCTTACAATGCTGAAGATTTACAAGACTTTCATAGACAGGTGTTGAAGAATGCGTTTTTAGACGAAGGATCTGCAGTACAATATTCTGTAGAGCCCAAATTTGATGGAGGGAGTGTTGCCTTAGTTTATGAAAATGATTTCCTGATTAGAGCAGCAACAAGAGGTAACGGACAGCGTGGGGAAGAGATGACAGCTAATGCGAAAGCTATGTCATCTATTCCTCTCAAAGCATTATTTAGCAAGTATGGCATCTATAAGGCAGAACTCAGAGGGGAATCCATCATTGCCAAGTCTGATTTCGAATCTATCAATGCCATTAGACTGGAGAGAGAGGAAGATGTATTTGCTAATCCAAGGAATGCGGCCACCGGCGGTCTCAGAACGAAAGATGCCAATGAGACCAAGTTTAGACGCATTCAAACTTTTGTTTTTCAACTAGGATATGCAGTTGATAGAGATGGTAACAATATGTTACCAAGCCTAGGAGCTCATTTTAAGACCATAGAGTTATTGACGTCTTTGGGCTTTAAGACTCCGGGAGAAGCTTCCAAATTATGTAAAGATATTGATGAAGCTGCAAGGTTCTGTGCCAATTGGGAAGCTAAGCGTGATGACTATGGTTATGAGATTGATGGTATGGTTGTGAAAGTTGATAGTTTCGAACTTCAAGAAAAAATTGGATTCACGCAACATCATCCTAAATGGGCTATAGCTTATAAATTTAAAGCCAAGCAAGCAACAACTAAACTACTAGGAGTTGAATATCAAGTAGGGAAAATTGGTTCGATTACTCCAGTGGCAAAGCTCGATCCTGTTGCTCTTGCAGGCGTGACTGTGTCTAATGTTTCATTGCATAATGCTGATTTTATCAGTGAGCGTGATTTAAGGATAGGAGATACTGTTGTAGTTGAGCGGGCTGGAGATGTTATTCCCTACATTGTCAAAGCATTGGATGAAATGCGAGATGGGTCAGAACAACCAATTACATTCCTCAAACAATGTCCTTCTTGTAAGACTCAGTTGGAAAGGGAAGAAGGAGAAGCAGCATGGAGGTGCGTCAATGTAAAATGTGAAGCCCAAATACTCCAAAAACTCATTTTTCATGTTTCCAAGGATGCCATGGACATTGATGGATTCGGTAAGAGCTATGTAGAGAAATTTTATGAGCTTGGTTGGATTACTGACCTTGCAGATGTGTATAACTTACCATATGATCAAATTGCAGAACTCGAAGGTTTTGGTGAGAAATCAGTGGCAAAATTGCGTACTGCGATTAATAAAGCAAAGCAAAATCCTATCCAGAGATTACTGCATAGTCTAACTATTCACCATCTTGGCAAGAAAGCAGGAAAGCTGCTTGCTGAAGAAGTGGAGCATGTATTAGAGTTTAAGTCTTGGACTCTAGAAGACTTTGAAGGTATCAAAGATATAGGTCCAGTCTTAGCAAGGAATATGGTCGCATTCTTTTCTAACCCAGACAATGTAACACTCTTAGAGAAAATGGAATCATTGGGAGTTAACCTCCATCAGACTGAAGAGGACAAGCCTCTGCAAGTTTCTGCGGATGCTCCATTGGTTGGAAAGACTATCTTGTTTACTGGCACTCTACAGACTATGGGAAGGAAGGAAGCACAAGAGAAAGCTGAGAAGGCAGGAGCAAAGAATATTAGTGCAGTCTCATCCAAACTCAACATCTTAGTTGCTGGTGAGAAGGCTGGTTCAAAATTAAAGAAAGCAGAAGCTTTAGGAACAGTAGAGATAATGACTGAGCAAGAGTTTGTTGATTTAATTGCTTAAATGTTATCCGTATAAGAAGTCCTTGCCTTCGTCGATAATGATGGCAAAGGGTTGGAAGTTAAGAGCATCTTTGAGGTGTAATAAAACAACTATGAAAAAACTACTTACCCTAGGAATGCTATTCCTCTCCCTAACCGTATTTTCTCAAAACTCCATTACTGGAAACCTTGTAGACCAAGCAGGCGAAGGGATACCGTTTGCCAATCTCGTGCTTTCTGCTCAGGCTGACTCTTCAGTAGTCAAAATAGAAGTGACCGACGATGTTGGCATTTTTAATTTTGGTAACATTACAGATGGCAAGTACTTTCTTACTGCTTCGTATGTGGGAATGGAAGACGTTGCAGTGCCTGATATTGATGTGACAGGTGGTACTGTTGATCTAGGCCCCATTACAATGAGTCCTTCTTCTGTCCAGTTAGAAACGGCTACTGTTACCGCGCGGAGGGCAATGGTGGAAGTCAAAGCAGACAGGAAGATTTTTAATGTAGAAGGAACCATCAACAGCACTGGCGATAATGGTATTTCATTGCTTAGAAAGGCACCTGGACTTGTCATTGATAATAATGATAATATTTCTGTTCTTGGGCGGAGTGGTGTCCTCATATATGTAGATGGCAAGCGAATCCCACTGGCTGGAGATGAATTATCTAATTATCTGAGAAGTCTCACTTCAGACCAGATAGATAGGGTGGAGATTATAACTAACCCTGGAGCTAAATACGAAGCAGAGGGCAACGCTGGAATTATCGATATTATCCTAAAAAGAAATAAGAATTTTGGTACCAATGGATCTATCAATGGCAACTATACAATTGCCACGAAAGATCGATACAATGTTGGAGTGAATCTCAACCACCGCAATAAGAAAATAAGTGCAATTGGCTCATTGAATTATGGAGATACCGATGGTTATGAGTTACTGACATTTGATGGAACTCAGAACGGGTATCGACTACGAGAAGTAAGTAGTTGGACGGGATACACACCAGGCATTTCAATCAAAGCAGGTAGTGATTTCTTTCTAAGTGATAACCACACTATTGGTTTCATCTATAATGGAAGATTTTCTGAAAGTGAAAACCTCTCATCAAATAGAAATAGAATATCATCTTTAGCTACTCCAGACTTAGTAGACAGTACTCTGGTTGCGAATAATACAGGTACAGGTGAAAGACAAAACAATACAATTAATCTTAACTATAGATTCAAGAAAAGTACGAACTCACTCAATGTAGATTTGGATTACGGTACTTATAATACAGATAGATATCAGTACCAACCGAATGAGTATTATCAAGGAGAAATAGATGAATTCGATGATGATGGTATTCCTGATGTTTTACTCAGCCGGAATGAGCAAGAAATTACGACTCCGGTAGAAATTGCAATTGCTTCATTCAAAGTCGACTATGAAACGACATTGCTAGATGGCCAATTCGGTATCGGAGGTAAGATAGGAAGTGTAAATACAGACAATACTTTTTTGTTCAGTAATATCTTTGGGGCTGATACCGTCCTCAACATTCAGAAGAGTAATGAATTTGAATATGATGAGCGAGTTGAAGCTGGTTATGTCAGTTATGCACGAAAGCTGAATGAGAAATGGTCCATGACTTCAGGACTGAGAATGGAGCATACTGTATCTAAGGGAGAGTTAACTACATTTGACCCAACATTACAGGAGCCACCCGTAGAGCAAGACTATTTCAGCTGGTTTCCAAATCTGGGATTCTCATACCAGTATAGTCCAATTCATAATTTCAGTTTGAGCTATGGAAGAAGAATTAATAGACCTGATTACAATGTTCTGAATCCATTCAGAAATCAGATTAGTGAGCTTTCGTTTATGAAGGGCAACCCTTTCTTAAAGCCAGAGATTGTCAATAATGTTCAATTGGATTATACCTTTCAATATCGCTATAATTTCACCCTGTCATACAGTAGGACGATCGATCAAATTACTCGATTAATTGGTCCAGATGAAGTTGACCCTAGGGCTGGATTTATTAATTGGGATAACCTTGCAATGCAAACGGTGATTAGCGCAAATGCAAGTCTCCCATTCCAGTTTAGCGATAAATGGAATACATTCTTCAATTTGTCAACTTGGTTCACAGATAATCAGGCAGACTATGGTGATGGAGTAATTATCGACTTACAGGCATTTTCATATAATGCTTACATGCAATCTTCGTATTCCTTACCAAAAGACGTGACATTGGAACTCAGTGGCTGGTATTCAGGACCAGGGATATGGGGAGGAGTGTTTAGATACAATCCGCAATGGTCTCTCAATTTTGGTGTTCAAAAGAAGTTTTTTGACAAAAGGCTAACAGCCAAACTCTCTGTCCAAGATATCTTTTTCACAGGAGGATGGAATGGAGAATCATCATTCAATGGTTTGACTTCCGCAGGAGAAGGTAATTGGGATAGTAGACGATTCAGTCTCAATCTCAACTACAATTTCGGTAACTCGCAAGTGAAAGCGAATAAACGTAAAACTGGTATCGAAGACGAAACCGGTAGAGTGTCCAACTAATCAAAAACCCTTGACTTGACTAAGTCTACGTTAAATGCTATCGATGATAGTATTTAGCGTAGCACTAGGTCTCATGATTTCGTAAGTCTTTGCTCTGTCAGAAAAGTAGTATCCATCAATATCAGCTGCAGCACCTTGTGCACCAATAAGTTCTGAATTGATCTGGTCTTCTTTTTCTCCTAAAGCCTTCGCTACTTGTGAGAAGGTATTTGCAAGCGCTGAGTCTTGAGTTTGTTCTGCCAAAGCTTGTGCCCAGTACATGGCTACGTAATAATGACTGCCTCTATTGTCATGTTCGTTTACCTTACGTGATGGCGACTTGTTCTCTTGAAGATATTCTTCCGTAGCCTTGTCCAGCGCTTCTCCCATGATTATGGCTGCTTTATTATCGTATTTTGTACCTAAGTGGTCAAGGGATACAGCAAGAGCCAAGAATTCTCCAAGCGAATCCCACCTCAAGTGGTTTTCAGAAAGTAATTGCTGGATGTGTTTTGGTGCAGAACCTCCGGCACCAGTTTCAAAAAGACCACCTCCGTTCATGAGAGGCACTATAGATAACATCTTAGCACTTGTACCTAGTTCAAGAATTGGAAAGAGATCAGTATTATAGTCTCTTAGGACATTACCTGTTACTGAGATTGTATCCAGGCCTGCTTTCATTCTTTCTAGTGATGCCTGAGTTGCATCCATCGGTGAAAGAATCTTGATATCTAACCCATCGGTATTATGATCTTGAAGATAGACTTTTACTTTTTTAATCAACTCTCTATCATGTGCGCGTTGGTCATTTAACCAGAAGATTATTGGTGTATTTGATGTTCTGCATCTGTTGACTGCAAGCTTCACCCAATCTTGTACAGGAGCATCTTTAACTTGGCACATTCTCCAAATATCTCCTTGTTCTACTGTATGGCGTGTTAACGTATTACCTGAAGCATCTACCACTGTTACTTCACCATCAGCAGCGATTTCAAAAGTTTTGTCGTGTGAGCCATATTCCTCCGCTTTTTGAGCCATCAAACCAACATTGGGAATAGTACCCATGGTTCTAGGATCGAAAGCGCCATGTTCTTTACAGAAATCAATAGTTACCTGATAAATACCAGCATAACTACTGTCAGGTATCACGGCTTTGGTATCTTGCTGTTGACCATCTTTATTCCACATCTGACCAGATGTACGAATCATTGCTGGCATAGATGCATCTATAATTACATCACTTGGTACATGGAGGTTTGTAATGCCTTTATCAGAATTAACCATTGCAAGGTCTGGATTATTAGCAAAGCACTGATCTATTGTCTGTTGAATTGCTTCTCTTTTATCAGATGGTAAGGTATCCAGTTTGGAAACTAAATCACCAAAACCATTTCTAACGTTGACACCAGCTTGTTCAAGGTCATCTCCAAATTGATCAAATACAGGCTTAAAAAATACTTCAACAGCATGACCAAAGATGATAGGGTCTGATACCTTCATCATCGTTGCTTTCATGTGTAGAGAAAAGAGTAGGTCTTTTGCTTTTGCATCAGCTACCTGTGATTCGAGGAAGTTGATCAACTTCTTCTTACTCATGTAAGTAGTATCGATTATCTCACCATCTTGTAAAGCAAGTCCAGCTTTGAGGGTGGTAGAATTACCTGATTTATCAGTATGAATGATGTCTACTGTTGTAGCTCCACTTAATGTAACAGATTGTTCATTAGATCTAAAATCACCTGACTCCATCGTTGCTACATGAGACTTCGAATCACTAGACCAAGCCCCCATTCTATGCGGGTTTAACTTTGCATAAGCTTTCACTGGTTTCGGAGCTCTTCTATCAGAATTCCCTTCTCTTAGTACTGGATTGACCGCACTCCCTTTGACCTTGTTATATCTCGCTAGAATTGCTTTTTCTTCATCAGTTTCAGCATCTTCAGGAAAATCAGGAATGGCATATCCTTTTGCTTGAAGCTCAGATATTGCTGCCTTAAGTTGCGGAACAGAAGCACTGATATTGGGCAACTTAATAATGTTAGCTTCAGGCTGCTTAGCCAATTTGCCGAGATAGGCAAGATCATCAGATACCTGTTGCTCATCAGTGAGATAGTCAGGGAAGACTGCTAATATTCTACCTGCTAAAGAGATATCTCTAGTTTCTAATTCGATTCCAGCTTTTGCTGTAAATGCTTTAACAATAGGTAAGAATGAATGCGTAGCCAAGAATGGTGCTTCATCAGTAATAGTGTAGATGATTTTGCTCATAAATGCTGTAGAAATATAGTGTTTTAGAATTGGCTGCAAAATTAGCCATTATTGTTACACTTCAAAGGCCAATCGATACCATACTTGTTATTTCTTTGACTAATTGAATAGAATCAGAACAAAGTCTTACTTTTCTGATTGCTAACTTCAAATATCTTTGTGCTTGAGAATAAAGTAAGATCTATGTCTACAAAGTCTACATTAGTATTGGTTGTGTTGTGTTTTATAGGGTTATCTAATGCCAATCTCTTTGGTCAAGTTGATAATCAGACTTGGAATGGTGTACAAGCTGTTTTTCCCTTAGAGAACAAGATGAAAATTGCAGTCAAACCTATTGTGAGAACATTTAATAATGTAGTAGAATATCAGAATTCATCAATTGATGTTGCGCTATCATTTCCTTTAGAAGGCCAATGGTCAGCAGCTATACTTTGGAGGGAATGGTTTGTTCCAGAACAACCTGCGCGAAGGTTCTTTTGGTTTGATATAAACAATGTTGGAAAGTATAATTTCGGTACGATAAAGAATAGGTTACGCTATCATCTTGCATTGGACATTCATGATAGAAATGACCCAGATTATGTTAGGTGGAATCTACATTATCAATTTCCTGTTAAAGGGAAAATCATACCTTTTTTTAACATTGAGACATGGTTTAGGACCAATGGAAGTAATAAGGTTGAGCGTATGCGATACGAACCGGGAATTACATGGAAAATTATAAAAGATTTGAAGCTTTCATTTGTATTTAGAAGACAAGAAACTGTCAATCTTGATCCAGGGTCAAAGCAAAATCAGTTCGTAACTACCTTGGTCAAAACATTCAATACGATTAAGACCAAAGAATAGTCGGACTCTAAGATCTCCAAAAGGTTGCCACATGGGATATTTGAGGTCTATACTCAGTTTGGTAACATTATGTAGTCTTGACATAATGGTAGCTAATGATTTGCCTATCAAAATGCTTGGCGGCCAAGAATCCATTGTCATTGATTTCAAAACGGTCAACGGTTATATCATCGTCCCTATTCAAATTAATGAGACTCTTGAAATAGACTGCATCTTTGATACTGGGGCAGAGCATAGCCTATTATTCAATACTATTTACACTGATATCCTTGGACTTGAATATTCGGATACAATCCAGCTATATGGGTCTGATTTTATGCGGTATCAAGAGGCTTTGATTACGCGCCAATCTTGGTTGAAAGTTGGCAACGGTGTAAGTATAAAGCATGACCTGCTAATTACACAAGAGGCCTATTATAATTTTGAAGAACTGATTGGCTATAGAGTAGAAGGGATTTTGGGTATGTCATACTTTAAAAACCTTGGCATCAAAATAGATTACATCAAAAAAAAGCTACACATCTTTGATGCAAAAGGCATCGATAAGTTTGCTAAGCCTGACTATCACAAGCAAGACATGGATGTAGTCAGTCATAAGCCTTATATCAAGACTTCGTCTAAAGGATCTCAGGTCACTTATTTACTGGACAGTGGCGCGAATCTGAGTCTTCTAGAGTACATAGATTCGACACAACAAATTCAGTCAAAATATATTGAGGGGATTCTGGGCAGAGGTCTTGGTGGTGAGATTGTAGGTTATGCAGGACTAAGCAAATCTATTCCCATTTTTGATCAAAGGTTTGAGAGCATTGTAGTCAATTATCAGGTTAAACAAGCTATGCAAGATTCTGTGTTGGGGAATGTTGGATTTCAAAGAGATGGTTTAGTAGGTAATGAAGTATTAGCTCAGTTTTATATTATTCTAGACTTCCTGAATAGAGAAATCTACACTAAGCCAAACAGACACTTTTCATCAAAAGCAAAGTATAACAAGTCAGGCATAGAGGTTGTATCCTTTGGACCTAATCTCAATCAATATTTCATTCGTTCTGTGGTTATGACTTCTCCAGCAGAACTAGCAGATATTCGGGAAGGAGACATCATTCTCAGCATTAATAGAATACCTTCTAGTTTATACAATTTGCAGGCCTTCAAAAGTTTGTTTTCTAGAAAAAAGGATAAAAAGATTCGATTAAAAATAAGAAGACAGGGTAAAGAAATTTTCAAAGAGTTTTATTTGAAAGACTATCTGAATGACGCAGATTACAAGTAGTTATTCTTCCACTCTTTGAGTGCAGTGTTCAGCTCTTTGAAATCTAATTTTCCTTTTACCAACTTGAGGTAATCATTAACAATCAGGGCCTTCGTAAGTCTGACCTGACTGGACTTTGGTTTTCCAATAAGATGAATGAGGTTTCTCCTCTTACCAGGTGTAAGACTCTCAAAATATTTAAGTCCTTCATCATCTATTTTTAAGAGTTCATCATATTCTTCAGGCATTGGCATGCCGTACTTACTATCGTCTTTTGCAACAACAACGCTTACCTTATCACCTGCTTTTAGGCCTAATTTTTTGACACTTTCTTTGTTAATCATAATAAAGTGACCTCCCTTGCCATCAGACATCATAGCACTATAAGATGTTACTAAATCCTTGAAAGTTACCTTGAGTCTATCCCAACCTTCTTCCTTGATTTTAGCTACAATTTCTTGGGGTATGAGTACATGTCTATAATAGATCGTGGTTTCCTTGATGAGGTAGGGTGCTTCGAACTTAAATTCCATAATATGAAAAGTTTATTGAGAAGATAAGTACTCTGAAATCACTTGTTTGGGGAGCTTATGATAGCCATTATTTGGCTCAAAGCGTGAGTGCTCTTTTGTGACCTCCAAATGAATGTGGTAACCATCGACTTCTTGTATTTGTAAGCAATCATCAACGTCATAAAGATCATCTGTATGGACTTGTTGTTTGCCAACAAGCAAGTTAGATTTCGCTCTTTGTTTTGCCTCATTGTCATTCTTCGCAATGAGAAATTGACAAGCATGTAGTTCTGTAAAGCTGCCAGATTCATAGCCTCCTAGATTGATAAAGTAGAGCGTAACTCCCTGGTTTTGAGGCTTCTCTTTTCGTAGTACTATATTGTATCCATCTAAATACTTGAGTTCTACCCATGAATCAATATGACATTTTTCTGGTTTTCCAAACCACTTTTTTAGAATGGTAGGGTAGAGAGATTTGATGGATTTTCCTACGAAAAACTGTACATCATGCAGTTCAATGTTACAGCCTTCGGCTCTGCCTCCCAAGTATAAAGCGTACAGTTTCATTATGATTTATTATAGAGGTCTTGTACAGGTCTTCCCGCTCTTATTAGAGGTAGGATTTTTGCTAGTCTTTTTTCTTTTGTACTCATCTGCTTAACCTCGTTTATATAATCAGCATGTCCACGTTGTCTGGCTTCAGACAACCCATAAAATGCAGCTTTTAAGCTCTCATCTTCGACTAGCAAATCTGCTAATAATTCAGGCATAACAAGAGGCTTCGTTGTCTTTTTTTTCTTCTCGACTTTGACAACTTTACCTGCTTTTTGGTTGGCTATAGCTTCATTGATATAAGTAAGAATATCTTCATGTGGAAGATTCTTGATAGAGTCAAATTTCCAATGGCGCATTGCCTTTGTTTTACCTTCCTGAGCATTGGTAAGAACTTGCAAAGGGTCAGTCAAAAAGACACCTTGAAAAAACCAAATACCGAACCAGCCTTTAAAATTTCCTATAGCAATGACATTTTTTCCTTTGAGAGTATAAGTTGGGAATTGCCATTTGTAAGTTTCCTCTAATTCAGTTGACATGATGATCTCTCTAAGTTCATTTACTCCTTGTTTCCATGGAGATGTCTTCTCAAAGAACTCTATTAATAATGCAGCTTTATTCATATTGAATTAGCAGGTTTGAATCTTATAAAATTACACTACTTTTTTCATTAGTTTCCCTATTAAAGTATTCTAACCTTGTTGTGGAATCATTCACAATAATGTGTGTAGTTGATATTGTTTTTACTCTATTGTCACGATGCATAATAAAGCCATAATCAGAAGGTAATTGTGTGTCATTATGAATAAGAGAAGCAAGTGATAAATCTGACTTTTTGGAGTCAATAAGTTGATAATAATGATCTGATCTCTGCTTCTCGAGTTGTTCATTATAAAGAGTGCAACTGCTCCAGACTAATTGCTCGGATTTCTTTAGAGTTTTCACGTGTTTGTGCTTACCATCCCATCGCAATTCAACAAATGTTTTGGGTTCGTGAATGATCAATGTAAAAGGTTCAAGGCCCTGAAAATCATAGTTTTGTAAAAAGTTGGCTGTTGAGTCAAATTCGTAATAGGCTTTCACCATTAAGCCTCTACTCATTCGATAAGGAAGTTGGCGTTTGTGGAGCTTGAATGCCCCATTTAAGAGCACAATATTCTTTCGTTGTTTTGATGCAAATATCCATGATCCACCTTTGATATCTTTAGGGTAGACTAGGTCAGCATGATTGATTGATTCTTGAATAAGTTGTGTTTGTGCTCTAGCAGGTTCTTCGTCCCTATTTGAGCTTAGAATGTAACCTGTTGATGTAGGGAGATAAGTGACTAAACACATATATTTTTATTCGTAAAACACAGCGATTTCATCTAATGACTTTCTTTCTAAATCAGGCACTTTGGCATCCTCCGCAGGGTAACCAACAGGAATGAGTAAGAAAGGTCTTTCATTCTCTGGCCTGTTTAATATTTTCTGTAAAAAATTCATTGGACTTGGTGTGTGAGTAAGGGAGACAAATCCTGCTTTATGTATTGCTGAAAGCAGAAATCCGCAAGCTAGACCTACTGACTCTTGGACATAGTAATTTTTTGTTTTTTCACCATCAATCATATCATAGTTTTTCCTAAAAACAATGATAAGCCAAGGGGCTATTTCGAGGAATTCTTTGTACCAGTCAGTACCAAATGGTTTCAGATCTTCTAACCAATCATCTGACATTCTGCCGTGGTAATTTTCATACTCTTCCTTTTCTGCAGCTTTGCGTATTTCTGACTTGATTTTAGGATCGGATACAGCACAGAAAGTCCAAGGTTGCTTATGAGCCCCAGATGGAGCAGTGCTAGCAGTTTTTATTAGATTTTCGATGACCACCTTTGGGATCGGTTTATCACTGAATTCTCTCACACTTCTTCGCATATTCTGAAACTCAAAATGAGAAGAAGAGACTTGTTCAACATCTATCTTATCTGAATAAGTAGATTGATAAGGAATGAATTTTTCGCTTTGCATTACAGGTCTCCAAGTTGAGGTCTAACAATAATTTCTTCAACAACTGCGGATGGACTCATACAAATTGCTGACCACACTGATATGGCAATATCATGAGCTTCCATAAGCCGTTCTCTAGGTAGTTCAACACCTGCCCAAGAGTTGGACCAAGTAGCACCTGGTAGGATGGCTGTGACCTTTATTCCTTTAGATTTGAGTTCCTCTCTGAGCACTTTCGTGTAGCCATAGAGAGCAAACTTTGAAATGCTGTAAGATCCTCCATTTGGATACGCAATTTTACTTGCTATCGAACACATATTGAAGATGTGCCCATGCTCTGACTGTTCTATTAATGGCATGAGTTCTCGAGTCAAATAATAGGCAGAATAGAGGTTGGTTTCAATTTGAGATTCTAGAACACCGTCCTCTTCTTCTGTAGTCAATCCTGGGAGAAAGACACCAGCATTATTCACCAGAATATCAAGCGTGCCATGTAGTTCCTTATAGGTAGAAGCTAAGGATTGTATTGCAGATTTGTCAGAAAGATCGTTACTGCTATAAGTAATATTTCTTCCCTCAAATAGTGTTTTTAGGGCTCCATTTTGAAATTCTAAATCTTGCAAATTACGAGCATTGACATGCACATCCACTCCGTTTGCAAGGAGCATTTCTACAATTGCTTTGCCAATACCTTTGGTGCCACCAGTAACAAGTGCCTTCATGAATTATGTAAGGTTTTGTGATTATAGAATCTGCAATGTAGTCAATTTGTTGTCATTCGTGAAATTGCAATGTCAATATGACAAGAGAGGCAATATTATTGACTAAAATTGCGCTACTTTTGTATCGAGAGGTAAATAAGAAACACTTTTCTAACAGGTATTCAATTTGAAACAAGGACCATTATTTCATCTGGGTAGGTACATCATTTGGCATGGATCTATTTTCCAAAAATCAGGAAATTTCTCCATGTACTACAAGGAGACTATTCGCCAGATGTATGACATCGGTATTGGATCTTTACCTATTGTTTTTATTATTTCAATATTTATTGGTGCGGTAACTGCTCAACAATTTTACTACCAATTAACTGGTACAGCTATCCCAACATATTATATAGGCTATATCGTCAGAGATATGATGATCATCGAATTAGCCGCGACTATAACTTGCTTGGTTTTGGCTGGAAAAGTTGGAAGTAATATGGCTGCTGAAATTGGCGGAATGCGTCAAAAAGAGCATATCGATGCCATGGAAATTATGGGGGTTAATACATCTTCATACTTGATCCTGCCTAAGATTATTGGGGCAGTGTTTGCTATCCCGGTACTAGTATGTATTGCAGCAATAGTTGGTATTGTTGGAGGATATCTTGCTTCAGTACCTACAGGACTGTATACAGAATTTGATTACGTCAAAGGACTGCGATCATTCTTCAATCAACGCTATGTGGTAATGATGTTTGCCAAGGCAACAGTGTTTGCCTATTTGATTACGACTGTATCTTGTTATCAAGGATATTTTGTCAAAGGAGGTAGCGTGGAATTAGGTCAAGCAAGTACTCGAGCGGTTGTATTGAGTTGTGTAGCAATTTTGATTGCTGATTATATCATTGCTGTCGTTTTAACTTCATAATATGATTAAGGTAGAAGGGATCAAAAAGTCATTTGGAGAAGTCGAAGTACTGAAAGGAATTGACTTTGTTTTTGAGCAAGGCAAAACCAATCTTATTATTGGTAGAAGTGGTGCTGGAAAGACTGTTTTGCTAAAAATATTGGTTGGCTTATTTGCTCCCACTGAGGGTAAAGTTTGGTATGATGATAGGGATTTTCATTCTATGGATAAAGATGCTCTTCGAGAGCTCAGAATGGAAGTAGGAATGCTCTTTCAAGGCAATGCTTTATTTGATTCTATGACGGTTGCTGAGAATGTCAGATTTCCTCTTGATATGTTTAGCAATATGTCTCTAAGCGAGAAGAATGAACGTGTTAATGATTGCTTATCTAGAGTGAGCCTTGACGGTGCTAATGATAAGTTTCCTTCTGAGATTAGTGGAGGTATGCAGAAGAGAGTAGGGATCGCAAGAGCAATAGTCTATAGGCCAAAATATTTGTTTTGTGACGAACCAAATTCAGGACTAGATCCCAAGACAGCAATTACTATTGATGAACTGATAAAAGACATCACAGTTGAACAGAATATTACGACTGTCATAAATACCCATGATATGAATAGTGTGATGGAGATTGGTGATAAGATTTGCTTTCTAGATAAAGGATTGATTGAGTGGAAGGGAACTCGTCATGAAGTGATGGAAAGTGAAAATCAAAATCTCAACGACTTCATCTTTGCTTCACCGTTCTTGCAAAGGCTTAAAGAAAGGGCAAAAAAATAAGCCTGAATTTGCATGCAAACTCAGGCCCTTTCGACTAAGGTCTCAAAATAAGAAAACTACCTCTTTGTCGATTTTTGGTTTTACATAGCAAACATACTTAATTTGTATATGTTTAGCAACTAATATTATATATATTAAGAAAAAAAATATAAATAAAAGATAAGAATATAAACTAACCTATTGAAACACAACATATTAGAAAAAATCTAATTTGTTATTTTAACAATTCGAATCAGTCTTTGTCTTCTTTCTTTTTCTTGAAATCACCCCTTTTCCACGCTTTTATGAACTGAGCCCAAGCCATTGGGTTGAAGATATTTTGAGGCTTATATTGTCCTGAATAGCGAGCTTCAGTAATCTGTCGCTGGAGTTCATAGCTATAAGCTTCAGTACCATCTTTTGGCAAGGTATTACGCATCTCTTTCAAGACTTGTTCAGCAAGATTTTCTTCCATTTGCTTTCGTAAGTCATTGGATACATCAAGAGCAAGAAATTCGATTTTATAATGCTCTTTACTGGGCCATGGATAGATAACGGCTTCTGGCAAAAGGACTTCGTCTTTAGACATGACTTGATACCAAGAATAATAGTCACTTGTCAAGGTGTCTTTGATCTCATGTTGTACCGTCTCAAAACCAACCCTACTAAATACAATTGTATCACCTATTTCTGCTACAAGTGAAAAGAAGCCATCAAATTCTGAGATGGTTCCTCTTGATGTATTTAATACAGAAATATTAGTGTAAGGTAGAGGTAGGATTTCACCACTTTCTCCTTCTGTAACAATAACTCCAGAGAATTGAATATAACGCAACTTCTCTTCGTCTTGCGAAAGCAAATTATTGGTTAAACAAAGTAATGAAAAGAGAAGAATGAAATACTTCATAATCTAAATGTACGGACGTTTACAATGAATACTATGTCTTGTAGAACATCAATTTGCAGAAATAGCTTGGTTACCTTGCGTGCACTTAACAACCCTTTAACTCTTCTTAGAGAGCATTGTTCAAAACCTCATCCATAGTGTCAACATAAACGATGTTGAGATTCTTGATAAACTCAGGCTCAATTTTGTCAATGTCTTTCTTATTCTTACTGCAGAGCATCACTGTCTTCATTCCAGATCTTTTGGCTGCTAATACCTTTTCTTTTATTCCACCTACTGGAAGTACTTTCCCTCTGAGAGTAATCTCACCAGACATCGCCAAATAAGGCTTGATTACTTCTTGTTTGAATGCAGAGACGATTGCTGTAAACATGGTAATACCAGCACTAGGTCCATCTTTAGGAATTGCTCCTTCTGGAATATGAATATGAATATCTGTTTCTTCAAATGCAGTCGAATCGATATTAAGATCAGTACTATTTGACTTAATATAACTGAGTGCAGTAGTAGCTGATTCTTTCATTACGTCACCAAGATTTCCCGTAAGGGTGAGCTTCCCTTTGCCCTTACTTAGGCTTGTTTCGATGAAGAGAATATCGCCTCCAACTCTAGTCCAAGCTAATCCAACAGCCACGCCAGGTGTTGTGTTTTTGACGTATTGATCATTGTCAAATCTTGAAGGTCCGAGATAAGTCTTGAGGTCTTCTATTGTGACAGAAATATTGTAATCTTCTTCCATAGCAACTCTCTTGGCTATTCCTCTCATGACACTTGCTATTTTTCTATCCAGGCTACGTACACCAGACTCTTTGGTGTAGCCTTTGATAATGCCTTCCAAGATGCCTTTGTTTATCTTTACATGTTCTGCTTTAAGACCATGCTCAATCCTTTGTTTTTTCACAAGGTGTTTCCTTGCTATTTCTACCTTTTCTTCGATGGAGTAACCACTAATCTCTATAATTTCCATTCTATCCAATAGTGCAGGTTGGATTGTTGAGAGAGAATTAGATGTAGCTATGAATAAGACTTTTGACAGGTCATAGTCCACCTCTATATAATTGTCTTGAAATGTGGTGTTCTGTTCTGGGTCCAATACTTCCAACAAAGCAGAAGAGGGATCACCTCTAAAGTCTTTTCCAATTTTATCAATTTCATCAAGAATGAATACTGGATTGGATGAGCCAGCTTTCTTTATGGACTTCACAATTCGGCCTGGCATGGCACCAATGTATGTCTTTCTATGTCCACGGATCTCTGATTCATCATGCAAGCCTCCTAACGACATCCTGATAAACTTTCTACCGAGAGCTTTAGCAATGGATTTTCCTAGACTGGTTTTCCCTACACCGGGAGGACCAACCAAACAAATAATTGGCGCTTTCATGTCCCCTTTAAGTTTGAGTACAGCAAGGTGTTCAAGAATCCTCTCTTTCACATCAGTCAACCCATAATGATCCCTGTCTAGGACTGCTTTGACTTTTTTCAGGTCAAAATTATCTTCAGTATAAGTATTCCATGGCAAGTCAAGCAAAGTTTCTAGATAGTTCAGGATAACGCTATATTCTGCTATTTGCGGGTTGATTCTTTTCGCTCTTCTGAATTCTTTGGCAAAATGCTTTGCAACTTCTTCTGGCCAATCCTTTTCTTTTGACCTGACTTCGAGTGCAAGCAGCTCTTCACTATGCGGATTTTGTCCAAGTTCTTCTTGGATAGTTTTCAATTGTTGATTCAAGAAGTAATCTCTTTGCTGCTTTTCTATGTCTCCTCTGACTTTGGATTCTATCTGAGATTTGAGCTCAAGTAACTGGAGTTGATTATCCAATTCACTTAATATCTTCTTTGCCTGTTCATCAACATTGTTTATTTCTAATACCGTTTGTTTCTTATGTACTGGTCCATCAATATTAGATGCAATGAAGTTGAGTAGAAAGTTTGGATTCTTGACGTTATCAATCATCATTGTAGCTTCCTCCGGTATATGTGGTGAGAGTTTGATAATCTTGCGCGACATATCTTTTATCGAGGAGACTGTTGCATTGAATTGCATATTATCTTTTGGATCCTGATCTTCTAGATGAGTAACACTTCCCTTCATATAAGGATCTTCTTGAGTAATACCTTCTAATTGGCATTTTTTCCTTCCTTGAAGGATAGCCGTTGTATTACCATCTGGCATTTTCAGCATCTTCACGACTTTCGCGAGGCAACCAATTTGATAGAGTTCTTCAAATCCGGGATCTTCAGTATCTATAGCCTTTTGTGAAAAGACGCTGATATATTTATCAGATTGGAATGCTGCTTTTATGGCTTTGATAGATTTTGCCCTACCAATTGTTATAGGAAGAATATTTCCAGGAAAAAGGACAGAATTCTTTAATGCAAGTATTGGCACTTCTGTTGGAAGCTTTTCATCTTTTGAAAACTCATCTTCATTCAAATTGAAGACAGGGACAAAATCATCTTGCTCTCGTTGACTAAAAAATTTTTCTATAGACATAGATGTGATTCTTGTATGTGGTTGCTATGTCAATATTTATTCCATTGGAGCTAACACGTCAATTTTCTGTCATAAGTGCAGATGAGTTGTTTCAAATTGTCATTTAGTCATTATATATATATTACCCATCCCTAACACTTCCCTTATCAAAGGAAGGGAATTGCAGTGAGTAACGATTAGTTATTTGAGTAAAGAGACAGAACTCAATACTTTTTTTTACCTACAGAAAACCCTCCCCCTTGTAAGGGGGAAATAGGGGGTCGATTAAGTAGTTTTTATAAATGATCGATAAGTTGTTGAACCCATCCCTAACCCTTTCCTTTCAAAAGAGAGGAGAGCTTAAACAAAGCATAATTGAAAAGAACTGACATTTTAGCTCAAAACCAGAGTTACATTTATTTTCCTCAATAAGTACCTCCCCCTTGCAAGGGGGAACGAGGGAGTAGACTAAGTAATATTTATAAATGATCGATAAGTTGTTAAACCCATCCCTAACTCTTTCCTCTTCAAGGGAAGGGAATCACTGTTGAGTTAAAGATGAGGTAATTGAATTAAG
>JAHDEL010000049.1 GCA_020628855.1 Saprospiraceae bacterium | reverse complement strand
GGAGCAAATACTTCAGGCTGTAGAAATGAGGATTCGAAGCCTCCAGGACCAGCCCAATTGTAAGTATAATCACTCTGATGGCCTTCAGTCACGAAGAGTATTCCTGATGCATTATTGCAATCAATTGCTTGCGCATCAAGTTCAATAGCGGGAGATTCATCATCATAATCAACTTCTACAAATAACCTTTGCTCACATCCATTATCGTAGACTATATCCACTCTATATGAGCCAAAATCTGTGACAGTTGGTGATGGGTCTATGGAATAAAAACCGAAAGGCCCACTCCACTCATATGATACAATAACACCAGTCGAGTTGACACTGACATTCCCTTGTTGGGTGGAGCAATTTAATGAATCAAGCAACACTTCTGAATCAAAATACACTTCAAAATCCAAAACCTCAATCTGCTCATTTAATATACATCCATTCGCTAGTTGTATTTGGGCTGTGTATACACCTCCTGCCGAAACAGCAATTCCATTGGTATTCTCAGCGATGACGGCTTGATTAAGTAACCACTGAATACTAATGACATCATGACTTAATGCATTGATAATGAGATCTGAGCTTTGTATTTCACAAGAGAGATCTCCTGACTTTGTTAGGGTTATTTCAGGTATATCCACAGGAAATACTTCAATACTAGCAGTAGGGAATTCGCAAGGAATATCATCCCCTAATAACTCAATAGTGTAGTTACCAAGGTTTACTAAAGTTGGATTGAGCTCTTCTTCAATAGGCGAACCATTATAATACCATTGATAATCAGAGAAATTGACTGTCGTATTAATGTTCAATGAAAATATGCCTTCTATGCAATCTGTTTGATCAAGTTCAATTTCTAGAACAGGACCTCCTGGGATCCCATCAATCATAACGCTTGACACGATAGTACACCCTAGCAATGTCACTTCCAAAAAATATTCCCCTGGTTGATCTATTGTACAAAATGGTCCATTCTCTCCACTAGCAATACTGCCATCAAATGTATACCACTGGTAAGAAGCTCCTGTTTGACTTACAGTCAGATTAGAAGCACTTAAGATCAGCTCATCACATGGTTGCAAGAGGCCGAAAACAGTCTCAATTTCAGCTATAACATCCAATGGATTTAATACAATGTGATAGACTGAGTCACAACCTATTTGAGAATTCTTATAAATGAGTGTGTCCAATGGTGCCTCTAGTAAAGTATTTTGGAAGATATAATTCTCATCCGGGCATAAGTCTTCTGTGATTTCTACTTCTGCTTGAATTGGTGCAATGTTTATGTCAATCGGGACAAGACTATATTCTCCACAGAACTCTCCATTTGATATTCCTTCAATCAACTCATTGAGAAGTCCAAATTGATTGGGATTTTGATTCGCTACCAGACCATATAATTCATACATTCCTGAACCTAAAGTGCTAATTTCAATGGCTATATCCGAAGTCTGAATAATACTATTATTCTGAGTGAGTACTAAGTAGTTCTCATAGATTTGAGAATTCCCGTTATTGACCAAGTCATCAACTAGCAAAGTCTGTTCTTGCCCTTGACAAAAGAAGAGAGATTGGTACTCATAGTTATACAGTTGTGCATCACAAATATTGCATTCTAAGCCTGCTGGTTCGCAAAAAATCAACTCCACACTAATAAGATTCCCCACCGTATTCTCTCCAAGGTCTTCAATAGTAATTGTCCATACTCCATTAGCCGAGCCAGAATCAAAATCTTCAAGGCATCCCCCATTGGGATAATAAGACCCTGAATAATCGACAACCGAAATCCAACCTGCTGTATTAGACCAATTTGCTGGGATATCAACATCGGGTGAAGCAGGACTACTACAAGGAATAAAGGTGACATCCCAATTGATAAATGCACTGATTGTATTTTGCGTAGATGCTGGTCCAGTCAAAAAAACACTTTCACCATTAGGACTAGTTAATATTATCCTCAAGTTCGTAATACTTGTGTGATTAAATGCTATTTGTACTCCACACAAACCTTGATCCAAGCCCAACTGATTGTTTACTAATCCATTCACTGCTATTTCGTATGTATTCACATCTCCACTAAAGATCGTTGCATCCAATGCCAAATCGCATTGGGCTTTGACTTCCACTCCGAAGCAAACAACGATTAAGAACAAAACTTTTCTATACATATTTAATAACACGACAATGTAACGTGTGAGCTACCCTATTTATATCTCTAAATGATGAAAAGTGTTGCAAAAAAAATGGCGACCACAAAGTGGCCGCCATCTAAATAGTGTTTTCAACAAATTTATCTAATCAAAGTGATGTCTTTTGCTGTCTCAATTATTTCCCCGTCTGGGAATTCAACACCATACATATAAATGTATACTCCTTGCTCTGCAGGAACACCTCCGAATGTTCCATCCCAACCTAAATTAGGTGTATTCGTAGGGAATCCTTCATTAACGAAGACGAGGTTACCCCATCTATCGTAGACTCTGAAGTATTGAGTTGTAGCATCTTTATCTGTAATTGGATAGAGCCATCCATTCGTTTCATCTAGACCTGGATTAAAGATATTTGGCGTGAAGATGTCATTCTCAATCTTAAATCTGAGATAGACACATTCTTCGTTTACACAACCATCTTCGTCTGTCACTCTCACACAAATCGTCTCAGCTCTTTCAATAAATACTTCAATTGAATCACATTCTGTTTGTTGTGGCGTCGGACATAAAATCTCACCAGTCTCTTGGTTATACCATTCAACAGTGTAAGTACCTTGATCATCAACTAAGAAGTCATTGAGATTCAATGGATACACTGTTCCAAATTCTGTATCAAGCGTATCAGAACCAAGAGTATTCGTGATGATACTGCTCGCATCTACAATAATCAAGGATTGTGTCACTGATCTACAACCAACCACATCAATCAATGTCACCTCATATGGCCCAGCTAATAAATTGGTCAACTCTGTAGTATTAGGATCATAAGGTATCTGCTCAGTAGTTCCATCAGGATACATTATCTCTATGAATGCTAAGTCATTAAACCCACTTGCTTCATCAATGAAGATAATACCTTGTCCCATATCAGTACATGGATCAACTGCTAGTACAGGAATTTCAGGATTAGTAGCTATAAACACATCATCTGAATTAGTACATCCTGTTACGTTATCGATGACAGTTAATGTGTATGTACCATCAACCCCTATCAGATACTCATAATCAGTGGTAGAAGTTTGTACTGTTTCACCTGCTGCATTTGTCCATACATAAGTATAATCACCTCCTGTACTCGTATTTGGTCCACCAACTGTAATTGGATCACCAAGACAATCAATTTCACCATCCATTCCAGCATCCGCTACAGGCTCTTCTTCGATGACTACAACCACTGTTGCATCGTCATCAGGGCAAGGATCAGTACCTGTTACTGAGTAAGTAAATTCATATACACCTGGATTCTGTCCATCCACAGTAAATGACCCAACATTTGCGTCAAACGCACCACCTGTAGACAACAGAGCAGATGTTTCAATCCATGTACCATTAGCATCTTCGCCTGTTAACAAAGAAGCCAAGTCAACCATTCCAGTCTCACTGTCACAGAATGCAATTGGATCACCTGCCGTACCAGCTGTCACGGATTGATTTACTGTCAACATAACACTTGATGTCTCCGGACAACCTGCATTTGGTGCCATATCAGGAGTGAATATAAATGTATACACTCCAGCTACTGTTGCATTATCTATGTTAACGATATCTCCACTAAGTATTCCAGTAGTTGGATTACTTGGGTCCTCAGACCAACTACCATCTACAGTAAATTGTCCTTCGGCAGTTGAAAGATCAACTGTTGTACCATTGTTACAAACAGGATCCGGATCTGTCACAGTAAGGTTTGGACAATCACAGTCTATTACGTTAACAATGAGGTCACCTGTTACTTCTCCACATGGTGCTGTTGCATCATTTGTTGTGAAGGTTATTGTAATCGGAGAATCTGCCAAAAGTCCTGTAAAGTCTACAGCCGTAGGATCACTAAGATCAAGTCCAGCAACAGATGAAGACCAATCACCAGAAGTAGATGTAGTCATTGTAAGATCAAAGAAACTTGTCAAGTTTAAGATATGTGACCCAGATTGGCCAGTGACATCTTCTTGATTACAAGCTTCTGCTGTATTGAATACGACAACTGGAGGATCTACAACTGTGATTTCTTCAGTTAATGAAGATGTACATCCATTCACAGGGTTGTCAAGTGTATATTCTACTGTGTAAGTACCAGCATCAGTGTTTTGATCAACTGTAAATACCTCATTCATGAAGATAACAGTACTGATGTCTGCACCTCCTGTAGCGGAAACAATAGTCCATGTTCCTGGGTCACTATTTCCTTCCAAAGTAGTTAAGTCAATGGATCCACCAGAAGTACATAAGTCTTCTGGAGCAGATGTATCAATTGGAGGACAATCACAATCTACTACTGTTACTGTAAATACTACAAAGACATCATCACATGGATCTCCTTGTCCAGTATTCGTTGTATAGGTAAATTCCACAACTGTCCCAATCGGCACACCGTCAAAATCAACCATATTAATATTCTGGCCACCGGCAAGTAAACCATAATCATCAGTCCAGTCTCCTGCACTACTAGTCGCATCAAGATACTGTCCAACATTCACGATGTTAGATATTGCTCCACCGTTCTGAGGCACGGTGCTACATGCTTGGGCATCAGTTTGCGTTAAAGCTGCAGTAGGAGGCGCTACAACAGTAAGTGTTTGTTGAGAGAACTCCACACAACTACCTCCAGTTGGGTTTATGTTATCATATTGGAAAACATAAGTACCTGGATCTGTATTTGCAGAAACTTCTATTGTTGATGTTGTCACTGTAATTGTGGACACATCTCCGGTTCCATCCATAGTCAGTGTCCAGTTTCCTGGATCCGCATTCGTTGCTACATAGTTAGACAACATCAATGTCTGATTTTCCGCACAAACTGTTGGCATCTCAAGAGTCGCAGGATTCTTACAGTTACAATCTTGTACTCTTATTGTTACTTCATATGGAATATCTTGACAAGGTGGTATTGCACTACCAGTCGTATAAGTAAAGAAGTATACTGACCCTATCATTAATCCATCAAAACAGACATTAGAAAGGTCACTAAAGTCCCCTCCATCTGCTAAGAATTGAGGATCTGCAGTCCAGCTACCGGACATATCTCCGGCAGTAACAAGACCATTGAAGTCAACGCAGATTATGCCTATACCAGTATCTTCATTACATACATCTACATCAGGAGTTACTGTTGCACTAGGAGCTTGATTAATGACAAAATCTATTGTATCTGAAACAATGCCACAACCTGGGTCTAAACCATCTAAAGCATAGACAATTGAATAATTACCAGCTGCAGTTCCTTGAGGAATATCTAGGGCTGATGAAGCAGCATTTGCATTGATTAACGTCATACCTCCATCTGCTCCGTTAAATGTCCAAGTACCCATATTTGGTGGAACTTCTCTAGCATCAAGATCAATAAGTTCTGCTACATCATTACATAATGTATCAATATCTCCGACAACAGCTACTGGGCAATCACAATCATCAACTGGGACAGTGATTGTCTCACAAACATTCTCACATTCTATCGCAGTATTTGTACAGAATGTAAAGAAGTAATCGCCTGCTAAGAATCCATCAAAGTCCATATTAGATGGATCAAATGAGCCACCAAATACAGCGTTATCATCAGTCCAACTACCAGCACTTCCAGATGCATTATCTGTAATATCCACTACAGATCCATTTCCAAGAGCTGCATTATTACAAATTGGCTCCTCATTCACGACTGTAAGTGTTGGATTCTCTTCATAATTCAGAGTAAACATGCCTACACCTGTACAGCCACCAGCCGAGGCATCAGTAACGGTAACAGAATAAGTACCTGAGACAGAAGTCGTAAGTGTACCCATATTCGTTCCGCCAATGACACCATCTGCCATTGCATTGGCATCCCAAGTAAAAGTATAATTAGGATTTGCATCACCCGCATCAAATGTTGCAGTTGAGGATCCATCATTACATACTATCTCAGTTGCCCCAGGGATATTCAAATTTGTATCTTCTGATACATCAACACTCGTAGTACCTATACACCCATTGGCATCAGTTACAGTAACTGTGACTGTACCTGGAGAACTTACTACAGCTGTAGAACCCATATCACCTGTAGACCAACTATATAGATCATACATCTCAGAAAGCCCTAAAGTTGTGCTACTACCTGCACAATAAGAAAGCGATCCAGTAATCATTGGATCTGGATTTGGCTGTGTTTCAATTGTAACATTCGTAAAGCCAGCACATCCGTTCACATCTGTTAGAGTGATAACAAATGTTGTATCCATAAGCAAGTTAGGGATAGTATACATACATCCTGTTGTACCTGCCGCATCCCATGTTACTGTCATATAATCACCACAGTTTAAGACATTTGCTACTCCATCATTACCAAGGCATACTGTTGGAGAACTGATAACAGCAGGTATTGCTGGCTCTACAACAAGTTCTACAGAAGACACACAATCACTATCTGTGTAATCAGAGACGATAGTGTAGCAACCTGGAGCTAATGTAACATCTGCTTCACCAAAGAACACTTCAATTGGAGGATCAGTTGGACCTCCATTCTTGTCAAAAATTTCAACTCTTGTATCAAATATTGGTGGTGACTCGATATGATATTCACTACCATTTGGTGTACAGTTTATGAGATCAATGATAATCTCTGGTCCGGTTACAACTTCGAAAACAAAGAAATCTGTTTCGAATTCACATCCATATTCATCTGTACCAGTAACCATTATATCATATAAATCAACGTCTGATTCTTGGAAAGGAACCCCTGGAATATCAAGTTTATCATGTATCCAGAGCTCCCCATTTACAACATTAGAAAAAGCAAGGTCTCCTCCTGTGTAGTCAAAAACATCCCAATCGAGATTACTCATCATTATTGGAGGCATGGAGTTATCTTGTAAGGTTAAAGTAACATCAGTATCCGTGATATCCTCACAGTCCTTACACATAATATCCTCACCAACAATCTCAACTAGTATTTCTGGTCTAATGTCAAAGTTGAAACAATTCTCACCCATACATCCTAAATTGTCCGTTACTGTAACACACATTTGGTGAATACCTACTGGGTAAATACCCGGGTTGAAAATTTCAATATCTGGGTCTGTACTACCATCTGTCCAAGAATAAGTATAATTCATGTCTGTTCCTCCCATCACTTGTGGCACAAACACAAAAGAATCATCATAACATACAGGAGTTGGGTCTGCATATGGGAACTCTACAATGAGTTCTGGATAGACTATTACTTCTACTTCGACAATAGGTCCAGGACAATCTAAACCAGGGACAATTACTTGTCCTTCATAAAATTGAGATTGTACCACATTAGAAGTATTCGTAAGAACATCTGTTATTGTTCCAAAACCACTTGGGAATGTCCAAGAAGTAGCACCAGTAATACTAGGATTATTTACAGGTGTAATATTGATCAAGTTAACAGAGCCATCTGCTGTACTTACATCAAGGTTTGCTGGAAAACCTGTACAAATTTCTACAGGGCCTCCTTGGATTGGTGGTGGGACATTACACTCTGCCTCAAGAACAAATGTTTGAGATTCATCAAGTAGACACTCTCCTACTGGATCTTCCCAACAGCCTGCAACACCATCTGAGAAAGTTTGGAATCCAAAATTGAGGTTTTTATTTAATTCACATTCAGCCATGTCTGAGAACTCTCTCACGACTAAATCTATACAATAATCAACATCAGCTGTAGTACTACCAATACCCCAGCCTTCTCCTGGAGTACCATCATTATCACAACCAGCATTACCACCATTACTTACCCAGAACCAACCACCTGGCAATGCGTCACCTGGCATCATACCAGGGGTACATTCTGTACAAATTGTACATAGACCATTACATATCTGAAGATTACCATAGATATCTGTGTAGGTACAAATTGTACCTACCGGCTCTTGCAAGATCGGCACACCATCATCATACCATTGCCCTGCTTGACCGTTTCCTGTGACAACAACTGAGTTTGGATCGAATAAACTCAGATCCCAACCTGGGCCAAAGTATGGTACAATACCAATTAACCAGTCAACGCCTGTTTCGGAAGCATCATAGAAAAAATTACCACAAATTGTGACTGTTTCTCCTTGACAGAAAGGTCCTTCAAGCGGCAGACCTAAACTTCCATCTTCGTCGTTACTTCTTACTGTTACTTCAAAATTAGCATCTGGGTTACATGATCCATCTCCAAGGCATATGATAAGCTCAATCGTTGTTAGAACACAAATTGTAAAATTTGGATCATCACCAACATCATAATTATCCGCTCCTACACCAATCCAATACGTAGATTGTACTGATGGATCAACTGGCTGATTAATCTGTGCTGGATCATTCCATGCGGTGTTACAACCAGGAGTTGCTCCTGTGGATACTTGAGATAAACCATCAGGACAAGTTCCTTCATATATTGAGAAAACCGGGTCCCATGATCCGTTATTTGTTACATTGACATACATCTGCGCAGCATCCATATCTACATCAACTTGAAACCAAACAGTTGGAATATTTGCAAAACCACATTCGCCAACTGCAGTCTCAGGACAAGCAATTTCTAAACAACCTTGGATACATTCGTAATTCGCCGCATTAAAACCATTAGGATCCGTTACAGGATTAAAGTCACCTGATGTCTCATCACAAACATCTGCATAAGCACAAGGTGTATAAGGTTGTATATCTAGGTTGACAATACCACAATCAGCATTAGCCGTTGATACTTTAACTAATATTACCTGATTTGGATCACAAATTGGAATTATAATATCTGCAGAAGTAACATTACATTCAGTAACGAAGGCAGGGTTTGTAAACGTAACCGTACACGGAAGTGAGCCTGCAGGTGCATCCGCCTCTGAAACCTCTATTGCTGCATTCGGACCACTATATGTTATTTGAACACCATCCTCAGCACCTGTTGGTGTATATTGAATCCAAACTGTGTGATCATCAGTAACTCCATTACATACTGCATTTGGAAAATCTTGAGTATCATCAATGTTTGACCCAATTGCGCAGCAAGTACTATTTGAGTAAGCACCAGCACTAACATCATAAGGAATACATGGGCTGTCTCCTGGAGGAGAAACTAGAGTTTGGATGCTAAACGAATGACTTCCTTCATTTGGGTTTGCTAAAGCAATATAATAAGTAGCTCCCCCTGCCAAAGCGATAAAACCTGGTTGACTTCCCATATTTACACAGTCTCCAAATACTGTAGTTGCTGGGCAAGCATCGAAAACTGCACCGTAAGAGTCAGCACTAAAGTTATCTAATATTAACCCATAACCATCAGGTGGTAGGGTTATACTAAACCATACTGTAGGATCCATGTCAAATGTGCAAGAAGTACCAAGACCAACATCTGGACATGCATTTGTATTATCAAAAGTGAGTAATGCCTCAGTACAATCAACTAACGTCAAGTCAATCGCTCCATTACAGACATCATTATCAGGTGCTCCTGTTTCATTTGGCATTAAGAAATCGACCTCTATATCAAAATCAATTTCTCCACCCATATCTAAGGTTGAAACTTGAATATAATAATCCTGATCAGGATTCAAACATGTAAGTTCTAAAGTCCCATCTGAACTACATTCAAATCCAGCAGGTTCACCATTAGGATCAATGCCTCCACAACCACCTATTCCATCAAATGCCTGTAGATTAAAGTCATTACCACCTGGTGTCACATTAGATACTGTAATATTTGCTCCGGTAAAGCCTGCCGGCAAATTGAATATATACCATGCAGAAGCAACTTCAGTAGGATTACATTGATACTCATCAACATCCATGGTACAGTTCTGCGTCGATGTTGTCACTACGGTATTTTCGATCAATTGTACTGCTGTATTACAGATATCATTTGCACATCCTGTAACAACTTGGATACAAAGATCAAAGTCGCCTCCAACATTATCTGTGGTACCAACAGCTATGGTATATGTCGTATTGGGTTGAATATATCCAGTCATACCACCATCTTGCGGCCCTGTAACACCTGCATAGCAAGCAGTATTTGGCAATAAGGTATAACCTCCACAAGTCCCTTCGAGTATCATCACAACTGGATTATCCAGTGTGCTAGCGCCCATCGTAACATCTGCTAGAATATACACCTCATCTCCTGGCAAAAAGTTGCCATCAGTAGTAAACTCATAAAACACCAGATTAAATACTGTGCCACCACAGAGTGCATCAATTTCTGCATCTGGGCATGCAAACTCGTTACATATTGTATGACATTCAAATGGGTCATCCGTTACAACATCCATATGTGGAAATGCTGTTAGATTATTACAATCATCATTATCATCACATCCAGCTGTTGGAGGAATTTCCCTTATAGTTATATCAAATGTTCCTTCGTTCTGAGTTGAAGAAGAGACCATAATGGTAAATGTCTCTCCAGCCATAATACAATCTAAAGTGATCAAATCAGTTCCTGCTTTTCCACAAAAATCTGCAGGTGTTAGATCTAATTGGTTCTCTATCGTAATACTTGCACAGTCATCAAAAACTGATAATGTTATGTTATCAGTACCTGCTGCTTGGGTATTGGTATAATTGGTAATATCAATTGTTACTCTTGCAAGATCTGTAGCTGCTGTCCAAGTATAAAAGACCGTGTTTTCTTGATCTGGAGCAGCACAACTTGTTGTAATATCTGAGGTTGCACAGACTGTTGATCCTGCAGTAGCAGCGTCTAATGTCAAGGCATCTGGCATTGTACAATCATCATTTACAGGCGCTTCATTGACTTTGATATCAAAGCAAATAGGCCCTTCCATATTGTCACCCGCAAGTATCAAATATGTCGAACCTCCTGTAACAGGGACCGGTGTTCCTGCAGTACCGCCAGCTCCTTGAAGACAAGGTGAAATTGCGGTTGGTCCCATAGTACAATCTGTAAACACATCTAAGATTAAGATATAAGGTGCATTAGGACCAGTAATATTTTCTATCTCTATTGAAGTCGCATTTGCCGACACTGTAAATGATCCATAAACAACAGGGTCCATATCCGTCGCTCCACAACCAGCAAAAGACCAATCTTCAGGACAGGCATTTGTATTATCCAGGCACATATTCTCGAAAACACAAAGTTCTGCTGGCGTCAAATCAGGTAATGTTCCATCACATTCATCATTAACAACTCCATTAGGTGTTTCTGTAACTGTAATATTGAATTCACCATTCATACATACAGGTGAACCAAAGCCAACAATTACTGTCGCTCCATCTGGAATACATTCAATAGTTTGCATTCCTGCACCTAAAATGTTACAAAAATCAGCAGGGGTTGTTCCTGGAAATGCCGTAGCACAATCCGTTTCTAAAACAACCATACTCACATCTGTAGCACTTTCGGGAGTACCTGTTCCTGCAATATCAATATCCAAATCAACATTACTTCCTGTCATGTTTGTATAAGTATACCATATGTCATGATCAGTAGCAGTGAGTCCACAATACGTCACATCTGTCAATGTAGCACAACCATTATCAGCTAAGCCAGTTACTAATGGGTCTGGAGTAGCACACATATCATTGGATGGCGCTGCATCGGCTTCTGTTACTGTTAGTGTGAAATCACCTTCCATCATATCTGGACTACCTACATAGAATACAATAGGTGTAGTCACACAAGAAAGCTCAATATCAGTTCCTAACGTTCCACAATAGAATCCCATCGTCGCATCGCAAGGATCAAGCGGATCAAGAGCACATACCGTTGTATTATCATAGATTCCAACACTTGCATCCATTATTGGTGTCATGCTTGCTCCATCAGCAGAAACATTGATAGTGATATCTGCTGCCGTAAATGTTGGATTGAAGAAGTACCAAACATCATGTGATGTTGTACCATCAAGTCCACAATCTGTCGCTTCAGGATCAGCACAAATATTAGTTAAGTCTGTTGGCGCTGTAGCATCCTGTGCATTCGCACAAAGATCATTGGGTACTGTAGCATCCATGACTGTTATCGTCAAATCAAAATGTCCTGTTTCTGAAGCAACAGATGGTGGTGTCCAACCTAAGTCATCACTACCAATCGCAATGGTGAGTGTTGTTGCCGGTGGCACGCACTTAAGTTCTACATCTACATTTAATCCATCACAAGACTGGCCTGTCATATTAATAATATCCCAGTCAACTACATTTGTCGTAGTGCCTGCACAATCTTCGAACACAGAAATCGAACCATCAGTCATTGCAGGTAATGTAGCACTTGGATCAAGTCCAATTGTTATATCTTCTGGCATTGCACCAGTCGTATAAGTAAAGTAAACAACATGGTCTCCATTCGTACCTCCACAAGCAGGTCCCATCATTGCACATGTATTATTTCCTGGAGTAGTACCAATACCTGTTACAGTAGCAGAACCACAAACTTCATTAGGCTCTACCGGAAGCGGATTAATCGTAACATCTCCACCTGTCAGCCACACAAAATAACCACCAGTCGCATCAGTGATATATGGCCCTGCACAGCCAAGAGAAGTCATAGTCGTACAATCATCTTGGGTTGCAGAAAAGAACAATTCATAAGTTCCAGCTCCAGTGATATCAAACTCATTTACATCAGCAGCTACTTCAAAATACCACCAGACGCCTGGATCAGTATTAGCTACTGGTCCACATGCTGCAGAACCCATAGGATCATCTGGACAAGCCATCATATCCCAAGTAAAAGTAGCCATCTCTCCACATTCTAGAATAAATCCAGTCCCATCATCCATGTAGGTTGCATCTGTACAAATATCTCCAGCTACAAGCGGCATACCTTCTGTAATAGTTATATCAAAAGTACCAGCGTCAGCTATAGCACTGTTTACCGCAAAATAGAAGACATCACCCACGCTTACACAAGGAATAACTAAATTTCCATCTGTATCACAATCAAATTCTGCTGTGGCACAGCCAGTATTCATAGGATCTGTTGGGTCAAAATAAGCAGCCATGCTACTATTCGCTAATGTCCAATCAATAGTCAAGTCTTGTACATCAGCACCAACTGTGTATGTGTACCATACACTAGCATCACCAGCTCCTGCACAAGAAGCAACAGTTTCACCTGTAATAGTAGCGCATTGGTTAGTTAAGCCGCCATTGAGTCCAGCAGAAAGCGTTTGTAATGCTAAATCATTATCACAGATATCATTTGTTGGACTTGGATCAACTGTAATTGTAAAAGTCATTGTATTCAAAGGGTCAATACAGTCATCGCCCATTCCATTATCATCAACATTAGGAGGATTAAATGAATACGGCGTAACGGTAATTGTGGCTACAATTTGCGTAGTTCCTGTATTCACAGCAGTCCATCCAGTGATATCTCCTGTGCTCATATCAGTAATAAGACCTCCTATCTCAATGGTTCCATTAGCTGCCAAATCTTCCCAAACGTAGCCAACATTTCCATCACCATTCGGATCATCTGAAGTAAAGATGATGTCATCTCCCATCTGGCCATTACAATATGGACCTAGGTTTATTTGAGTGTTTGCAACTGGAATTTCTATGGTAAGTAGATCCACATTAGCTACTGCGAAGCAACCTGTGTCATCATCAGTGACAGCTGCAAATACAGTATTTGGCGTGCTTAATGTTGAAGGATCCACAGTATATGGACTAGTGATAAGTCCTGTTAGTCCATCATTATTTAGGGCATCAGTAAGATTATCATAATAGACAACTGTTGAGTTCGTAATAGCACCATTTACAGGTCCTGTTACAAATTGACCAGTGGTTGTACTTCCATCAGCATCTCCAAGCTCATAAGTATACATATCAGTATTCACTGCATCTTCGCATGCTTGCAAGGAGGCTGAAGATACCATTGGAGGTCCGACAACAGTCAAAATAACCTCTGCTGTTGTATAACACCCAGTAGCTATTTCTTCAATCCTTGCATAGATTGTTGTTGGCCCCGAATTATGTGGATTAAATAATACATTAGCATTATTATCTGCGTCTACTAAGTTTGGATGGTATGTGATTGTATTTCCAACTGCCCCATTGTCAATTTCATTGAGGAAATTTTGGTTTGTTGGATAATTTGATGGTGCATCTGCATCAGTTAACATAAAGTCTGCTGTCCCATCTCCTATATCACATGCTCTAAGTTCAGTATTACTTGATGTTGGAAGTGCATTAATTGTCATATTGATGGATACATTATCCACAAAAGAACAACCGTTACCATCTGTTACAGTAATACTCCAAGCACCATCATGTGCAGGAATCGCTGTAAATGTTTCACTAGTATTCGTACTACCCAAAAGTGAACCACCACCAGGAAAGCCATAATCATACGTAAATGGGCCAGTTCCATTATTTTGTGTTGGTGTCAAAGTAAAATCTTCTCCTATACACACTTCACTATCATCATTAGTCAATCCTGACATATCTGTTTCTGCAACAGTAAAGTCAGGTTCATCATAGACTACTACATTGACCATATCTACATCTGTACATCCTCCAGAATCCTCAACTGTGACCATGTATGTGGTTGTCATAGTCGGAGAAACAGTAATGGTCTGTGTTGTAGAACTTGCAGGATCATCCCAAGTATAGGTATGTGTTCCAGATCCGTTGGTATGAAGTACTGTAATGTCAGTGGATTCTCCTTCACATATTTCACCATCATTATTGAGATTGCCACTAGTTTCAACAAAAGTAAAGGATGTGACATCGGGATCAAGAGAGTTCTGGGTAATCGTTATATCAACTACTCCTTGTTCTCCCATTGAAGTAGCAATTGCGATGATATAGGTAACCCCAGACTCCAAACAAAACTCTGGCGAACTTCCCGTACCGCCACTAATTGTCGCTGCCCCCCCTGCAACACCAAAGTCTACCGGACAAGCAGTGCTTATGGCGATTGCAACATCATTAGCTAATAATGTAGATACATCTATTTGAAATGTTCCTTCATCAGTACCTCCAATATTAAATGCATAATACCATGTGGTAATAGGACCAGTCAGCAACAAATTCTGAAAGTCTCCATCATCTGTACCTCCTGTATTATCAAGAGATTCCATATGGCCGGGGAAAATCCCAGTTGGTGATGAAACATCACATATGTCAGTTTGACAATATGCTAGGTTAACAAAAAATAGGGTAATAACGAAGTGTAGATAACGCGTCATTCGCATGATAGTTTCGTTTATAGGTTTTATTAGTAAAGTCATAGGTTTGATCAATGCACCGTCGTGCTATTGAAAACAATAGTGTATTCTTACTTAAAGATTGCTTTAATCTATAAGGTATTCTTATAGGAAAATGGTGAGTCGCTTGTCTTGGCTTTCTGCTTTGAAAAGCTTTAATGAAAGTACAGTGATATCCTGACAAATAAAAAGAAAACTGTGGTTTTATCATTGATAGCATATCTCTAACAAATAATATTCCATTTCATCGTAATGTGCTGCCTGAGTGCCTCGTATTTTATCTATGCTACCTTTTCCACAAGATTTCTCATTCTTTCGGATTTATCTTTTCAATTCATGTAAGTTCACAAAGTACATAGCATGCAACAATTTCACGTTACATTTACTACTTAGCTCATCAGGTTTTCAAACAGAAAATTACCATCACAATAAGTAATTAGAGCGACTATTTCTAGTCTCTTTTTTTAGTAACATCGTACAAAACTTATCCGCTTTTTGCGTTGTTTACTGTTCAAATGTCAAGAGATCTATGACCACACAAAATGTCAATACAGACTGGCTCAACAAACAGAGTCGACTTCTCATTATTTCAGGGCCATGTAGTGCTGAATCTGAAAGTCAAATGGTGGATACAGCACTGAAGCTCAAGGCAATAAGCAATGTTGACATTCTGCGAGCAGGAATATGGAAACCAAGGACTCGACCTAACTCGTTCGAAGGTGTTGGAGCGGTGGGACTGCCGTGGGTTGCTAAGGCAAAATCACTGACAGGCCTTCCAGCCACTGTGGAAGTTGCTAAAGCAAGTCATGTAGAACTTTGTCTGGAGCATAATATCGATATACTTTGGATTGGTGCTCGTACAACAGTGAACCCCTTTGCGGTTCAGGAAATAGCCGAAGCTCTCAAAGGAGTAGATATCCCTGTACTTGTCAAGAACCCAATTAATCCTGACTTAGCTCTTTGGATCGGTGGGATAGAACGATTTGAGAAGGTAGGCATACAGACAATAGGAGCAATTCATAGAGGATTTTCTAATCATGGTGAGAAGTTCTATCGTAATCGACCGCAATGGCACCTTGCTTTAGAATTTAGAAGACTGAGACCTGATATCAAATTGATTAATGACCCAAGTCATATTTGTGGAAGAAGAGACATCTTGCAAGAGGTAAGTCAAAAAGCCATGGATCTCAACTTTGATGGTTTGATGATAGAGTCTCACATTGATCCAGATAATGCCTGGAGTGATGCAAAACAGCAGATTACACCAGAAGAATTAGCTCAATTGCTTGATAATCTTGTACTCCGAGTCGGGCATGAGGAGCATGATAGCACACAAAGCAAGCTAGACTACCATCGCCAAGAAATAGATCATATTGATACCGAAATCATGCATTTATTGGGGAATCGCATGAATGTGGCACGACAAATAGGATCCTATAAAGAAGAACATAACATGCCAATTTTTTCTCCAAAACGCTGGAATATTATTCGTCGTCAGTGTCAAGAATTGGGTAGTAAAAATCAATTGAGCAAGCAGTTTATTGAAATGTATCTCAACTCAATTCATACAGAAAGTATCAATCAACAAGAAAAAATCTATAGATCGAAAAGGGGGTAACTCTATTTTTTGTGTCATATTAGTACCTTTAACCCTAGATTAAACACAGTAGAACGACACTAACAAAGTAATGATCCTTCGACGCGTTGCGACAATCGTCATACTATTGGTATGTAATAACTTCGTTGCCAATGCCCAAAATGGGTATCTGGACGACTTACGGAAAGAACTCAGTGTCTTGTCCGATCGTGCTGTGGATTCCAATCTCTATAAGACCTACTACGATTTTGTAAGATATTATTTAAAAAGAGACAGAGACTCGACCATCTTTTACCTTGAAAGAAGTCTTGATATCGCTCAACAGGCTGAATACGATACTGGAATTCAAAAGTCTGCATTTAATCTTGCTCAGCAACTCAAGTTGCAAGGGCTGTATGTCAGTGCTTTTGAGTATGCACAACTCTGCTTGGCGAGCAACCCCAAGCCTTTTATGCAGTCTAGATGTCTCAAGTTACTTGGTGATCTACAGAGAGATAATGCGATGTTTGCGCAAGCATATGAGAGTTATATGCAGGCAGACACCATTGGACAGAAATTGAAGGACACACAATTCTTGGGTAATCTTTACAACTCTCTAGCCCTCTATCATGACCTAGATTACAATTATGAGCAAGCGATAGTATATCATCGGAAGAGTGCAGATATTTCAAAGTCTTTTGGCGACTATGAGGGTTATGCCACTTCTCTCAGAAATATTGCAGTAATTTATAATGACATCAAAGAGTATGATAATGCACTCACTTATTGTGAGCTAGCTAAGGCAAATCTTTTCGAGGACAGTCCTGATGTTGCTATGTATCTAGCACAAACTGAGGCAATTGCATATGCAGGCAAAGGCGATATCAATAGAGCTATGGGAAGCTTTGAAGCGTCAAATTTTATTGCAAAACAAACTCGCTCCAAGCAACTCTATAGTTCGAATACATTCAATATGGCATCTATCTTCTTAGAAAGTGGAGATTTTCGAAAAGCAGAAGACCATATTAATAAGGGATTATCCAATACAGAACTTGGACAAACACGTTTTCGATTTTTAGTGCTTTATGCAAATTTGAGAAGAGCTCAGAACACATGTGGTGAGAGTAAGAAGCTATTGGATCAGGCAACTCCACTATTACCTGAGGTGACTGACTTCTATGTAAAAAGAGAATATTATAAAAGTTTGGCCGAGCTTACTGCCTGCTTTGGAGATCATAAAGGAACTGGTTCTTTTATAGATTCTACAGAGGTCTATGCAGATTCCTCCTATTTCAATAAAAAAGAAGCCGAGTTCAAAAGACTAGAAGCGAAGTATCAAAGTAAGCTAAAGCAAGATTCCATCAACATCCTCAAACTCAAAAACAGGCTAGCATCCGAAAAAATCAAGAGGAATCAATACCAATCAGTAGGATTACTTTTTCTTCTATTGTTGGCAGGAATATTGGCTTGGCTCTATCGAAGATATTATAATACTCAGTTAGCCCTTAATCAGGCGTTAGAATCAGAGAAAGAAGAGTTGATTTTCAAGAATGAAGAATTGATTGAAATCAACAAGGCAATGAGCAACAAACCTTTGGTAGCTCCAATTGAAACCAAAGTTCCTGAAAAAATTGAATTGCGAATTGGTGATAAAATTCAGTTTTATGACCCAGTCGAAATACAATATATTGAAGCAGAAGATAATGGATCAAGAATCTATGTCGAAGGGAAATCTATCTGGGTAGACATTCCCATGAAAGACATACAAAATAAGCTTGACGAAGAATCCTTCTTGCAAATTTTTAGATCAACAATCATCAACACCAAATTTATCCATATCATTGAAAAAGGTGGTATTAAGATGAAGGATGGTGCAATTCTAAAAATAGGTAGGACATATAAGCAAAGTGTGAAAGATAGATTTATGTAATTTTGCTCACAGCAAAATTTATCCATTTGTATCCTACTATTCGATTCTTTATTACCCTTGGTTGCGTACTCTGTATTCTCTGTGTGTCTGCACAATCAGTGTTCGAATCTACCCTTCCTATACTCCTTGTAAAATCAGAAGCTCAAATTCAAGATGAGCCTAAAGTGCCCGGAAGTATTAAGATTATTGATAGTGGTGGAATTAATTCGAGTGATAGTCAGGTCTTCGTTTTTGAAAGTGATTTAGCAATTGAGAAAAGAGGTAATTCTTCATTAGCCTTTTTCCCAAAGAACAACTATGGCTTTGAGCTAAGGGATGCTGAAAATGTAGACTATTCTGCACCATTACTTGGCATGCCAAGTGAGGAAGACTGGATTCTACATGGTCCCTATAGTGACAAAACTCTTCTGCGTAACATGCTTGCCTTTGAACTAGGTTCAACATTCGATAATTATTCTCCACGAACAAGATTAGTTGAATTAGTCCTAAACAACAATTACCATGGTGTCTATGTACTCATGGAAAAAATAAAGCGAGACAATGATAGAGTTGATATTGCCAAACTAGATGCAGATGACATCGCTGGAGATTCGCTGACAGGTGGTTATATATTCAGAGTAGATCACGGTGATCCTGAATGGTTTTCTTTGTTTGGAGTCCAAGGAAACAACAACCAAAAACTAGGATTCCAAAATTATTATCCTAAGAGGGAGAATATGCAATTTGAGCAGAAAGAATATTTAGAGACATATGTCGACAGCTTTGAATATGCCCTAAGGAGTACCACAAAAACTTATGGTGGTAAACATATTCGTGACTACATAGACTTAGAATCTTTTGCAGAACACTTTTTAATCAACGAATACACCAATAATGTAGATGCTTATCGCCTGAGTGCATATCTGCATAAAGATAAAAAGAGCAAAGGTGGAAAGATCAAAGCAGGGCCAATTTGGGATTACAACCTTGCGTTTGGCAACGCAGATTATTGTAATGGTGTCAGTTCTAATCTCTGGATGTATACTGGAGAATGCAGTTATACCATACCGTTTTGGTGGCAAGAACTGATGAACATGACAGAATTCCAAACATTGGTAAGATGTAAGTGGGAAGAAGTGAAAAATGGGAAGTTTCATCCAGATTATCTCCACAGTGTCATTGATCAGCATGTAGAAAATATGGGTGATGCAGTTGAGAGGAACTTTGATAGATGGGATGTGCTTGGTTTTTACGTTTGGCCTAATGGTGTTGTCTTCTCATCCTACCAATCCGAAATAAATTTCTTCAAAAACTATATAGAAGATAGATGGGAATTTCTGGATGGAAGCTTACCCAATGTTTGCACAACACCCGTCGATGAAGTGGTGCAATTTTCAGCCAATCTCTACCCTAACCCAGCTACATCTGATGTTCGAATCGATCTTGTAAGTGGTTCTCAAGATATTACTGTGATGCTTTCCTCTAGCCTTGGCACATTGATTAGACAAATTGAACTCAAAGAGCAGACCACTAATACAATAAGTGTAAAAGATCTTAACTCGGGGATATATGTTATACAGTATCTGGATTCGACTTCTGGCAGAACATTGTATAGCCAGTCTTTGGTAGTCTTGTAATGTATTGGATTTTTTACTCTAGAAAAGCTTAGAGTAAATTGACATATCTATTCATAAATTCTTGAAAGGCCGATTCGAACTTGTGGATGTGGCCATCTGCGATAAAAATACCCTCAAGTTGTTCGTTGATTGTGTCCAAACTCATTCTATCTGGATAGAATAACCTCAAGTTGTGCAGTATTATCTGAAGGATTTCTGTATCCATCTTTTCTTGATACAGAGCATACATCGCAGTATAAATCTGCGAATTGAACTTTGTTGAAATGTATGTTTGCTCTTCTGAAGAGAAATTGTTATCCAGATAAGAGCAATAAATAAAAAGCAAGCAAAGCAAACTTTCTATTTCTTCGAAAATGATATCCTGTTCCATAAGACTTAGATTTATGAGTCCTAAATCCAATGTCTTTAAAAGCTTAAATAAGCCAACCCTAGGTAAAACACCTATGAGTAAAACTTCCAATATGTAGACACCATAAACGTTAGTCTACCCTACCTCTTTCTCTATTTTTCCAACTTTCCCAAACATTGAACATCTGAAGAGTAAAATCCAAGTCATGATCATCAATCACTCTCTGTTGTATCTCTTTCCTAGTCAATCTTGGGAGATCGATAGAATCTTGATTAGCATATCTTAAGATGAACTCTCCAATCATACCGCTATTCTTCTTCAACTGAGTTGTATCGACTTTATCAAAAGTATCGGAACTCGCATGGTAATTGATTCCATACAGTTGAGGCTTATGAATACCTACTAAGTTTGGTATACCTTCCATCATAAAGTCATAATTATCAGTTCCTACAATAGGAATATTCAAATGGACAAGGCTATCCTGCATTCGTTGAGTGATGTTGTCAACGATATCGTACAGGTCCTTTCTCCCATTAGTAAAAAAACCTGTAATCTCTCCACTTCCAATATCAATCGAGATTGCAAGTCTATGGTCATCTAAAGAGGTGCTATTCTGCTGAACATAGGCCAAAGAACCAAAATATCCTTGCTCTTCACCATTCCATAAGGCAAATCGAATTGTACGTCTTGGTTGGATTGCCAAAACTTTCATTTGCCTTGCTAAAGACAACATCATAGCAACATTACATCCATTATCATTTGCTCCTGTGCCTAATGCCCATGAATCTAAATGAGCACCTATAACTATCACTTCATCAGCTAGATCAGATCCAGGAATTTCGGCGATAACATTATAGGACTCGAAAGCATCACCTTCTTGATGTTGAGTTGTTATTCGAATGTCCAGTTTTTCTGCATCTTCCAACAGTCGAATACAGCGCTTTGCATCTTCTCGAACCATAACAAATTGTGGTCTTGAGAGTTCTGTAGTTTTTGAAGAAATAAAGCGATATAACAAGCCTTTCGGTCTTGATGCCATAAATATGATACCTGCAGCTTTGTACTGCTCTGCCAAAAGCTCAACTTCTGTAGCATGTTTATATTCGGCAAATAGTCCGTTAATATCCAAACAGAGATCAGTTTCTACTAAAATAAATGCGTTCTTGATCTTGGTCGCATTTTCTGCGAATGAGAGGCTATCACCCTCTCCCACAGAGACCAGTTCGCCTGAAAATTTGCCAGACTGCGTTTTATACTTTGACACTGCTTGAGGTGAAAAATCTACAGTATTCTTCCCTGTTATTTGCATTTTGGTAGTACCACCAAGCCATAATGTTGGCATCCTGAACGCATCTTTATCCGCTTGAATACCTGCTGCATTGAAAATATCTCTGGCCCAATCAACTGAAGCGAGGTTCGCATTACTTCCGGTCACTCTGCCTCCATAATGGTCACATAAATATTGAAGGTCAGAAATAAGGCAACTATCCTGATTCAAGCTAGTTCGATATTGAGAGTATATAGTCTCAATTTGACTATTACTTATCCCCGTCGAAAGGAAGAAAAACACAACAGTAAGCATCACATAGTGTTTTCCAAAATCTAGTGCAAACATCCAGTTACCCATACATACATCATACTTATGAAACCCACAACATTTGAAAGATATCCAAATAGTTTCATTTCTGTTAAAGAGTAGACCTTGTTTTTATAAATCAGAATGAGATCAATAATTAACCAAATTAGTCCAAAAAACAACATTCCTGCAAAGATCAAATCGCTAAAAATGACATAGACAATAGCTATTTCAATACCAACAAGTGCGATAATAAATACTTTCGTATAAATCCTACCAATAACAGTAGCAGTCGTTCTTTTTCCAGTTAATCTATCCGGCTCAATATCCATGACTTCACCAATGAGATGTGATTGCCATGCAAAGAGTAAAAGATAGACGTATGCCCAGGTACTTAATGGATCACTTTCATTGATAGCAATGCTAAGTGGTACAATCAAGAGATAGCCAATCTGACAGAGTAATTCGAGTGGTGGCTTGCTTCTCAATCCATGCTTGGGCAAATTATAGAGTCCATTGATAACTATAAACCCAAGTAAGAGAAGACAAATATGGGGGCCACAAAAGAGAACGAATGCTACCCAAAATGGGAGTTGAACTAAGGTGATTGGAATCCAAAGTCGCTGCAGCTGTGCTTTTGATCCCTTGGCTCCAAAGAGATAAGTATCCTTCCGTGGATTTACTTTATCTGCTTGATAGTCCACAATGTCATTCCAACCATAGACTAAAAAATTCAAAGGAAAAAGAACATAAACTAACCCAAGCAAAAAAGCAGGATCTGTCCAAATGTTAGCTTGTTGATGGGTCGGCAACAAATACAGCCAAAGTGTTGCAAACCACAAACCTGGTCTAGATGTCTTCAGCCAAAATAGTACTCGTTCCACAAAAAGTTAAACAATTATTAAGGTGAAAAGTTAGCATAAAAAAACCTCCTCTCAAAATACTGAAAGGAGGTTCATCATTCAAAAATATTATGCCGTATATATCAAAAAAGTCCAGAGTGCTTAATGTTTTAGAGGAGTTTCAAGTAATAGATAAACCAACTAAAAACAAAACGATAGTTTTTTCATATTTCTAAAGAGCATCAAGCACTCATGGACTTACATGAACTTTTTCTTTGCAATACAATGCGCTTCTATTAACTATACGAATGAAAGAAAATGAATCTTGGGTCGAGCCCAAAAAAAAATTATTGCAAAAATAAAAAGAGGAGTTGTGCATAGACTATTTTCATAATCATCGCTATTGGGAACATAATTGTATAACCAATCATTGGGACTTTGCTTTTACTTCTACTCGAGACAAAGTCCAGAATTGCAGGCTGATTAGAAAGAAAGCCCATCAATAAAGAAAACGGCAACTTAAATAATTTATAGCCCACTAATAAGCTAATACATGCAGATAGACAAGCAATGATGACACCACCAAGAAAAATTGTCAACCCTTCTCCACCGGATAAAGATTCGACAAACGTATTCCCAGAACGTAATCCTATGACTGCTAGTAATAAAGTGAGACCAATTTGACGCAGAGTAATATTTACACTATATGGAAGCGTCCAAACAAGAGGTCCAGTACGGTATAAGGCTCCAAGAATTAGTGCTACTAGTAAAGGACCACCAGCATAACCTAACTTCATACTAATGCCTCCAGGTAGCGTAAATTGGATAGTTCCTATCAGTAGACCTATGGCAATACCTAACCCAAATGAAAAAATATTCACCTTACTAGAGGCATAATACGAGTCTCCAAAAAATTCTGCTAAGGCTTTCAAATCTTTTCGTTTCGCTACAAATCTGATTCGATCGCCTTGTTCAAGCACCATATTAGGTTCAGCAAGCATGTCTGCATCTCCTCTTCTGATCCTTGTAATGATCGCACTAAACTGTTGGTCAAGGTTGAGTTCTGAAAGCGTCCTTCCAATAATCTTGTGATTGGATACAAAGATTCTTCTAGAATCGTATTCTCTTCTATCATGAGAAATTTTCTTATCAGACTCCACACCTAAAAACGCTTGCGCCTTTTCTAGTTCCTCCATGGTTCCGACAAGCAATATTCTTTCTCCTACTTTGAGTGTAGTATTCCAAGTAGGTAATGAATATTGTCCGTCTTGATGTTGCATTCTCCCAAAGACAACCTTCCAGTTAAATTCTTTCTTCAGGTCTCTAAGCTCGTATTCGGAAACCGCAGGATTATTAATCAAAATAGACATGGAATCAATAGCCTCATCAATTTGATATTTGTCTTTTAATATTTCTTGCTCTTTGGAATAGTCAATCTTTAATATTCGCTCCATAAACACCAAAGCAAACATAACTCCCAGAACCCCCATTGGATAGGAATAAGTGTAACCTACAGTCAAGTCTTGAATGATATCATTCTTATCACTCAGGTTACTTTGATTAACTAAATCAATAACCCCGGCTAAAGCTGGTGTATTTGTTGTCGATCCTGCATAGAGTCCGGAAACTGTCTCTGCATTAAAATTGAAGAGATAATACACTGCCCATGCGATACAGGCAGAAATTGTTAACATCAAGACGATGAATACTATATCACGCAGCCCATTTTGTTTAAAACTTTTGAAGAACGCAGGACCACTGCTGATACCTATAGAGTAAACAAAAAGGATAAGACCAAATTCGAAAATTATCTGAGGAACATTGAATTCTGGATTGTACGCCCCAAAACCCAAGCCAACAAACAAGACGGCTGCTACACCAAGTTTACTTCCCTTTATAGAAATACTACCTACAAAATAGCCAATTGCAGCAACTAGAAAGAGTAGGATAAGTGGGTTATCTGTAAGAAGTGTGTGTAACATGCAATGGATTGCGATCAGTGTAAGCAGATTAGACGTAAATATTCAAAAAATATTCTCTAGACCAGCTTAGTTTTTAAATAACCACAAATCACTTCAAGACCAGCGTCCATGGAAGAAGTATTATTAATAATGAGATCACATTGGTCGATGAATGGTTCTATATATTGCTGATAACTTGGTAACACATGATGCTCATAGCGGTAAAGCACATCATCTAGAGGATAGTTGCGCTCTATTCTATCTCTTTTTATCCTTCTAATTATTTTGGAACTACTTGGTGCGTCCACAAATAATTTTAGATCAAACTGGCTTCGTAAGTTTTCATAATGATAAATAAACAAACCTTCAATAATGACTATGGGATTTGGCCTATAGGTTTTTACTTTAGGTTCCTTGAGATCATTATTAAAAGTGTACTCTTCCTTCTTTACAACTTTCCCAGATCTCAAAGTCAAAAGATCACCTAGCAAAGACTCAATATCTATAGATGAAGGCAAGTCAAAATTCTTAACACCCTTATTGTCCGTGAGTTGTTTATCACGAGGGAAATAATATTCATCCAATGAGATGTAAGTTACTTTGTCAGAGTCCAACCGATCAATTAACCTATGAAGAAACGTTGTCTTACCAGAACCACTTCCACCAGAAAGACCAATTAGATACATCTATTTAGGTTTGATTAATAATTAATTCAGTAATTTCCGAAATTACCTTACTTAGGTGCAATGTTAAGCAACACGACGAGAAATTCATGGAAATACTAAGTGATATTTTTAGAGGCATCCTTGGAATAGCAACTTTGATCGGAATTTGTTACTTACTATCAAGCAATAGAAAGCGGATAAATTGGAAAATGGTAGGTATTGGGCTTGGTACACAATTGTTTTTGGCTATAGGGATTCTGAAAGGAGACAAGATCGGTTTCAATGTTCCTATTGGTGACGGTTTTAGGATTGACCTCAGCTTTATTTCTTGGATTTTTGAAGCTGTAGG
>JAHDEL010000048.1:16891-27209 GCA_020628855.1 Saprospiraceae bacterium | reverse complement strand
CAAAAAACCGAATGCAAATACTGTAAGAAAGACTTTCATCATAACTGGCCAATCAGAAGTTGTAATTCTCTCTAGACAAACTCTAATTCAACATATACTCAATATACTTAATCGTGCACTTATCTTCCAGATGCTTTGCTTCGTAATAGGTCTTAAGCTGAAGTTCTTCAGGGAGGTATCCCATTTCGTAGATGGAATGATGATGAAATATGATGCGACCATGCGGGTCATCGCTAAATGTGTCTAAAGAATATTGATAGAGTTTTGGATTATCGGTTTTCAGGCGAACAACTCCATTAGGCTTCAATATCTGCTGATATAAATTGAGAAAAATGGGTGAAGTCAGTCTCCTATTCTCTTTGCGATCTTTGAGAAAAGGATCGGGAAAAGTGATCCAGATTTCATCAATTTCATCTTTAGCAAAAAAATGTGTAATTAGTTCGATCTTAGTCCGAATGAATCTCACATTCTCTAATGCTTCTTCCTTGGCTATTGACGCCCCTTTCCATATTCTTGCTCCTTTGATATCAATACCAATAAAGTTCTTTTCTGGATAGAGTCGACTGAGGCCAAGTGCATACTCACCCCTACCGCAGGCTAGCTCTAAGACAAGTGGATTTTCATTCTGAAAGACCTCTTGCTTCCAGTTCCCTTTGGGTTCGACTATGTTACCAGGAGTATGGACTAATTCGGGTTTATGAAAATCAAAATTTTCATACACATTAGTCATCTCTAATAACTCAGAAAATTTCCTCAACTTGTTCTTTCCAGACATGGCTTATAACTCAATCTGCTTGACCATATAATCAAGTTGCTGTACAAAATCGCGTTTTTCTTCTCCTGGAGCAAAAACATAAGCAAAGACCAATACTAATTCTTTACCATCTTCGGAGGAGATAAGGTTAGCTGTAAATGGTCCGCCTGCAAACGTCTTTGTCATCTCCCAAACACCTCTTACTTCTTTAGCGTAAGATCCACCTATATTGGCAGCATACTCATACACTGGCAGATCTTCATCATTAACGACAAGAGCATCTCCAGGCTTCTCCGATCGGATATATTTACTACCATAGTCATTGACCATATCTATGATCATCGCCTTCGTAAATTGGTCTTTCTGAGTATATGGAGTCTTGAGGAAAACTAGATTCATAATGGCATCCTTGGTATCCTTCCTGAGCCATAGCATTGGATCTTCCTCAATAAACTCAGCTTCCCTATAGTCTGATGGTATTTCTAACTGAATACCAAAATAGTCTTGCAATTTGGCTTGGTGGCCGAGATGGAGTTGTGAAGAATAGACTCTTTGCTTGAGTTGTTTTGCATCATGCTCATTGATACGTTTTGCTGCAGCAGAAAAATTACTCGAAATACTCGATGCTAAAGCATTGAGATCTTTTCCAAATAAGTAAATAACTAATTGACCATGTGCCCATTTGTCTCTACCTACGGAAGAATTCACCTCGGGATTTCTCCTTGCTTCATCAACTTTGCGCTCACCCAAATCCTTTGTTACCATGCGAGTTGTTGGGGATTCGAAATCAGCAAGATTAGCTAACACTACATACGTTCTGAGTTCTTTTCGAAGTGGTTCTGCGTATAAGTCATTAGTAGTAAAATGTCTAATATCGAAGAGAGGCTCGGGACTTGGCATAATTGGGTAGGCAGACCCAAAGTAATAATTAAATGAATCGCCAACCATTCCATCCCACAAGTTGTCATCAGCTACAACAACAATCTCATTCAACTTGCCGAGTGCATAAGCCTTTGGCTCCATATTCTTAGTTACTTCACCGTTGCAGGCAAGTAAAAAAATGGAGAGTAAAAAGAGAGATTTGGTAAGTGCAAATGTGGACTTCAAAATAGTATGTAATTTAACCTTAGACAAAATACAATTTCTTTTTATCTAAGATGCTACTTCGACTATTTATGGCGTATGGTTAGAGCAAGTTAGCTATGACTTTCTCTTCTGTAATACCTTCAGCTTCAGCTTTATAGTTTCTGACGATTCTGTGACGAAGAACATAATTAGCAATGGCTTGGACATCTTCTTTGTCTGGGCTGTACTTACCATTCACAGCAGCGTGTGTCTTCGCACCTAGTACTAAATATTGTGAGGCTCTTGGTCCTGCTCCCCAACTTATATAATTATTAACTTCTTCTGTTGCTAATGAGCCACCTGGTCTCGTCTTCGAAGCAATGCTCACAGCATATTCAAGAACATTGTCTGCTATTGGAATCTTACGAATAAGTTGTTGATATTCAAGTATTTCTGCTCCAGTTAAGATGGTGCTTAGTTTAACATCTTTAACTGATGTAGTTTCCTTGACTACTTGAATCTCTTCTTCATAGCTTGGATAATCCAATGGAATATTAAACATGAATCTATCCAATTGCGCCTCAGGAAGTGGATATGTACCTTCTTGTTCGATTGGGTTTTGTGTCGCGAGTACAAAGAAAGGTGCAGGTAACAAATGCCTTTCTCCTGCAACAGTCACAGAACGCTCTTGCATTGCCTCTAATAAAGCTGCTTGTGTCTTAGGTGGTGTCCTGTTAATCTCATCAGCTAATACAATATTGGCAAAAAGGGGCCCTTTGTTAAACTTAAACTGTCTATTATCATCCATAACCTCAGACCCTGTAATATCAGTAGGCATAAGATCTGGAGTAAACTGTATTCTCTTAAAGTCGAGGTCTAGTACTTCGGCTATTGTCGAGACTAGGAGGGTTTTTGCAAGACCCGGCACACCTACTAATAAACTGTGGCCATTACTAAACAATGACATAATCACCGCATTGACGACCTCTTCTTGACCGATGATTACTTTACCAATTTCCGATTTTAGTTCTCTATATTTCGATGCCAGTTTATCAATGGCTTGAACATCAGATGTGTTACTCATTTACTTCAATTAAACTTCTACTTGGGGATTCTTATAACAGCAACAAAGGTAAATATATTATTGATTGTTCTAATGAAAGTATAAAAACCTACTCATCAAAAATCTGTTCGAATGGCGAAGCCATGGGGAATTCAATAGTATCGTCGAATTCTGGTATATATACTGCTAGATTCTTAGCATTGTATTTATTGGTATTAATAAATGACCAATTCTCACCTTCATCTTTTGTCGTAGCAAGCAGATAGGTCACTGACCTAAATTTATTTCCGCCTAATTCAACGAGCCACGAATGTGGAACAAGAAAAAACTTCTCGCCATTGAGTTCCCAATTATTGCCCACTTCAAGAATCTCTGCTCCAAAATACTCGAGTCCTTGAGCTGTTATCATTTCTAACTCACCTGCGATATCCTCAACAAGATATTGCTCTCCACCACCCATCTCAAGGATATTGGGATGGGTATAACCTAGCAATGCGTTCACATCTTTCTGGATATAGGCATCCAAATAGTTACGAGTGGCAGCATTAAGGCTTGCATTGATGTCATTCTGTGCCTGAACAGTCAGGCTTATGATGAAGCATAGAGAGAAAAGTAATACTATCTTTTGCATTGCAATAAGTCCTTTAGTCTAAATTATAATTAAGTAAGTTGCTGTTATTCAGCTAGTTTCATGATTTCTTCCTCAAGCTCAAACTCATCACCACTGTTGTAACCATTGTGAGTATACGCAATGTTACCATTCTGGTCTACAAGAAATGTCTGTGGAATAGTTTGGAAATTCAGGGCTCTCATCAAATCTTGGTTAGAGTCAGCGAGTATTTCATATTCCCAGCCTTTTGTCTCAACAATAGCAGGAACTTTAGCCATACTTCTTGCATCGTCAATTGTAATCGCTAACAGTTGTACATCAAAGTCTTCTTGCCACTCTTCATAATATTCAGCAATTGCATCAAGCTCTCTTTTGCAAGGACTGCACCATGTTGCCCAAAATGAAATAACAGTGATTTTACCATCTTTAAAAAAGTCAGTTGTATTAATTGTTGAACCATCTAGTGTCTTTAAGTCGGCAGATGGAAATGGGTTATCGCCTACAACTGGATTTGAAAGATTCAAACCTGTGGCAAAAAATCCAAATAAGCTAAGCAATAGTACTTTCATGTTTTCTTTATTTAGTGTTTATCGATTTGTTCGCAAATGTAATTAACTCCGATGTCTTGTTTCTGACTAACTACATTCTTAATACAGCAAAACCAGTCCAAAAGTCTCTAAATTTACCTTTGTTAACCATAGTTTAACTATCAATTAAGGCAAGAGTTAACGAAAACAGCTTGACACACTATATTTGTCATACTTGAAGAAACCACTTGAAATGATACGATTTACACTTCGGACACTATTGTTGTCTCTATTGATAACATGTATAACTTCAGATATTACGGCACAACTTAATGGAAGACTCTCTGGAGGATTCCAATCCACTGCTAATCTTTTTCTTAGAGATTCGCTAATTGGTGCTGATAATATCGCGCAGTACGACAATGAATTTCTAGGTGCTGAAGCGTGGTTCGATCTCAAGTACTCTTCTGAAGCATTTAATGCTGGTATTCGATTTGATTTGTTTAATAACTCGAATCTTAGAAACCCAAATGCTTCTTATACAGACCAAGGTATAGGTATGTTCTTTTTGCAAAAGCAAATCGGCAAACTAGAATTGACTGCTGGACACATCTATGATCAGATCGGAAGTGGCATTATCTATCGTGCGTATGAGGCTAGACCTCAACTTATTGATAATGCACTATTCGGTGTTAGGGCGGCTTATGACATCTCTGACAATTGGAGAATAAAAGCATTTACGGGACGCCAGAAAATCCTCTTTGACAATTATGATTCCTCTGTAAGAGGAGCAAATCTAGAAGGCTTCTTTCAGGTAGGCGAAGAAAAGAAAGTATCCTTTGCTCCGGGATTTGGTTTCTTGAATAGAACGATGAGTGAAGAAGTGATGGGAAGCATTGTAGATGTGCTCATTGGATATCAAGATATTGATCGATTTAAGCCAACATTTAATGTCTACATGGGTAGTTTTTATAATACGCTAAATCTAGGACCAGTTGTCTGGTATACAGAAGCTGCTTATAAAAACCCTGATATCTATTTTGATCCATTCGCTGAATTACAAGATCTCACAGGAACAAGACTCGGAAAGTATGTCAAAAATCCTGGGACAGTATTTTACAACAGTATAAGCTATGCTGGCAATGGATTGGGAATCACATTAGAAGGCAAAAGGACGGAAAACTTCAATATCAGAGTTGATCCAACACTCCGGACGAATCTTGGATTGATACACTTCATCCCTCCAATGAATCGACAAAATTCTTATAGATTAACAACTCGATATCAACCTGCTACTCAAGATTTGAGTGAATTAGCTTTCCAAGCAGATATACAATACAGAATCAAGAAAAACTTGATAGCTGCTGTCAACGTTTCCAATATCACTGATCTCAACAATGAGTTACTCTACAGAGAGCTCTACACAGAAGTAGTCTATAAATATCAAAGAAAGTGGCAAATGACTACGGGTATTCAGGTACAGCGATATAATCAAGAACTCTATGAGGTAAAACCAGAAGTGCCTATTGTGGAAACATTCGTTCCGTATATTGACTTCCTCTATAAACTGGATAGAAAAAAGAGTATTCGTACTGAATTTCAATATATGGCGACGGGTGAAGACAGCAAAGGTGTAAAGCATGACTATGGCGATTGGATTTTTGCTCAAGTCGAACTTGCCCTTGCTCCACATTGGGTGTTTACATTATCAGATATGTATAATTCATCACCGGGTAAGAATTCGCCAACCAATGAGAGTGGAGAAAGACTGGCACTTCATTATCCTAGAATTGATGTTTTTTATGTTAATAAATCCAATAGATATTCTCTGAGCTATATTAAGCAGGTGGAAGGTATCGTTTGTACAGGAGGTATCTGTAGACTAGAGCCTGCTTTTAGTGGAGTGCGATTAAGTGTAAGTTCAACATTCTAAATGTCCTAAATCAATTATTATGAAATCAATACATATTCTCAAGTATACACTGACTGCACTAGTGGGTCTTTGCCTCTTTGGATGTGAAGAAAAGATGGTGACAATTCCCGATTTTGAACCTCCAGTATCAGACAAAGTAGTATTAGTGGAGGAGTTAACTGGTGTCAGTTGCCCTAACTGCCCTGCTGGTTCGACTAAGCTTGCGAGTCTCATCCAAAAATTCGAAGGGAAGGTTGTAGGTGTTGGCATTCATGGTGAATTCTTAGCAGAACCTATAGAAGATAAGAGCATCTATGATTTTAGAAATGATGTTGTTCGTGATATTGAGTTCCATTTGTCTCCTTTTCAAGGCAAACCGGCTGCAGTAATCAATAGAGTCTTCTTCGAAGGAGAGGGTTTTCTTGGTGTTGACAATATAGACCTTTGGGAAGGGTATGTACAACAAGAGTTTGATAAACCTGAAATCCTCACTTTTGGTTATCAAGTGGATTATGATATCTCGACTCGTCAAGTATCAATTGATATTGATATGTTTCCAGCGACAACAATGCCAGGGTCTTATGCTTTCCATTTGATGGTCTTAGAAAGCCATATTATCGATGCTCAAAAAGATGTTGAAGAAATTATTGATGAATATGAGCACAATCATGTACTCAGAGATATGATGACAGGAACTCTGGGTGATGCTATAGGTGGTAATTATTCACCTGCTAATCCGCCATCAAGTAGGAATTACACTTATACATTACCTGAATCTGATGGTACTTGGATTCCTGAAAACATTGAACTTGTGGGGTTTGTCACTGATATTACTGGAGGGGGCGAAGAAGTTATCCAAGCCTTTGAAGCACACCTCATAGAATAGAACATAAATAAGAAAAGCCTTTACATCAGAATGTAAAGGCTTTTCTAAGCTTTTCGTCTATCGGCTATTAAGCTCGATTTTGTATCTCATAATAAGATACTATCTTCTCTAAGTGTTCTAAGCTATCTCTTTGAATAAGCCTTCTCTGTTTATTTGTTCTTCCTTTGGATTCGAAAACTTCAGCTAATGCTTGCGGCTGATACATTGAATAATAGAGGTATAATCTATTATCAGGAATCCTAATCGTATATCCTGATCCACTCGGCATCTTATCAGTTTTGTACATTGGATTTATCTCATGAAGCAAGTCTAGATCGACATTCAACTTCTCACTCAAGTCAGAAAGCACAATATCTTCTGTGTGCTCAATCCCTACTGTATTCTGAAAACTGTCTTTATACCCTCTTGGAGATAAGTCATGCTTATGGTAATAGTTCATCAAATAAGATGCAGCTATGATTCTTGGCACGTACTTCTGAGTTTCACGAGGAAGATAGTTTCTAAGCTCCCAGTAATTCTTCTTGCCAGACTTACGGATTGCTTTTCTGATATTTCCAGGTCCACAATTATATGCAGCTATGGCAAGCGTCCAATCGTCAAATTGATTATATAAATCTGCTAGGTAGGTAAAAGCAGCTTCTGTTGCTAGAACTGGGTCGGCTCTTTGGTCAACTGTATTATTCTTCTCTAATCCGTAATATCTACCAGTGCTTGGCATAAATTGCCAGAGTCCTAATGCTCCTGATCTCGACTTTGCAGATGGATTAAGCAATGACTCTACCACTGCGATATACTTAAGTTCTTGTGGAAGATCATGCTCTCTGAGCTTCTCTTCGAACATAGGAAAGTACTTGATAGCTTTACCCAGTAATTTCTCTGTATAATTTCTATGCTTAACTGTATATTGAATTATTCTATCGTGTACCTCCTTCGTGTAGGCCACATCAATATTTCCAGAGATGTTCTCCAATCTGGATTTGATAAGCTCTTCCTGAGGTCTTTCTCCGATACTCTCGAAATTTTGCTCACTATATTTACTAACGCTAGCAAAACTCGTTGGAGTAAGAAAAAATAAGGCAAAGCTTACCGCAAGCATTTTTACGATAAATACTTTAGTGTTCATAGGATATTCTGTAATTAAATCGTTTCTAGGATTCTGTTATCTTCTTGTTTCTCTTTGTTCGTTTTAGGTTATACGGTTAAATTGTTTATTCGGATATATGTAATTAATTTATAATATGTTCCCCTAACGGGCTGCAAATATACACTAGTTCTTAAAGTTGTATACTTTTTAGCCTACTTTTTATATTAGAACTTTTATTCATGTGTTAACATCAAGTATTATGCCATTTTTTAATATGTAAATGCTTGATATCAAACACATGTACAAAGACAGTGCTTTTGTCCTCTACCCCTACTTAAATTCTTGATTTTTGTTAGAGCTCGATTGAGCTAGTATTGATCCGATGACCAATAGTTTGTTTTGATTAGATACTAGAATGCAAATCAGCAGCACTTGTTTTTTGCTGTTCTCCTGTTAACATATTTTTAAGAGTATACATGCCTGAAGCTACTTCCTCGGTACCAATTATGATAACATGTGGGATTTGTCTCGCATTAGCATATTTCATTTGCTTTTGCATTTTTGCAGGTTTTGGGTAGACATCAACATGCTTTCCTGCCTTTCTCAATGCAGAGGCTAAAGAAAAACCATGGACCAAGGCAGTATCATCCATTGGTAATATTATAGCATCCAGAGTTGTACTCAGAGATTCTGGAAATCTCTCTAAAGTCTCCATGACATCAAATATTCTTTCTGCACCAAAAGAGATTCCTACTCCAGACATATTAGGCATGCCAAATAAGCTGGTAAGGTCAGCATATCTTCCTCCTGCAGCTATACTACCCATTTGTGTTTCTAGTGATTCTACTTCGAATATGCACCCGGTATAATAACTCAAGCCCCTAGCTAATGTTGGGTCAAGTGTAAATGTATTTGTTGGTTGATATTCATTCAAAAATTGATGAATACGTTCTATTTCTTCATAGCCTTTGGACCCAGCTTCTGTAGTTTTTATTAGCTCTGCAAAAGCTGCAGCATCTTCCATGGATACAACATCAATAACTTTCTGAGCTGCAGCATCAGAAATTCCTCTATAACTTAATTCTTGCAAGACACCTTGATCACCGATTTTATCTCTCTTGTCCAAGCATACTGTCATATCGACAAACTGATCTGCAATGCCAGCATATTCTGCAACACCTAACAAGATTTGTCTGTGATTATACCTCACATTTACCGAAAGGTTCAGTTGCTCAAATACTTGATCAAAAATCTGTAAGAACTCAGCCTCATAAATGAGTGCACCTGAGCCAATTACATCTGCATCACACTGATAAAACTCTTGATACCTCCCTTTTTGAGGTCTGTCAGCTCGCCATACTGGCTGAATCTGATAGCGCTTGAATGGAAACTGCAAATCATTCTGGTGCATGACCACATAGCGTGCAAAAGGGACCGTAAGGTCATAGCGTAGTCCTCGCTTCGAAAGCGACGGAGCCGCTTTATCCGAATTCCCATCTTGTATAGCTTGCTGATCAGCCTTTTTGAGAAAATCACCATTATTCAAGACCTTAAACAACAGCTTATCCCCTTCTTCCCCGTACTTCCCCATCAGAGTCTGCAAAGCCTCCATAGCTGGTGTCTCAATGGGCGCATAACCATATTGCTTAAAGACTCGCTTTATTATACTGAAGATGTACTCTCGTTTGATTACTTGCTGAGACGAAAAGTCTCTGGTACCTTTTGGAAGTGTTGGTTTCATACCTCTATTTTGCTGATGCAAATTGCTTTAAAAACCGAACATCGTTCTCAAAGAGCAATCGAATATCGTCAATTTTGTATTGTAACATGGCTTGCCTCTCTATACCCATACCGAAAGCAAAACCCGTATATACCTCCGGATCAATACCACAATTCTTTAAGACATTTGGATCTACCATACCACAACCTAGTATCTCTAACCATCCAGTCCCCTTGGTGATCTTATGATCAGTCTCTGTCTTCAGACCCCAATACACATCCATCTCTGCACTTGGCTCAGTAAATGGAAAATAACTTGGTCTAAGTCTAATTTTAGTTTTAGGTCCGTACATTTCTCTCGCATAGTATAATAACGTCTGCTTCATATCGGCGAACGAGACTTTCTTATCTATGTACAGTCCTTCTACTTGGTGAAATTGACAATGACTTCTTGCTGAAATTGTTTCATTTCTATATACTCTTCCTGGAGCAATAATCCTGATAGGCGGCGTAGAAGATGTCATCACTCTTGCTTGCACACTGGATGTGTGAGTACGCAATAATCTGTTGGCATCAGACTTGAGATAAAAGGTATCCTGCATATCTCTTGCAGGATGATCTTCTGGCGTATTCATCGCTGTGAAATTGTGCCAATCATCTTCGATTTCTCGTTCTTCTGCCACAGAAAAACCAATCTT
>JAHDEL010000048.1:7828-16791 GCA_020628855.1 Saprospiraceae bacterium | reverse complement strand
AATTGTGCCAATCATCTTCGATTTCTCGTTCTTCTGCCACAGAAAAACCAATCTTTTCGAAAATAGAAATCACTCGTTGCATGACTAAGGATACAGGATGTCTTGATCCGAGTGGAGCTGGAAATGAAGGTACAGTAAGATCAAGTTCTTCACTTGTACTAGCAGAGGTAGAACTTGTAAGCTCTTGCTTGAATGCTTCATGCCTTGCTTCGGCAGTTTGCTTAAGTTCATTGAGGCTTTGGCCAAATACTTTCTTCTTTTCATTTGGAACATTACGCATTTCTGCAAACAATGGCTTGATCACATTCTTGCTTCCTAAAAATTGTATTCTAAATGCTTCTAACGTTTCCGCAGAATCAATGTGGAAAGACTCAATTTTGTCTTTTACCTCCTTGACTTTATCGAATATATCCATACTCCCTTGAGTGATTACTTATCTTAGAAAGCCAAAGGTACTGCTTTGTAAATAGCTTATACAGACAATCGTCATACAATTGTAACAATATGAATTTAGAGAATCTTGTCTTCAGCAATGTTGGTTTAGTTCATTTAATTTTCGCAACGCTAAGCCTCATCTTTGGCACGTTTGTCCTCTTCGATAAGAAAGGAAGCCTGCGTCATAAAAGAATGGGCTATTTCTATACGATTGCGATGATAGTTATGCTCATTACTGCCTTCATGATCTATCATCTCTTTGGAAAATTTGGAATATTCCACTGGCTTGCGGTGCTGAGCACATTTACTTTAGGTGCTGGTATGATACCTATACTTCGCAAAAAGCCTGATTCTTACATATCTCTGCACTTTAATTTTATGTATTGGTCAGTATTTGGTCTATATGGCGCTTTCGTCGCAGAAACATTGGTGAGGATGCCTGCTCTAGTTGACCAATCCTCACTTAATCCATCAGTCTTCTATAACATGACAGGTATAGCCATCGGTATTGTTATGTTTCTTGGTTACTTTTTCATGAAGAAAAATAGAACGAAGTGGGAAGTATTCGATAAGTCAACAACTAGTTGAAATGAAGGCACTAACTAGAACACAATATGGTGGGCCAGAGAATATTATATTAGCTGAAATACCAAAGCCTACGATTAAATCTGATGAAGTTCTGGTGAATGTCAAGGTCTGTACCATTAACAGAACGGACTGTGGCATCCTCTGGGCCAAACCATTTCCAATTAGACTCTTTACCGGTCTCACTAAACCAAAACATCTCGTTCCTGGAACTGACTATTCAGGTATTGTAACTGAGGTTGGCTCGGCTGTCAAAGAATATACCGTAGGAGATCGTGTCTGGGGGTTTTATGATGAAGGATTACAAAGCCATGCTGATTATGTCGCAATAAAAGCAAACACCTACATCACCAAAATACCTGAGAATATTTCTTTCGAGGAAGCTGTAGCAAGTGGTGAGGGAGCTCACTATGCTATCAATTTTATTAACAAGATTGATCTGCAGGCAGGCGACAAAGTACTTGTGTACGGAGCTACGGGAGCTATAGGCTCAGCTGCTGTTCAAATCTTGAAAGCCAGAGACATCTTTGTGACTGCAGTGGCGAATACACAAAATATGGCCAAGATAAAGGCTTTAGGCGTGGATAGAATTTATGATTATCTCACACAAGACTGGACGGGTGATGAGTTAAAATATGACTTTGTATTTGATGCCGTTGGTAAAAGTAGCTTTGGCATTTGCAAGCCATTGCTAAAAAAGGAAGGAGCCTATATCTCTTCTGAATTAGGCCCTGGAAACCAAAACCTCTACCTCCCTCTGTTGACAAGGTTTAGTTCGCAGAAAGTTATATTTCCGATACCAAAAGATACTAAGGCATCAATGCTCATTATGAATGATCTATTGAGGAAAAATCAATACAAACCTCTGATAGAACGGAGCTATTCACTGGAAGACATTGTCGACGCTTATACCTATGTTCAATCAGGTCAAAAGACTGGCAATGTACTCTTGAAAATATCTTAACGCTTGATTGCAATTTTCTTTAATCCTTTCTTGGAAGCTAATTCATATTTCAAAAAGTAGATTCCTGCTCTCAAGTCTGAGATATCTACAGACTTTGCATTCAGTATTTGCATGACTTCTACTCCTCCTTGTGTCAATAGACTCGCACTAACTACAAGTTGGTCAAACTCAAGAGTCGTACTGGCTGGTATTGGGAAGACATTAAGGCTATGATTCAAACTATTGTCATTTACACTTGATAGGACCCAATCTTCTCCATCACAATCCTCATCTATCCCATTACCCTCAAGTTCTGGAGCACCAGGGTATATATTTGGGTCTGAGTCATCACAATCAATATCCGACAAGAATCCATCTCCATCATTGTCAGTAATTGCCAAACTCTCGTCTGTATAAATATGAATGACGTCATTCGCACTAAAGTTAACTTGGCCTCCTGCAACAAAAGCTTTAGATTGATGGGCTATGACACCAGGAGCTCTAAGGCGATCATCCAATGCATAATCCTCCCATTGATTATTCGTCAGGTTGAGAACATGAATAACGTCAGAATTAGAGTCACTGGCTCCTGTAAGAAAAACCCGATCTCCAAGACAAGCAATACCAGGAGCAAAAGCATCTGTAGCATTGAGGTTAAAGCTAATTACTCCACTATTTGTAGCATTAACGATTTCAATCGCTGAGTTGCGAATACCAAAAAAGACGGCTTTGCCATCACTTGTTTGACATGATACGAAAGGAGCATTAATTTGACTCATGGTTCTTATGGTAATGGCGTAAGTCTCTGCATCAATAATTTCAATCATATCAGTAAATCCCGTAACCAAGTTATTACTGATCTGTCCACCTGCCACAATAATCTTATTGTCTATGACTTCAATTCCAACATCTTTCTTTGCTTCATTGAGGGTAAAGCTATCCCAAGTTCCACTTGACATATCATAGACATCTACGACGTTGCTTAGCTCATTAAAATTAATATTGGTAGATCCTCCTATGAAAAACATTTTTCCATTTGCATAAGCAACAGAAGGATCTCTTCTTCCTTCGGAAAGATCTTGTTTCGTCCAGCTAAGTGTCTCAAGATCAAGTATATCAACATCAGTCAAATTGCCTGAACCTCCGGCAAAAAACAACTTATTCTCTGCTCCTCCAATACCATCTGAAAACCTGTTATTAATCTCATCAAATGACATCCATTCATCATTCAATTTATTATATATCATCATTCTTCCGCTCAACGTGCTGGAACCATTCACAAAGGCAACATAATCTCCAACATCTACAGCCTCCCAGTCAGTAGCTGATACGGGTATCTCTTCGCTTGTCCAAGTATCATCCGAAAAATCATAGATATCTACCCGGTCATTTCCTGCAAAATCGTCATCTCCTCCAACAAAAAACACTCTGTCTTCATGTGCAAAAGTGGCTATTTCACTTCTTCCTTCAGATAAATTAGCAGTTGACCATTGTGCGAAAAGTTGAACATTGCAAATCAAAAAAATGTAAATAATATTTCTCATATCAATTGGTAAGGTATTCGGTGTTAGCAAACTAGCGTATAGAGACAAAAGTACACCTAAGTTTGTACAAACCTACACCAGCGGCAGCGGTCTTTCTGGCAACCATTATGGAATTCCAAAGCAGTAATCTTATCGTAGACTGATCTAATTTCTGCAGCAACTTGATCAAGATCAGTTCGCTCAGGACTAATTCCTTTTCTGGTCAATGGTTTATCCTCTTTGCCTTCAGTAAAGTCTAAATACCCTTTGTTCATGGGTTTGCTGAATTCAGGTGATGCCTCAATCAACAATGCATATGCAATAATCTGTCTCCATTGTGTGCCTGATTCCGTATCACCTTCTATGGGTGGCTTGACTTTCTTATAATTCTGTGAGCCTGTCTTATAGTCAAAAACCTCAACATGAGTATCATGCACATCAATTCTATCGACGTAACCTGAGAAAGGAACCCCATTAATGACAACATTATCAATTTTTTTCTCGAAGTGCATGGCTTTAGGCTGCAACCATTCTTTGTTATATTGATTGTAGTATTTCTCTAAAGTCTGCTTTCCGTGCTTAAGATAATCTTCGAATTCTCTCTTGGTGAAATGAGAGCTGTATTTGATTAGACCTTCATTATACAGCTTTATTAATAAGTCTATTCCAAGACTGTTAGGACCAGCTTCGTACTGCTGTCTGATGTACTTTTCTAAAGCAAAATGTATTGCGTTTCCATAGCCCATATTGCTCGTCCTTGCGCTAGATACCCGAAGAATGACTTCAAAGTAAAAGGTTATTGGACAGCTCAAATATTTATTGACATGCGTCACATTCATGACGTAATTCTCCAGTCTCGAACGGATGATCTGCTCGTCTATCCAATGTTCAGACTTCAGCTTTGGCAGAGTCATCCGCTTTTCCTGATATGCAGTTATGACTTCTTTCGGTAATTTGATTTGTGTTGTCTTAATCTCACATCTATCATTTAGCTCAGCGATATAAGAAGCTGGTGTTAGTTCCTTTTGCGATTCGGTATCTTCTATTGAGTAAGTAAAGGTGAGCTGCTTCCTTGCTCTAGTCATTGCTACATACCACAATCTCCTCTTTTCTTCTTCGTCAGAATCTCCATTAATATTCACCACCTTACCCATTGGAGGTAGTTTGAATCCCGATTGACTTGCCTTGACTTTCCAATTATTATCTATGCAACCAATCATAAATACCTGATCAAACTGCATTCCTTTCGAGCCATGACAGCTAACAAATTGTACTCCATCACTATCTCCGATAACATCTACAAAATCTAGAGAAAGATCATTCTCACTCATAATTTGAATCTGTGTGTTTAAGTCATCTATGGAAAAGTCAGGCTTTGCTACAGATTCGTCTTTGATGTAGTCAAACAAGGTGTTTAGCATTTCTAACTTCCAATAATTGTCATTAGCTAGTAATGCCTGATCTATAAATCCACCTTCTTCTATAATATGCTGAAAGACAGTCTGTGTTGTCTTGCTTGTTACATAGCTCACCCAATTTGAAAGATGTTCTTGTATGGCATGCAGTGGAGTTTCTGTATTATTTGTAATCTCGCTGAGCTTCTCTTTCGACATAAGAATGTCTGTCCAATTCTCATCTTTATGAGCACTGAGATATTTCCCAATCTTGTATACTTCTGTAAAATCTACATTGAATCTTGGTAAGTTCAATAACTCAGGGATTAGATGATCGACAGCATAATCTCCTTTGTGGAGCTTGTTAATGAGTTCCAGAATATTCAATATATTATTTATATAAGGGACCTTTAACAAGTCCACTTTGCGCTTAACTTGTACTGGAATATTCTCCTTAGTGAGTACTTTGATTAGTTCAGAAGCAATCTTATGTTGAGGAAAAAGGACTGCAACCTCATGTAGTGGTTTGCCTTCATCTCTTAATTTGACTATAGTTTCATAGAGATAGGTTTCTTCAGCGATGATATTATTAAACTCCAAGACTTCTGGCTCAGTATCAAGATCTTTGTGCGGACCAGAAGCAATGAAATTCTTATCCAATTGCATTGTTCTTGTCAATCTACTCTGATTACTTGCAATGAGTTGTTTTGATGCTTCGACTATTGGGGTGCTAGATCTATAATTGTTAAGTAAGACGATTAGCTTAGGATTGTATACTGTATTGAATACTGCGAGATTCTCCATGCTTGCTCCTTGAAATCTATAAATAGATTGATCATCATCTCCCACCACAAATAAGTTGGGCTGCTCAACATCCTTTGCTAGTAAGTTGAGAATATCGATCTGAGTACCACTACTATCTTGAAATTCATCTGCTAGTAAGTAGAGATATTGTTCTTGATAATCCAGTCTGATATTCTCATTTGTTTCTAGTGCTTCGATGGACCAATTGATCATATCGGCATAGTCAAATCTATTTAACTTTTCAAGCTTATGAATATAGTCATCATAAGTATCCAAGGCTGCTTTTGCCTTGATATAGCGTTTTTCAAGTGTGAAATACTTGGGGTTGGGATCTCCTTTTTTCCCATTTCGATCGGTCTTATAAGAATAGTCAGGATCTAAGGCAAGTTTGTCTGCAAGGTCTTTGTCCATTGCTGCTTTGAGATCTTCAGATCGCCAACCCTCCTTCTTCATTGTTTGATAGAGATTCTCAAAGTTCTTCCTATCAAAATATTTAGCGTCAGCCTTGATTCTGTGAAGTATATGTCCAAACTCAAACCCATCAATAATCTCTCTAATTACACTGATTCTTTCGATATCCGAAAGTGGTTCTAAGAGGTAATTATTAAAGTGATCAGGATTCTCTTGGATGATTTTTTTTGCGAATGCATGGTAAGTAAAAACATGGACTTTATAGGCATCTGCTCCCATGAAAGCAATGAGTCGTTTTCGCATTTCGACGGCACCTTGGTCAGTGAATGTTAGACAGAGAATGTTATTCGGTTGTGCGTCCGTTTGCATTAAGATATTGCATATTCGAAGCGCAAGTATCTGGGTCTTCCCTGTACCAGGGCCAGCTAGCACCATGACTGGGCCTTCTATGGTGTCAACAGCTTGTTGCTGTTGTGCATTCAGTCTTTTGTATTCTTCTTGAAATGTGTGTTGGTAGGTGATCATTTTCTCTAAGCTTAGACCGTAAAAATAGTCTGCTTCGCTTAGATGAGTAGATCATTGATTGTCAAAATGGTCGAGTAACCTTTGTTTTGAAAGTATTCTCTAGTTTCTGCTGGCTTTCTATCAGATGCAACCATAACAAAATCACCTCCCCATGCGCCTAAAGATTTCATAGAACCCCAGAAATCAGAAAACCTTTCTTCTTTAACACTAGGCATGTCCAATGTCTTGGAAACTATTGCTTCATGTTCCTCGAGCACTTTATTGAAATCATCAAGTCCACTTGCATCAATGATTGCTTCTGTGCATTCTGACAAAGCTTTTGCAAAAGCTTTCTTCTCTTTGCCTTTGACCTTCTTCGAATAGTAGTCAACACTTGCTGCTGAACTTTGCTTCTGATTCATATAGACAAAGTATATAGAATCACCAAACTTGGGACGGAAAGCATCTAAGGGCTCGTAAGAAATATTATCACCATCTAATTGATATAAAATTGGTGTCTCACTACCAGCACAAGCTACATCATAACCACTTCCGTTGAATGCTTTGAAATGGAGCATCAAAGGATGGACATCAGCCCAATTAGCAACCATATGAGTCAATGTTGAGCTCGACCCAAGTCCCCATTCTTTTTCGAATTCTAACTTGGTTTCTACTTTGAAGCCATTCCATTTTGATAGAAACTCTGAATTTAACCTTACTGCAGACTTAAGGAGTTTGTAGAGAAATTCGCTGACTTCTTCATTGGTTGTTTCTATCGGTTTGAAATCATAGAGTGAAATCTTGGATTGGAACCACTTCTCTCCATCAGCATTGTAGCTGATCCAATTAATATCCGAACTTCTGTGGGATTTTACGGTGAGGCCCTGACCGAACTTGGTAGGTATAGCAAAGGCTAGTGCGCCATCTAGCACCCCATATTCTCCAGTAATAAGAACTTTGCCTCGTCCGTAAAATTCTTGTTTGATGAGTTTTTCGTTTTGCCTTGCGACAAAAGTAAACAATACATATATATAAAATATCAATATGTCAGAAAAAAAGTAATCTTCTTTTGTTAAAACATTCTTCATCCTCTTCTTGTATACTTCCTAATAAGCAAATAGTTATGAAAAATTATCTCATTGTAGGAGGAAGTCGTGGCATTGGAAATGCTATTGCAACGCAGTTGTCTGAGGACCATTCTGTATACTCTATGAGTAGAAGCGCTCCTACTAACCCTGCTATCCAGCACATTCCTTGTGATGTAATAAAAGATAGCATTGATGTCGATGCGCTACCAGACAATCTTGATGGTGTTGTCTATTGTCCAGGGAGTATAACCTTAAAGCCATTTAGGTCTATTTCGGCGGATCAATTTCGATCTGATTACGAGATTAATGTCATCGGTGCAGTCAATATTCTCAATGCAGTAGAAAGAAAACTGAAAAGTGGTGGACAGGGTGCAGTCGTACTCTTTAGTACAGTGGCAGTTGAACAAGGCATGCCATTTCATACTAGTATCTCAGCTGCAAAATCCGCTGTAGAAGGATTAACAAGATCACTGGCGGCAGAATGGACTCCTAAGATTAGAGTGAATTGCATCGCGCCATCTCTGACTGATACTGATCTGGCGAAAGGATTGCTAAGTACAGATGAAAAGAAAGCAAATGCGGGAAAAAGACATCCACTCAAACGGATTGGTCAACCTGAAGATATAGCACAGACAGCACTCTTTCTTTTATCAGAACAAGCTTCATGGATTACTGGTCAAGTCATTGGTGTTGATGGAGGTATGTCAAGAGTACGAGTGTGATTGTTGGCATTGATTATGGGAGTAAACTTGCAGGGACAACATGCCTTTGCTTTGACTTAGGTGGCAAACTCTACATTCTTCAATCCAAAAAAAAACAGGATGCAGACACCATGATTCTAGATTGGGTGAGTGCGCACAAGCCAGAATTGGTTATGATAGATGCACCTTTGAGCCTACCATCAGCGTATACCAATCCAGAGAAAGCAGACTATCATTTTAGGCAATGCGACCGCAAACTTAGTGCTATGTCGCCTATGTTTTTAGGTGGCCTAACAGCAAGAGCTATGTCTCTCCGAAGACTCTTACAACCTCTCACTGTATTAGAGACTTATCCAAAGCAAGTAGCAACTTATAGACTTGATAATCTTGAAAACTACAAGAAACATCTTGATGGATTTGCCAAACAGATCCATAACCTGTTACCTTATCCCATCGACGGAACACTGCTCAACTGGCATCAAGCGGACAGTGTGCTAGCCTGGTATGCAGGCTATCTCTTTACAATGACAACAGAATCTATACATATCGGGGATCCTGAAGAAGGGTTGATTTTC
>JAHDEL010000048.1:0-7728 GCA_020628855.1 Saprospiraceae bacterium | reverse complement strand
GTCGCCATATCGAGATTACCTTCCGGCAAATTATGTTCTCTTTGATATCTGCTCAAGCCTTCTTTATATGCTCCTTTTAAGACTGCTTCATCAGTGAGATAATTTTGAGCAGTAAGTGCCTTGATTATTTCTTCTTCGATCTTTTGAAATTGGGGAGTCCCTGCACAAACCACTTGTACCCACTCTTGTCGTCCTTGAGTAAGCATACCAGTCGCTTCTTGGATTGATTCCATCTTGAATTCTTTATTGCTAGTTGTGTCAGTAACAACAGGAATGACTATTTCTTCTTTTGGTACTTCCACAAGACACCACACCATACAATCATTGGGGTCTTTCGACAAGCAGTTTTTATCGGCTTTCTTCTTTATCCACTTAGTTCTAGCAGGTTTTTGGGTAACTGTGGTCATTGCTACCGTAGATACACTCATGTCATCACCCGTATATATTGCGACATCAGATGTACTGTATGCAATTTGACCTGGTATCCACACCTTAGCATAACACTTACCGGGTTCTCCTATTGGAGGTCGTTGACCATAAGTAGATGGACCTGTTGTCCTGGATTGCGGGTAATATTGTGGATTACATCCAAATATGAGAAAAGCTAACCCTAGAATAGAAAGCAGTCTTACCATGTATTTGTTACTCATCTTCTCTATTTTTGATTAAGATATCACATGCTAATAAGAATTACAATTTTCTCCTTCTGTGTTTTATTTCTTTGTGACCTTTTTGGTCAAAGAATTGACGGATTGACTGTAGTCGCACCTCCAAGGAGTTTCACGAGTGACCCATTCGTAGAAGTAGAGGATGCAGCTGCAGATTGGGTCTGCTTTGTACCCTATGGGTTTACCAGGAATGGTGAGACAGATGTGCATTACAATCTAGAGTGGCAGTGGTGGGGCGAACGAGATGCAGGTCTCATTCGATCAATAGAACTCGCAAAAGAGCACGGTCTCAAAATTATGCTCAAACCACAAGTGTACATGCCAGGAAGTTGGCCTGGTGACTTGCACTTCGATACTGAATCCGACTGGCAAGCATGGGAAGCGAGTTATACTGCTTTTATTTTGCATTGGGCAGAAATTGCAAATACATATGAACTTGAACTGTTCTGCATAGGAACTGAATTTAAATTAAGTACAAGAGAGAGGGAAAGTTATTGGCGAGATTTAATAAGCACTATCAGAGATACTTACTGCGGAGAATTGACATATTCAGCAAATTGGGACGAATACACAACTGTTGCCTTTTGGGATGCACTGGATTACATAGGAGTAAGCACATATTTTCCATTACTTGAGGAAAAAGAGCCAACAGTAAAGTCATTGCTCAAAGCGTGGAAGCCAATTAAGAAAAAATTAAAAGCATTTAGCGAAAGCGAAGCGAAACAACTGCTGTTCACTGAATTTGGATACCTCTCAGTAGACGGGTGCTGTGGTAAAACTTGGGAACTCGAAAAGCAGGTAAAGCAGACCCCTATTAATGAACAATGTCAAGCAAATGGTCTTGAGGCACTTTTCGAAACCCACGGGAATGAGTCGTGGTGGGCAGGCGGATTTTTATGGAAATGGTTTCCAAATGGAATGGGACATGAAGGTTATGTCCCACGTGATTATACTCCACAAGATAAACTAGCACTACAAACTCTAAAATACTATTATGAACAGTGGTAATGCTCAAGTAATACATACGGTGAGTGAGTTAGTCTCCCTCATTCAGACTGCAAAACGCTCTGGTAAGACTATTGGCTTTGTACCAACAATGGGGGCTCTACATGATGGTCACCTCTCATTAATGCGAGCTTCTAAAGCTGAAAATGACATCACAGTCTGTAGCATTTATGTAAATCCCACTCAGTTTGATAATAAAGACGATTTAGCTAAATACCCAAAAACATTAGATGTAGATGTTGCTCTACTCAATACAGTTGGGGTAGAGTTGGTTTTTGCTCCTTCTGATACAGAAATGTATCCTGACGGAATGGACTATGTCATCAACGTGGATTTGGATGAGGTAGACAAAGTACTGGAGGGAGCCCACAGACCAGGCCACTTCGAAGGTGTGGTCCAGATAGTACACAGATTGCTAGAAGTTGTCCAGCCACATCATTTGTATATGGGTCAAAAAGACTTTCAGCAGTTTACTATCATTCAAAAGATGATAGATAATCTTGAAATGCCCATTGAATTGGTCGTTTGCCCGATTGCAAGAGAAGATCATGGTCTGGCAAGAAGTTCAAGAAACGAAAGACTTTCTGCTGAAGATAGAGGTCGAGCATGTATCATCTATCACACCTTAAACGAAATGAAAGACGATATACATCACCTATCGATTGACAACCTATTGACAAGAGCTGAGTTAAGACTGTCTTGGTCATGGACCGAACTTGAATATGTGGATATCATCAATGGAAACACATTGACTAGTGTCTCCAAGGTTGATGATCAAGACTATTTAGTCGCTGTAGTTGCAGTTTGGATTGGAGGTGTTAGACTTATTGATAATCTAATCCTATATAAAAATTAAGTCACCTTGAGTCCATACTTTCTAAAGTAATAGGTCATAAGGATACCGCGCATGCCAAGGAATATAAATAATGCTATCCAAATAGCATGATTGGGAAATTGGGTCTGCAAACTATAGTAAACTCCAATGTAGACGACTAGTGCTAAAAACATTGTATTCCTCATTGTCTTACTTGCTGTGAGACCGACGTAGATTCCATCCCAGATATAACACGCAAAAGCAATTAATGGTAAAAGGATAGTCCAGATTAAATAGTCTTTCGCTTGCAGCAATACTTGTGGTTCATCATTGAATAATACAATGAGCTTATCAAAACAAATCCCATAGACAAGAGCATATAACGATGCAAATCCTAATGACCAAGCAAATACATAACGAATCGCTTGATAGGCTTTCTTTTCAGATTTTGCGCCTGTATACTTGCCAACAAGAGACTCCGAAGCAAACGCTAAACCATCTATACCATAGGACATCCAATTCAGAAACTGAAGTAATATAACGTTGATAGCAAGCATAATCTCACCACCTTGAGATGATTGGCTGTAAAAAAAGAAGAAAGCAGTCGACAAACAAATCGTCCGAAGAAAGATGTCTTTATTTACAGAAAAAAACCGCAGTAACTTCACTCGCTCTAGAATGGAGTTTAACTGCATCTTGAGATAGCCTTTATATTTCAGAATGAGAAATATTACAGCTAAAATGACACCAAAATATTGAGCCAAAACAGTCCCTAAAGCCACACCTTCTACTTCCATGCCAAGGTACTTGACAAAATAAATGCTGAGTCCTATGTTCAAAAGGTTGACAACAACGGTGATAATCAAAGGGCGTATAGCGTCCTGCATACCAAAAAACCAACCAAGCAATGCATACAGTAATAAAGTAGCAGGAGCTTCTTTCATTCTGACATTAAAATAAGTCTCAACCATGCTCACTTGGCTTGATTGAACTTGCATAGCTAGTATGCCTCCTTTGAGCAATAGAGGAGAGAAAAGTAATAGAAGGAATGCAATGCTCAGAGCAACTAGACAAGCTCTATAGAGTGTATTAGTAGCCTCATTATTATCTTTTGCTCCATAGGCTTGCGCAGTCATCCCAGTTGTACCCATGCGCAGAAAGCCAAAATTCCAATAGATGAAATTGAAAATCATAGCTCCCAAACCAATAGCTCCCAAATGCTTGGCAGAAAGATTACCCATAAGGATAGTGTCTACTGTAGATATCAGCGGCACAGAGATATTGCTTATGATATTAGGAATGGCTAATCTTAGGATTTCTTTATTCATCACTATCAAAGATCAACTATTTAATTGTAGTAAAAAGAAATTGTGAATAATTTCAGATTACTTGATAAAGGATTACATACAAACGATCTTTGGAAGTATGAATTTGAAGATTGCATTAATAGCGCATGATGGCAAAAAACCAGAGTTAGTTTCCTTTGTCTTGAATAATAAAAAGTTTCTAGAAGGAAATACCATTTACGCCACTGGAACTACGGGATCTCATATCCTAAAAGAAGGTTTTGAGGTTGAATGTCTTCTTTCTGGACCGCTAGGCGGAGATGCTCAAATTGCGGCGATGGTTGCCACAGGAGATATGGATTTGGTTATCTTTTTCAGAGATCCTTTAGACAAACACCCTCATGAACCAGATGTCCAAATGCTTATGCGTCAGTGCGATGTTCACAATGTACCTTTGGCCACAAATCCCAAAAGCGCTTTCTACATTCTCAAAGGTATCAAAGCCAAAATTTCTGAAGAATAATCAATTGGATGACTGAGTATCTAAAGAATACAATGCTGAGATAATTATTAGGTTTGTACTAAGATGACCAAGAAAGATTTTCAAGAACTTCTACCAAGTATCCCAAAGCAGCCAGGCATCTACAAATTCAAAGATGTAGAAGGAACGATTATCTATATTGGAAAAGCAAAAAATCTACGTAATCGCACGACTTCCTATTTCAATAATGATAAGAATAAAGCATTCAAGACAAGGACTCTCGTGAAGAATGCAGCCTCCTTAGAATATACAGTAGTAGAGACTGAACATGATGCTTTGCTGCTAGAGAATAATCTTATAAAGAAGTTTCAACCAAGGTACAATGTGATGTTAAAGGATGCCAAAAGCTATACTTACATCTGTATTAAGAATGAACGCTTCCCTAGAGTTTTCTTTACAAGGAAAGTTATCAAAGATGGTTCACAATATTTTGGTCCATATACCTCTAAGCATCGTACGAAGATTATTCTAGACATTATAAAAAAGTTATTTCCATTAAGAACATGTTCGCTCAACCTTGAGCAAAAACATATTGATGCAGGCAAATACAAGGTCTGTCTCGAATATCATATTAAGAATTGTCTTGGACCATGTGTAGGGTATGAATCTGAAGAAACCTATAACGAACGGATTGATCAAGTCATTAACATTCTGAAAGGCAAATTCAAACCTGTTAAAGACTATATGAATGCTCAAATGGCAATTCATGCAGAAAACTTAGATTTTGAAAAGGCTCAGGCACTCAAGGATAAACTCTATGCTTTTGAAGATTACCAATCAAAAAGCATGGTTGTAAATCCAAAATTTGAAGACTTAGATGTGTTTGCAATCAAAGAGGATAATGCAACTTTCTATGTGGCATTCTTGAAAATTGTCAATGGAGCAATGCTTAACACAGATGTAGTTGAGGTTGTGTCAAAAGCAGATGAAAGCGAAGGAGAAGTATTAAGTTATACAATTGGAAAACTCAGAGAGCGATTCAATTCTATAGCACCTGAAGTCTTGGTTCCCTATGAAGTCTTGTTAGCTGACCAAAACATCAAACAAGTTATTCCTAAGATTGGAGATAAGAAGAAGCTCCTCGACCTTGCCGAAAAAAACCTAAAGTATTATATCCTTCAAGCTAAGAAAGAGGCTTTGAATAAGACTAAAAAACAAACTTCAGCAGAAAGAATTCTGACTACGTTAAGAGATGATCTCAACATGGATAGAATACCACTGCATATTGAGTGCTTTGATAATAGTAATATTCAAGGCACCAATCCTGTAGCAAGCTGTGTTGTCTTCAAAAATGCTAAGCCTTCGAAGGCAGATTATAGAAAGTTTAAAATCAAAACAGTCATTGGCTCCAATGATTTTGCTTCTATGACAGAAGTCGTCTGGAGAAGATATCATCGTCTGATTAGCGAAAAACAATCATTACCACAACTGATAATAATAGATGGTGGAAAGGGTCAATTGAGTGCTTCCATGATTGCCATTGATGATCTTGGAATTAGAGATAAAGTGACTGTGATAGGGATAGCGAAGCGCTTGGAAGAGATCTATTTTCCAGAGGATTCGATACCCATTTACATCAATAAAAAATCAGAATCTTTGAAGCTTATTCAGCAATTGAGAAATGAAGCTCACAGGTTCGCCATCAATTTCCATAGGGATTTAAGATCAAAGCATGCCTTTGGATCTGGTTTGACTGACATTCCAGGAATTGGGGAGAAAACTGCAGAAAAACTTTTGAAGTCTTTCAAGTCAATTAAGCGGTTGATGGAAGCAGAGCAATCTGAAGTGGAAGCAGTCATAGGTAAGTCCGCAGCTGCAAAGGTCTTCGAATATTTTGAAGGTCAAGATTAAACAGTAAATTTAAGGATGCTGTTATCATTAGAGAAAGGCGTTAAGTATTGTCTATCGATACTGATCATTCTACACTTTCTCTTTATTCCTAAATGGCTAATAAGTGATATTCAATGGGTTAAGCATCCGATTACTTCAGTTACCCTACTCATCCTCTCCCTACTTCTCATTAGAACGAAACAACTCAGATTACTTCATCATCCAATTACCTATACGTTAGGTGCTTTTGCTTTACTCAATATTGGTTCGTTTTTTTGGGCAGTACATCCAGCTTTGACCTGGACTAATAGTAGCATCTGGGTGACTTTGTTTCTCTTATTCTTAACCCTGAGTAGTCTTCCGTTTTCTCATATAGATGAGCGCTTTTTGAAGAGTTTGTGCCTCTTAATAATAGGTGTAAATGTTGCTCATGTATATCTAGCTATAACCATTTCGCTTTATCAGAATAATTGGGTGTTCGATAATTTTGTATTTCAGGATATTTTTCGTCAAGACGGCATGAATACCAATTATCTGTCTGCTATCCTTCTGATGTATATCCCAGTATTGAAGTACTATCATTCCCAAAGACTCTACCCAAGAATAGCCTTAACTCTCATCATCCTCATTCTGCTTTTTGTTCCTATTCTGAATAGTAGAGCTACTACTCTTGCCTTACTCTGCTATGGATTGTATATAGCTTTTGGTTTGATAAAAACAAAGCAAATACGGAGCCTTTTAAGGTTAGCAGGCATCATACTTATTGGTAGTTCAATATTTCTTTACGCCTTCATTAATGATAAAGAGCAGTTTTTGAATAAGTATAATCCCATACGGACTATCACGCAAAACACAGGAGATGATCGTATTCAAATCTGGGAAAATAGTTTGAAGTTAGGTTTAGAAAGACCATTTCTAGGTCATGGAGCAGGCAATTGGAAGACTGAAGTGTATAAATATGGCTACGATGATTATGCAAGAGGTAGAGTCTATACTCATGCCCACAATGTATGGGTTGAAACTTTTAGTGAATTAGGTTTTGTTGGGCTCATTCTCATGCTTGGATTTTTTGGTATTCTCTTCTTTAGAAATTCTGAAAATCAGGTGAATAATGACTTGATTAAAGGTTTAACACTCATCTTCATAATTCTAACTTGTTTTTACGGTTTCTATCAACCAAAGCCTATCTCTATTTCTCCCTTTTGGATCCTTCTAGTCGCTGTTACTGCATTGAATTTTGGGAAATCTCAGATTAGAGTTGAGAAAGGCTACTTCTACTCTAGTCTTGTTGTCACACTCAGTCTCTTGAGTATTGCCTTGGCAATTGCAATACCCTATTCGCATAGGACATATAAAGCTCTAGTCGCTGCAAAGCATCAAAGAGGTATTGTTTCTGCATTATCGCAAACTGATGCCATCAAGCACAGTTGGTTTAATGGCTTCTTTAAGAATGAAGCAATTGAAATGAGAGAAGGTTTGAGGCTATGGAAAATTGGTAGAAAACAACAAGCAATACAGAAGCTTGAGCAAGCCGTAGAAATTGTTCCTTATGATAGAAAAGCTTGGATGCATCTGGGTAAGATG
>JAHDEL010000047.1 GCA_020628855.1 Saprospiraceae bacterium | reverse complement strand
TTTATCCTTGGACATATGCGAAGCAGGTCTTCTCTTTTAGCCCATATCCTCATGAATCATTCGTCGATTTATGGGTTAGGAGAAAGCAATAAAACATATTCCCACAGATTGGACTTCATTAAGATGAGGGTCAAAACTAGACTGTACCATAAGATTCTTAACCCTGTCCCATTTACCTTTTTAGACCAAATTAATCATAACAAAAAAACACCAAGAGTAGATCTCATTAAGCAATATTGCAAAGTCATTTTTCTAGTCCGCGATCCACTTAAAACGTATCCAAGCATAAAGCTTCTTACGAAAAATTACTTTGAAGAATGGTCTCATGATCAAATAGACAAATACTATATTGACCGATTAACGTACTTACTGGACCTGAGAAATCAATTGCAAAAGAATCAGTATCAAGTCATTGACTCAAATGTCTTGGTAGAGAACACTGAACAAACATTACAAAAGTTATCCGATTTCTTAAAGTTGAATGCCCCCCTTCAACCAAACTATGCAACTTACAGGTTTACAGGTTTTCATGGTGATCCAAGTAAGAACATATCTTCTGGCATCATAGTAAAAACAGATTCTTCTGAAGATTACCAACCACAAATTTCAAAAGCCGCAAACCTGTTGTATCAACAATTCAAAACATGACGTGCTTGTGAAAAATCCTGAGATACATACTGGTCTTGCGATCTGCATTGGACTCCACAAATCAGGGACTTCATGGCTATTCGAACAGTGTTACAATCATAGCCAATTGCACACGCTTCATAGAGATAGTCACGTATTTATCAAAGAAAAAGATCTGACAGCATTCAAATCTAGTTTGGTAAACAACTTCCTCAATATAGAATTTGGCAATCATTATATTACAAAGAATAGTGCCATGGAGAAAATGGCACAGAGCTTTCCAACCGCTAAGTTTTTTGCTATAATAAGAAACCCGCTTGACAGGGCAATATCACATCATCTTCAAAACATCAAAATAGGGTCATATCCAAAATCAACAACTATTGTAGAAGCAGTAAAAATTGATGAAAACATCTTGACTTTTAGTATGTTGGAAACTCACGTTTCAATGGCTTTGTCTATTTTACCAAAAGATCAATTGCTATTCTTAGATTTTAATTCCATTCTAGAAAACCCAGTTAAATTATTGACCAAACTCCAAGTCTTCCTTCAGCTAGAATTACCGTTTGATCAGTCCATAATAGACCAAAAAATAAACAGCCAACGACTACCGCGAAGTGTGCGTTTCGAACAATTTCAAAACACAATTTTCTATAGACTTCAACAAAATCAACTTGGTAAAATACTGTGGAATCTTTTGAAGAAAAGTGGAGTTGGCAAGTTTTCTAAAAAACTCAATACTGCACAAAATGAGGTAAATATTCAACCTTCAGATATTGAATATCTTGAACAGAGACTCTCCAACCACATTGAGTTCTATAGACGCTTCAAGTTTGATCATTAAGGGAGTAGCTTATGTTGCTGCATTCTCATTCTCATTACTCTTGATTTGATTGCATGCTTAAGCATTTCCAGTTTACTGGAAGTCTTGGTCTTATTCACCTCATTCACGACCCACCTAACAGCATAATCATAATACTTTCTGGAATACGTTCTCTTAAAGTCTCTATCTCTATCTGTTGTGCTTGCCCAATCTAGTTCCTCAATCTGTTTTGCCTCTACCTCCGCATACATCGATGTACCCTTAATTGGGTAGGCCACTGTAATTGTAAAATGATCTGGTTGGCAATCCTTGAGATAAGCTATCGTCTCTCTAATGTCCTCTTCGGTCTCACCTGGATAACCAAGCATAATGAATGTGCCTGCTTCGATCCCTTTCTGTTTTGTGAGCTTGATCATCTCACTGACATAATCGACATCTACTCTCCTATCCATTAAGTCAATCACACGCTGGGAACCGCTCTCAGCACCAATCCAAATCCTATAACATCCAGCGGCTTTAAGCCAATCAATGACTTGTTCATTCATGCGATCTGCTCTGGTTATGCATTCAAAAGGGATCAATGCATCTTGCTTTCGAACTTCGTCAACAAATGCTTCCACCCACTTATGACTGACTGAAAACACATCATCTACAAACCAAATAGAATCAGGATTATACGCTTCTTTTAGCGTCTTTAATTCTTGAGCAACCAATTGTGGTGATCGTCTTCTATAACTCTGACCATAGACTGCTGTACTACACCATTTACATGTATAAGGACAGCCTCTTTGTGTACTCACTGTCATTGCACTCTTACCATGATGTTTCTTCCAAGTATCAAGATAAGGTTGCATATCTATCTGCTTTCGATTTGGCAATGGGAGATCATCAATTGGTCTTATACGCTCTCGAGATGGTGTTTGTAAATATTCACCATCTACATAACATGCCACTCCATTAATGTGTCCAAAATGGGTCCTGTTACCTTTCTCAATACTTTGGATGACTTCTAATAAGGTCTGCTCTCCTTCCCCAATTATGACTAAGTCAGCTCCAACAGAAAGATAGTCTTTTGTATTATGCGTTATATCTGGTCCTCCAAGAATGATAAATGTATCCGGCAGCTCTTCATTAACAAATGCTAAAATGTCAATAATATTGAGTTTAGTCATGAGATTAGTGTACAGAGCTAGTACATCTGGTCGACTTTTTGTCAAATGCTTTTCAAATTCAATCTTAGTCGAGAAGGTGGTATCATAGACTTCATGCCTGTGACCAAACCTCTCAAGCCATGCAGAAAGATAAAGAATCCCTAACGGAGGATAAGGCTTCATTATCGCTTGTTCCTTCGCATCTTCTTTTATGAAGTAACCGTGTGAAAGTATGATATTCGTCACTTCTTTAAATGTATTAAAAAGTGATCGGAATATTTGGTGCTTTTTAGAATTGGTAATAAGAATCTTTCGATTCCTTGATAGACTTTGAGGAACCTTGATGACTCCAAGTATGATGGTAATAATCCCACTGTGAAGGCATCCACAAATTCGAATTGTTCAAATGTGTTGATAATATCAGAGGCATTGTGATAATACGTAGATACCGTTGCATCGCCAAGACTTACTTCCAATTGATGCTTTTCTGCTCGCTGCTTATAGACTTCCGATTGGCCTTGAGCAAATCTATACCACCGATCAAACAATGTGTTCTGGGGCATTACCACAAAAATACAATGTCCTCCCGGATGCAGACAATGGAAACAAAACTCTGCTAGCTTCCTAAGCTGGGTTACGTTAATGCAATTAATTCCTCCAAAATTTGAAAAAATAAGGTGATGACATTCTGCATTCGGCAATTGCGGGTCTGCTAAATCAAGTTGAGTTAAAGTAACTGAGTCAGCAGCATTTGAATGTAAAAGTTTGGCCTGTGTCTCTTTCAACATTTCTTGTGATAAGTCAGTTGCCAATACTCGAGAGCCTCTACTAGAAAAATGCAGTGCATCAATACCTGTACCACAGTTAAGCTCCAAAACAGTCTGAGGCCAAGCTTTGCTAAATGTTTTATCTAAATATTGCCAGACTCTTTCTCTCTGAAATTGTCCAATATTTGTGTGAGAAAATTGCTCATCATAAGATGCCGCAGCAGTATCGAACCCTGATTGATCAATTGACATACTTAATCAATCTCATGTGATTAATCAGTGCTTGTGGTGTATGATAGATCATTCTCAATATATCTTTCAGTGTTCCACTCTTTCTTGCTCCACCTTGCATGCTAAGTTTAGTCAAGCCTTTTTGTATCCGATACCTATTATGTACATAACGGTGCAAAACTTTGTAAAATACCGGAGGATAAGTATTCTCAAACATCATATCAAGATCATCCGAATCAGTCCAATTTGATTTCATGACCAAGTCTGCTTTTACCTTGTCATAAAATTTAGTTCCAGGAAGTGGATAACTCACTGATATGCCAATATCATCTGGCATGAGTTCCATAACCATATTAATAGTTTGCTTTACTTCATTCCACGTTTCTGTGAGGTAACCAAACTGCAGAAAAAACGCAACCCTTACATTCCTAGATTTTAGTTTTTTTGTTGCTGTATGAATCTGATCTACGGTCGTGCCCTTATCCATTGCATCGAGAATTCTCTGTGATCCACTTTCGGCTCCTATCCATATTTCATGAGCTCCGCTATCTGCTAATGCATCCAGATTATCATCTTGTAACAACAGATCTGCCCTTGATTGTATCTTATACTGAAAGTCCAAATTGCGCTCAGCTCTTTCGTCCCGAAATGCTTGAACCCAACCAGGCTTTAGTCCGAAGATATCATCACACATCCAAAAATAATTGACTCCAAATTGCTTAACTAAATATTCGAGTTCGTCTATGACATTTTTTGGAGATCTGGAGTTGTATCTATTACCATAAATGGGCTTAGCACACCAATTACATTTGTAAGGACATCCTCTTGTAGTGGCTTGATTTAAGGCAAAGTATCCATGGTGCTTCATCCAAATTGCTCTATAGTCCTCCATTGCAACATCACCCCAAGCAGGTCTTGGCAAAGCATCTAAATCTTTCTTGACTTTCCGTGGCAGTGTCTTCACGGCATCACCATCAGTAGCATAGCTGATTCCTTGGATTTTGGCAACAGATAGGTTTGCAGAAAGTACCGATACTAATTCAATGAGTGTCTCTTCTCCTTCTCCGTGAATAACATAGTCAGCTCCCTTTTTATGATATGTCGAAAAATGATCTGTTGAATCTGAACTGTTACAAATAGTAGTTATAGATTTGGATTTAGCATACTGGATGATGTCAAATCCAGCATCCTGCATCTTGGAAAGACACATCTTTGTCAGATAGTTGAATCCATCATCATAGATGACTAACAATTCAGGACTAAACTGATCTATACTCCTATAAATCTCAGAATGGTGCTCCACAAGATTATTATCAAAAAATTCGACATCATGGCCAGCTTCTCTTAAGACAGAGACAGCATATAATGTACCTAATGGAGGAAATGGTTGACCAAACTCCCATTGCTTTTGGTCATAACGATAGTAGTAATTATTGCAGACTAATATCTTCATTTTGGTCAAATGCCTAATTTAGAGAGTTGCTTGTTATACTTATCAAGAATGTGTTTTTGATTATTCGATGGGTGGATTTTCGATACATTCCGTTTTGATTTAAACATCAAATTGAAATCTACATCTTTTAATTGATCCTTGTAATGCAATTTGATTCTCTTGAAAATAACTTTCATCAATTGCTTATCTATCCAATCGCCGAATCGATTATTGAACACGCGTTCAATGAATTCTGAACTTTTTCTTTTACTCTTAATATCACCTATCGGCGCCTTCCATGTTGCATTGGGGAGGTAGTTTTGTGTCCAAGAGTTTGCTGATTTCAATGCTTCGAATGACTGACTATTTCCGATGGGTTGCAGGGTGCAAAGCTCAATAGCAGTAAACAAATTCTGCTCATCAATTTCAAGATTACTGTCACCGATAATATAGTTTGTACAAAAGAAATCCTTACTATTCTGAAGCCTCAATTTCTTGTAAGTCTTCAGCAAAAGCTTAGTCATCCAGACTCTGTTGGACTTGCAAATCACAAAGTAATCGATATCATCTCCTTCACGAAACACTTGCTTTGACAATCCACCAGAAACCATAACTGCCTTTACAAAGGGAAATCCAGCAATCAATCTGCCATTTTCAATGGCTTTAGGCCACATAGATTTTGCTCCAGCCGCTGCTTGCTTTCTTGATTCGAAACTATCAGAATCATTCAACAATGCATAAAACTCATCTTGTTTTCGCACAATATTTTGATCCAGGAGAGCTTGTAATTCTTCTTCGACTTCTCTTGCTTCGGCAGGCTGAAAAGCAAACTTTACTATTTCTTCAAACTGCAGCGGATACCGAAAAAGATCGAAGTATGCTAAGGTCTTCAAAGACCCATTCTTCTTCAGTCCAATTTCGGTTACAGCCATGGAACGAATTAACGGAATATTTCGACAATTTCAGAATGTGTTCCATGTTCATTCTGAATACTTACGAAATATTGTCCTGCTTGTAAATTGCTGACATTCAATCTTAATGTTTCATAACTCTCAATATGTTGACTCTGGACCACTTGCTGACCTAAGGCATTATATAACGTAACACTTGCATTTTCAACAGATGGAGACTGCCAATGTACCTCTATAACATCATATGCTGGATTTGGGCTAATGTTGACTAGCGATGCAAATGCATTCTCTTCTACATCTGTTGTCCCTCTCACCATAAAATCTAATTGAACACCTCCTCCAAAGTCAGGATCAAATTGGTAAGCAATATTACCAAAGCTATCGTCATCATTCATTTCATCAAATCTCAGATTGCCAATCCCATTACCTGCAAAGAACCAAAATTCTAAACCATCATCACCAAAATCTGAAAAATCAAATGTATAACAGCCTCCTGGCAAATTAAGAATATCAGAATATACTGTGTTAGAGACAAAACCACTTCTAGTAAATACTTGCTCACCGCTGCTATCAAATATGCGATAAGAATTATCTCCTGGGTTGTTATCTGATTTAAACTCAAGTCTGAAATTACGTTCGAACTCTAGGACTGTTTTGAAGTCTGAAGTCATTTTATCATTTTCAGGATATTCATCCAGTGCTCCATTCACAGATGTAATCTGCACTTCAAATTTTCCTTCTTGATTACCTTCCCACATGCTATTGCTATAGACTGGCAATTCAATTTCAGCAGTCTGATTTTCAGACAAAAAGCCTGTCCACTCATATTCATACCTGTCACCGTTGACTAGCCCATACTCAAAGTAAATTTTACTCACAGATTCAGAACCATTATTGATAACACTGATTAATGGCTGACTACAAGATGGATTAAACCTATCGTAGGCAAATTTTGATGAAGGCCGCATGATGTCCGAAATTTCTACATCTATTGCGAAGTTTCTTGGACCGTAGGTTACCAGTTGATTACTAATTCGATAATCAGCAGCTCCTGGATTAATTCCATTTATACCATAGTCTAAGTCTATGGTCTGTCCAACTTCAATCCAATCCGTCAACTCAAATTCATGAATATCAGTCTCCATACCTGGACACCAACCTGCTCTGTCAAATATCCAAGTTCCTCCTTGAGGATACATAGGATTGTAAGCACACTCCTTCCACACATTGTATTGAAACTCTTGAAAGTCTCCATCGATATCCATATAGTGTGCTTGACTTGTAAACTCTCCGTTGGATCCATGACCAGTAATAGCTGATCGGAGTTTATAACTTCCAGCATCTGGATTAAGGTTAATAGTTCTTGGCTCAAAGACATCATCCTCTAGAATATTGCCAAACCCATACCCTGACCAAATATTCGCTGACCCTCGGATTGGCCACAATTGTTGGATATCTAATACATCTCTTGCAGGAGTACCTGTTATAAATCTAAACCTGATATCCATCTCTTCTTGATAATTTCCAACACCTTCTACTGTTAATAGTCGTTGCCCTTTCATTATGGGTAAAAAGTCGGTAAGATCCATATAGAACGTCTTACCATCAGGTCCAAGATCTAGTCCATTTCCGTAAGGAGTTACAAAAGAAGTGATTTCATATCTCGCATCACTCTTGAGATAGTAAGTCAGTTCATTCACTGTGATCGTACCATCTTGATTCTCTTCTATTGACCCAACTACATCTCCATTCTCATCATAGATATTTTGTGTTCCGCCAGGATAGAGAAACAGTGTATCTAATACTATCAAATCCGAACCATCCAATCCATATTGAATCACTTGATGAGGAGTATTTTCATAGGATTCTAGCACAGTTTGCTCATTAATTGTGATCCCTGGATTACCTTGAATTACACCCAATACTGGTCTATGCATTGGATCAACAAAATTCTTCCTCAAATCTTTACCTCTCTTCTGAATGTAAGTAATTACATCATCTGAGGTTCCAGTTGCACTATTCGGACTACTGCTTGATATTGTTGCTCCACTCACTTCATCCAATCTATATTCTGCAATTAATTCTTCATAAAATGGATGTTCTGCATCAATGTCTTTGAACATATAATCCTGGACTGTCACTTGGTCTAATACTGCACTCCAGATCCTAAAGTCATCCATATAACCTAAGTAACCAGTTCCTCCATTCTTATTTGCACCAAAGATGATATCATCAAGATTGACATGCTTATAAGTATTGACTCCATTTGCGAAATTGAGACCATTCTTCATGATCTTCATTACTCCAGTATTAGCATCTTTAGTGAATGTCCAATGTGTCCAAACATTTCTGTAGTCTGTAACAAATGCTTGCTTTGAGAGTCTGTCATAACCGCTTCCATCATTGCCACAATCCCAATAAATATTACTATCACTCCAAGGCAAATGCACTCCTGCCTGTCTATTACCATCCACATCAAATCCTTCAAAAGCAAATGTATTCTGTGGTAAAGTTTGATCACCATATGCCCAGAAACTGAAAGTAACTTGTTCATTGATTTGACTGAGATTCTCAATGTCCAAGTCAAAAGACTCAATACCAGTGAATTGTACTTGTCTATCTACCTTATCAGTAGTCAAGACTGCTTCTGAGACTTGATCTGTTACCAATTCGAGCGCTCCTGAGCCTGCCTGGTATGTCATTTCTATAAGGAGATTAGATGTGCCATCCCACTCAAACGCTTCATAAAATGCAAGCGCATTCTTTCCTGAATCAAGGCTGATATCAGAAAAGTAGACTTCTTGAAGACCATCTAATGGAGGTTTATTGGCATTCAATACTGCCTCAGCAGAATGACCAAGTCGGAGCCTTAAGAAAGTTAGATCTGTAGGATTAACTACTTCTAGATCAATACCTCTGACCATACCAGCTTCAGCACCGCTTGCTAGCAATTCTTCAGCGGAATACACCAAAAATGTTTTTGTCGGATTTAAGCCATCTGATAATACAACCGAAGTATCACCAGTGCCAATAAATGAAGTATTAGCAAATGGAGATGAATTAAATGCTGTTTTTTGTTGTGTGTATTGATTATACGAAGATGTTGGTGTCTCACTATAATCAAAAGTTTCACCAGTGAAACTCGAAATTGTATAGTCAGGGTGAACACGTCTTAATGAGTCTGTTCGCTCTGGTACCGTCAAGACAGTGTTACAACTATAATCCCACTCTCTACAACCTACTGCTCCATTTCCCACTGCAAGATTATGACAACGCATGGAATACACCATTTCTACCTTTCTGAATTCTCCTTCTTCAGGAAAATCTACCATGACTGCTCTAGTCGTGGAATCATAGGTCAAAGCAATTATCTCTAATGTATCTTGAGCATTTGCAGCAATACAACAAAGAAAGAAGAAGGTAAACAGGTGGGTTTTCATGCGTTTTATATTGAATTCTTAGATATTTCAGTAAGATATTGCTTTACTATTGACAATTACTAAAGAAATACTTTACATTTGCAGTCCAAAATAAAAAACACATTGTTCTTATGCTAATTATAAACGTAAAAGACGAAGAATCAATAGATCGAGCACTAAAGAGGTATAAAAGAAAATACCACGCTGTTGGGATGATGAAAGAATTGAGAAGAAGAAAGACTTTTACTAAGCCTTCTGTAAAAAGAAGAAATGAGATTCTAAATGCAGAGTATAGATTGAAAAAATTTAGCTCTAACTAAGATATAGACGATATCCCATACCAAAATCAGTAGATTCGGCTCACTCTCCAAAGTGAGCCTTTTTTATTGGAAAAAAAAGAAAGCCCGATGTCGTTTCATCGGGCTTTCTGCTTTAAAAAACAATATGAAAAAAACCGCGTCTCAAATGTTATTGGATTTCGATAATACTAGATTCATCGATTTCCGTTTTATCCAGTTTTGGAAGTGTGATGACCAATACACCATTTTTGTATTGTGCTTTAATCTTATCCCTCTGGATATGTTTGGGTAGTCTAACTTTTCGTTCGAACTTTGTATAATCAAACTCCCTATTCTTCATACTCTCAGCCTCTTTGTCAAGGTTAGCTTTAACAGTTATATAGTACTCCTCCATTGTTAGAACAAAGTCTTTCTTTGATAAACCAGGAGCGGCGAGCTCAAGAGCATAATGATCATCTTTTTCAATCATATTAGTTAGTACTCTCTTATGGACTAGTGTCTGATTGGGATACTTTCCATTGAAGGCATCAAATAATAACTTGGCTGGAGTAGTGTGATAGTTATGATATCTCATTTGTCTGTTTCTTTTAGATTATTTAATTGTGATTGTCTTTGGAACGAAAGCAGGTTTCTTGGTAAGCGTTATGGTAAGAATACCATTTGCCATTTCTGCTTTTATTGAAGATGTATCAATAGCATTTGACAACTTAAATGTTCGCTTAGCAGTACTGTAGTCGAACTCTCTCCATTTGAAGTTCACTTCTTCATTGTTTTCTTGCTTTGGCACAGCAATGGTCAAAGACTGGTCTTTTACCTCCAAATTGATTTCAGACTTGCTGACACCTGGGATTGCTAAAGAGATAACATACTTATCATCTACTTCAGAAATATTAGCCTTTAGCCTTGAATCGTATACTTGGGTTCTTGCAGTCTTATCTACTGTTTGTGCAAAATTGAAGAACTCATCTACCATATCCTGGAAAGTGAGATTTCTTGATGTGTTGCAATTTGCTGTCTTTGTATTCATGATTTAGTATTTTTTCTGTGAATGAATGATTTGTTCATCCTCACTAAATCAATCAGTGTACCAGCTGAATTTTCTCACCAGAATTGGCAGAAAACAGTGTTGTTGTGTGTCTTTTTGTCAGTTTTGTCTTTGAGAAGCTGACAAAGTGTCTTAATTCTTGATGAATTGGTGCGCTGAAATCAACTTTCCTTCTTCATAGAAGGTAATAAAGTAAGATCCAATGCTCAAGCTATTGATATCGATTACTTTATCTGAGTCAATTTTTCCGGCTTGTAAGATTCTTCCATTGATATCTAGAATGGAGTATTCCAATATAGCATTGACTTGATTAACAGAAAGATCATTAGTTACTAAAGTTTGAATAACAGGTAGATTATCTGTATCAAAAATATTGGAAGTATTCGTAGAACCATTACCAAGCAAACCAGCTCGAGGTCCTTCGAGCATATTTCTCATCAGATTTACTTGTTCTTGGGTAAACATATTTTGACAAGACTCCACACTATAGTCCATATAGTTCTCGATCATGTCAGGCAAATTATCTTCTGTGCAAGAGTCTTTTTCATGGAGAGTCGAACACTCTGGAACATTAGCAATGTCTTGAGGTTGCGAATTACTTCCAGCGTCTGGTGTGTCAATGAGACCATCATCCATCGTACAATCACCATCTCCCCAAATATGTCTTAGTCCTAGGTAATGGCCAACTTCATGTGTGCAAGTCCTGCCTCTATCAGATATACCTGTCAAAACTCCTGCTTGTGGATTATTCCTTCCAAATGCTTCATAGTGAACTACTACCCCATCTTTCTCCCAATAATTCTCTGGCAAACCATCTGTTGGAAAATTAGGTGCTCCAACTGGCGGATAGGCAAAACCTAACAAAAACGGCTGAGGTCCTGCACCAAGATCAGCCGATAAGTTACAGACCCAAATATTAAGATAACTATCAACATCCCATGGATCAACACCACCAGTGTCTGCATCCTTCATCAAATCCAGATCCAATCCAGTATCACCTATATATTCTGCTATACATTCTACATCAAAACCACATGCGGCTATTGCTTCGAGTATGAGATTAAAATCAATGTTTGTAAAAGATTCAACGTCAGTCTCAGTCCTAGTAATACCTGTTGTTGGGTTACCATCAGGATCAAGAGTAGCTAACTCAAATTGAATGTTTGCAGAAGCAGCAACATCCAGAAAAATTTCTCGTGTTTGAGAAGCATCCTCATTTTGCCTCAAAAAATCCTCATTAAGTACATCTATTTGACCATGAACTAATTCGTCGGACAGATTTTGTGCCGGTGTATTATATATTACATGCACTACTACAGGAATTGTTAGTGTGTCTCCATCCCTAAATTCCACAGTTGTCTCCATGGCATCAGCATAGGCACGCTCTAACAGCGTCTCATAATTTGCATACTGTTTGGACAAAAGATACTTATTCAGTTTGTCTCCACAGATTGGATTTTGAGCAATGACACTCTGACTAATAAAACTGATTGATAGAAGTAAAAAGATAAGATGCCTCATAATTTATAGGTATGGATTTTTGACTAAAGTATTACTTATTCCTCGAACGAAAAAGTTATCATAGCCTTCTGTCACGACAAACAGTAGCATAATATTTTCCACTTTCTCGAATTTTCCTAGATTGACTCTCAACCTGATGTGCTATCAAACCAAAACGCGCATCATAGCCTTCCATCCACTCGAAATTGTCCATTAAAGTCCAATAATAATATCTTTCAACAGGTATCTGCTGAGCTTTACAAGAGAGAATTTGCTCAAGATGGCTCTTGATATACTCTTGTCTAAAAGCATCTGAAGCATCGGCTGTACCATTCTCTGTTATATAAATTGGCAGACCAAATTGTTCGTAGTATTTTCTTATCAGCCTCCCTAGGCCTTCAGGATAAATTTCCCATTTAAGATCATTTGTCTTTGCATTGTCTTGCAATAGCCTTTCGGCAAATAGATTTGCAGGATCCCACTTACCTTTCAATATATCTCTGCTGTAATAGTTAATTCCTATAAAATCTGAATACCTCCCAGGCCGTATACTAGACCCAAGTCCAAGAAAACGAGATGATTTTCCAGCAATCATCGCATCCAGAAAGATTTCTTGAAATAATCTATAATAGAGATGACAGGCAAGTCTTTCTAACAATGTATTTCGGAAAGCATCAAATACCCTGACATGTACTGCAGCTCCAACTCTTGGAGTTAAATTAAACTTCTCCTTTACTCTGCTATGGATTAATTCATATGCCTTGCAATGGGCGATACTCATATGCTTTGCTCCTTTCAAAAAAGCTCTAATGTCTCCTTTGACTCCTGGAGGAAAATCACCATCAACATAGCCCATAAATAGGTAGACATTAGGCTCGTTAATTGTAGTCCACTCTGTTACAATATCCCCAAAGTTCAACACCGCAATTTCAACAAATTTCAAAAACCTGTCAATACACTTGGCATCCATCCAAGCTCCGTCAGACTCAAACCAAGTTGGGTTCGAGAAGTGATGTAATGTGACCAATGGTTCTATTCCTGCTGCTTTTAAGGCAAGCAACTCTGTTCTGTAATGCTGGATAGCAGATTGGTCAAATTGTCCCTCTCTTGGTTCTATTCTTGACCACTCTAAGCTCATTCTGTAAGTATCAAGATGCAAATCCTTCATGAGCTCTATATCCTGAGCTGCTCTATTCCAATGATCGTTTGCAATAATACAATGATCCCCATTAGGAATCTTGCCAGCTTCACACCAGTCATACCAGCTGTTATTTCTATCCCCACCTTCTATTTGAAGAGAAGCTGTTGCAACACCTAGCTTGATATCTTTTAGCAATTCATGCTCATTCATACTCTAGAACTTTAGATTCATCATAACCTAAAAAGTAGATGCCAGCTATGGCACAAAGCAAAGCACCCACAACACCACTCATCCTAATACCAAAATCATTGCCAATATCCTTGCCCAGTAATGTTAATGAAGCAAAGAGAATGATCCCAAAAGTCTGACCAAATTTTTGTAACAAGGTCCTTGCTGCAAAGTACATCCCTTCATTATTCACACCAGTGGACCGAGCACTATGCACTGCTATATCCCCTAGAATCGCATTAGGTAATACGCCGAGAAAAGCAATTGGTATTGACATAAGCACAACCAAAATATATGCTTGATTCCAAGCTGATAATGGAAGATTACCCAAAAAATAAATCAATCCAAAAACGGCCACCAGCCAAAAGAATGCAATCACAACCAATAACTTTTTACCAAAAGTATGTGCTAGCCTACTCACAAAAGGATAGATGACGAATGACAAGACGACAATGAGCGGAAGCAAAGATGTAGATGCAGTTTCTTCTAGCTCCAATAATACTGTTATGTAATATAGGAATCCCGTCAATGTTATAGTTAATCCACAGAAATAAGCAAAGTCAGCAACGACATAATACTTAAAATGTCTGTTACGAAAAGTAATTGATAGCGTTTCCCAAATGGTCAACTTAGGTTGTTTTTGATATTGATGAACCACTGATTTTTCGTTAAGGAAAAATGCTGGAACTAGCATCGCCAAGAAGCTTAAAAATCCTAGAATCATTACTGCATACCTAATTGCGAGCTGGGGTTCAAGCCCTTCAAAAACAGAAGCAAGTGCAGGCACTTGACTAGCCAGAACCATCCCCAGTGCATAGGTGATAGATATCCATAAACTCAGAGACAATCTATCTTCATTAGTTCGGCCCATTTCCGGCAGCAATGCAAAATAGGGAGTTACGTATACTGTCAATGAAAAATAAAACCCTATTTGGATCAGGAATAACCATAAGACATTCCAATAAGATACAGTATCAACAATAGGCACAAATAACAAGCAACAACATATTGCAGCAGGCAAAGCACCATACTTCATAAATGGTGTTCTTCTACCTGAACTTCCTGTATGATTATCACTCCACATAGCAATTAATGGATCTGTAATTGCATCAAATAATCGACCACTTGCAGCTAATAATGCAACCGTATTAAAAACCAAGAGAAGTGTAATCTGAGGAATATATTCTGGAATATTACTATCGGTTGTTGGAATATAGAAGTAGACTAATTGCAAATTGACAATATTTATCAGAGCAGACCATCCCATCTGACCAATAGCATATATAAATTTATTCCGAGAGGTAAGTTTTTGACCCATTCACTAAACATACAAAAAAGCAGTATTGTGCTTGAATTCCTTTGAGAGATTCCTCAAATGTTTTGGTGATGATGAGGTCTGTTGTAACTTGCGTATTAGTCAACCTAAAAGAATGAAGTATAAAAACATCTATGTTGCTGCCACCTCACAGCATGTTGGTAAGACAACTACTACCCTTGGCTTGGCGTCAATGTTCAACAAGCTTGGGCTCAAAGTTGGCTATTGCAAGCCTGTAGGTCAAAAGCACATAACTGTTGGTGACAAACAGGTAGATAAAGACACAGTACTTTTTGCAGACTTACTCAAATTTGAAGTTGATCCCGACATTCATAGTCCTGTCATCTTAGGCAAGGGTGCAACAAAGACCTTGCTTTCTGGCACATTCAATAGATCTCATTTTCATGATAAGATAGTAGCTGCAAATACCTACCTAAAGGAAAACAATGACATTGTTATCTATGAGGGTACTGGACACCCAGGTGTTGGAAGTGTCGGTGGTGCAAGTAACGCAACTGTCGCCAAACTCCTGGATTGTGCAGTAGTAATGGTCGTAGAAGGCGGCATTGGTAGTACCATCGATATGCTCAATATGTGTATGTCACTCTTTAGAGAACAAGAGGTACCAATAATGGGTGTGATCGTAAATAAGGTCATACCTGACAAAATTGATATGGTAAAGCAATACGTTGGAGGCTGGTTGAAAGAAAATGACATGAAGCTATTAGGTGTTGTACCATATGATGAGACCTTAGCCTATCCTCTTGTCTGGACAGTTGCCAAAGCCATCGGTGGAGAGATAGACTGCTACCCAGAGAAAGGATATCAAAAAATAGAAAAAGTCATAGCTGGTTCGTTGGCAGACTATGATGATTTTAAAGGTTCTGAGAATTCTTTACTTGTTGTCGGGCCAAGAGTAATCGATCAAGCAATTGAAAAAATTAGTCGTTATCAAGCATACCATAATATCGAAGGCTCTCCATTATCTGGAATTGTTATAACAGGTATGGACTCTATTCCAAAATTCAGTAAGAAGTTTATTGACAAACACAAGATTCCTCTCATTCGGACCCAACTTGATACCTATGGGGCTGTTGTAAAGATGAGTAAAATTGAAGTTAAAATTAATAGGCGAACACCTTGGAAAATCACAAAGGCCATCGAACTTATTAGAGAAAATACAAATGTTAAAGAATTGGTCAGACTATCCAAAATTTAACATTTATTCTACATTTGCCAACAATGGAAGTTGTTCTATAATGATTGGCTAGTGCCTTGATTCTTATCAGGCACTAGTTTTTTTTATTCTACTTTGTAAACACCCGTCGACATAATTTTCAATTCTTCTTCTGGCTCTGTTATCATAGCGATTTCTTCTTCACTTTTGCCTTCATCTTCAGCATAATGTCTAAGTTCATCAACTGAGGTAATTTCTTTGTATGCTTTTCCTTTCACAAGGACTTTATATCCTTCAGAATCAACAGGAACAAAGAAGCCATAGTCTTTGAATTTTACAAAAAATGCCTTCTCTTCATCCGGAGTTGTTGCATCAACAAGATTCATCCAACACCCTTTCTTCTTGCAAACTGACTCAATATTTGCTTCTACAACTACATCAAGTGTATCTGTTTGCCCAATTTTTCCATACAATGTATTGATGCTTGTGACTTCACCAACATTAAACCCTTCGCCATAACTACTTTCAACTTTGTAACTACCATGGTCAAAGTTTATATTCTTTTGTGGTGCTTTGCAACTCAATATTGCAATGACTATCAGAACAACTATACTTAAATACTTCATTATGCTTATTTTTTTCTCAAAGATAAACCCACTTTATTCATTGGTGTAACCTCTTTGCATTTGCTTAAAAAAACCAAAATAGTTTGAAAAATAAAATTATCTTTGCAGCCCTATTTTAAACAGAGTATTTTTTTATGAAAAATTATGAAATCACTTTCATCGTAGACCCAGTGCTGTCGAGCGATGAAATTAAGACAGCAGCGAATACTTACTCTGACATGTTAAGCAATGAAGGTTGCAACATTGTCCACAAGGAAGATATGGGTCTTAAGCAACTTGCTTACCCAATCAGTAAGAGAAATTCTGGTGTCTATTACTGGGTCGAATTCCAAACAGAGCAACCCTCAGTTATTTCCAAAGTTGAACTTGCTTTAAGAAGAGACGAAAGAATCATGAGATTCCTTACCGTTAAGCTTGATAAATATGGTGTGAAATACAACCAAGACAAGCGTGATGGCAAGATTGGAATCAAAAGAGAGGAAAAAGTCGAAGTTGAAGTAAAAGAAAGCAAGCCTGAAGTAGCAAAACAAGACCTGACTAAAATCGAAGGTGTTGGACCAAAGATTGCTGAGCTTTTAGCTGGAAACGGAATTCTTACTTATCAAGACCTAGCTGATGCTAGTGCTGACAAGCTTAAATCAGTACTTGATGGTGGAGGTGCAGCATTTGCATCACATGATCCAAGTACTTGGAGTCAGCAAGCTGGACTTGCAGCAAGTGGAAAATGGAATGAATTACAAAAACTTCAAGATGAGTTAGATGGTGGTAGAGCCAGCTCAGAAGAAGAATAACATTCCACATTACTTAACATTTCAAAATAAACATCATGGCTTCTAGAGAAGATATAAAATTTCTGAGCAACCCCAATATCGGTAAGAAACAAAAGAAATATTGCCGATTCAAGAAATATGGTATTAGACACATTGACTATAGAGATCCAGATTTTTTGACTCAGTTCATTAACGAGCAAGGGAAAATCCTTCCAAGAAGGATTAGCGGGAACTCATTAAAGTATCAAAAGAAAGTAGCAGTTGCTATCAAGAGAGCAAGACATCTTGCCTTGTTACCTTATGTGACTGACTTGTTGAAATAATTGTTAACCACATAAATTTTTCATTCGAATGGAACTTATATTATTAAAAGACATAGATAACTTAGGTTATAAAAACGATGTGGTTAAGGTTAAAAATGGTTTTGGTAGAAATTACCTTATCCCACAAGGCGTTGCTGTAATTGCAAATGCAACTAACAGAGAAAAACTAGACAAAATTCTTGCAGAAATAGAAGCAAAAGAAGCTGCTAAGACTGATGAGTACAAGGCACTTGCTGCTAAGCTTGTCGATCAAAAGCTGTTAATTGCAGTAAAGGCTGGAACTTCAGGAAAGATTTTTGGAAGTGTAACTAGTGTACAAATTGCACAAGCACTACAAGATCAGTTGGGAGTCGAAGTTGAAAGAAAGAAGATTATTCTTCCGGAATCAATTAAAGAACTTGGTACCTACACTGCTAATGTAGCATTTAGCAAAGAAGTTTCTCAAGAGATTGAGTTTGAACTCAAACAAGATTAATAGTAATACTTATTACCATTAGAATTTATCCAATGCTCAGCTACCTCGTAGTTGGGCATTGCTTTTTTAACGTGTGCCCAAAATTTTGGGCTGTGATTGAGCTCTTTCAAATGACAAAGCTCATGAATAAGTACATAGTCAATCATCCCAGCTGGTAGCAAGAGTGTCCTAATAGAAATATTGATATTCTTCTTACCACTACAGCTTCCCCAATTTGATACTGAATCTTTAAGCCGCAACATATTATATTCTACATCTACCACCTCCTTTGCAAAATAATCGAGCCGGTCTTTCACTTTACTTTTGAAACCTTTAGCGACAATGCGTTTAATACATTTTGTTAATTCAACATCATCTACATCTTCTCCATTTGCCGCCTTACTAATCTGAATTGTCTGCGCACTATGGTTTAGCTTAGCTTTTGTCTTATTACCCTGGCCTTGATCAATGTTAAGTTGATAAGGCTTCCCCATCAGGTTCAGTTCTGAAATCTGTTCATAAGACCTCACTCTAAATCTATCAAAGTGCTTTGGCTCTCTTCGATAATGACCCTCTACCCACCTTTTGAAAGCATTGATAGTAGCAGTCTTTTGAGGGCCTAGATACCAAGTGGGTATTCTAGCAATAGCACTCTTTCTGGCGATAGAAAACCGGTGAGATAATCTATTCTCGAACAGAATCTTTACAGGGACTCTAACATCCTCTATAGAGATTGCATCAAGCATGGTGAGATTCGAATGATTGCATGGCCTGGACAAGCACCTTGACACTGTCCAACTCCATCGCATTATAGATCGAGGCACGGAATCCACCCACAGAGCGATGACCCTTTAGACCAAGTAGATTGTGTTCTTTACAATGCGTAAGAAAAGCATCATTTAAGTCTGCATTCTTCAATTGAAAAGTAACATTCATCTTACTCCTATCCTGACCATTGATGTTTGCAGTAAATAATGCATTGCGATCTATCTCAGCATATAAAGCATCCGCTTTTTCAGAATTTCTAGCCACCATTGCCGTGACGCCACCTTGCTTTTCAACCCATTGCATTGTTAACATACTTACATAAATTGGAAAAACAGGGTGCGTATTAAACCCAGAATTTTTAGCAACATGTGTACTATAATTCAGCATTGTTGGGATAGGTCTGTCAACCTTATCAAGAATATCTTTTTTTACTATCACGAGCGTTGTACCTGCAGGCCCCATATTCTTTTGTGCACCTGCATACACCACGTCAAACTTGGTTACATCAAACGGTCTACTAAATATATCCGAAGACATATCGCAGACTAACCTTGTATTCACTTCAGGAAACTCATCATACTGGGTACCAAATATGGTATTATTAGATGTAATATGCAGATATCTATACTGTGATAAGTCCATACCATCAATATTTGGAATGGAGGTATAATTATCCTCTTTCGACGAAGCTATTGTCTCTACATTCCCAAACATCTTTGCCTCTTTGATTGCCTTGGTTGACCAAGTTCCTGTATCTACATATGCTGCAGTCTCGTCTGATTTCAAAATATTCATTGGCACCATATAAAACTGGGATGAAGCTCCACCTGTTAAAAAGAGTACAGCATAATCATCTGGAATATTCAACAACCTTTTACAAGTATTTACAGCATCGTCCATCACACCTTTGAAAAAATCGCTACGATGAGATATTTCTAAGATGGATAAACCCATTTCTTCTAAATTTCTAGCAGCAGCCGAAGCTTTTGCTAACACTTCTTGTGGGAGTATTGCAGGACCTGCAAAAAAGTTATGTGTCATTATTCAGATAATTTGGCTATAAATGTACTACTTATATATATCCACAAACATTATATAGAAAAAGATATTTTGACAAATTAAAATCTTAGAATTCAGACAACGTATTCTCATAATTCTCAAGGGCAATTGACTATTTTTATGGAGATTAAGTTACCCATATGACCAAACGAATATTCCTACTAGCTACGCTTTGTGCATCTTTTTTTCTCCATGCACAACAGTCAACATCCACTCTTGATCAGATAACTCAACAATTTCGAATCGAACATACTCCTTACACTTTAGGGGAATTACACATTACCGATCAACATTACAACCCTCATAATAAGACTACTTACATTTATACACAGCAGTTAAATGACGGTATCGAAGTAAAAAATGCTATTGGGATAGCAGTGCAAGACGAAAATGGTACAGTTACAACAATCACACAAACATTCAAGGATCTTTCAAATCAATCTAGAGCACCTATTCAATACTCTCTTGACAATTGTCTAAATAGTCTTATTTATAATCTGAACAGAGTAAAGTCAGTAAGTATACCTAAAGCAGAAAAGCTTAACAATGGGTACTTGTCGTATAAAATGAATTCAGCTTCATCTGAACCCATACTTGCAAAACCTATCTATTTTCCTGATCACAAAGACAATCTTCACCATGCCTATGAAATAAACATTTGGCTTGACAAAGAAGAGCGATGGTCTCAACAAATAATTAGTTCTACTGACCAAAGTACTCTGGGGGAATTTAGTTGGACTGTATCTTGTAACCAAAGTCATAGCATGTGTAAGCATGACAAAGTGGATCGTAGATCAACACAGCCATTATCTACGTGTCCTGACTCAAGTTACCATGTTTTCGCTATGCCAATAGAGAGTCCTTTATACGGGTCAAGAACCATAGAAACCAAACCTTGGAATGCAGCAAGTAATGCATCACCTTTTGGTTGGCATGATCTAGATGGTATTGCAGGATCAGAAACTACAGTGACACATGGTAACAATGTACAAGCCTATGAGGATACCAACGATGATAATCAAGTTGGCAACATGCCTGATGGAGGGGCTACACTTTGTTTTGATTTTCCTTTTGATGATTCAATGGATCCATCAACCTATTTGGATGCAGCAACTGTCAACCTCTTTTATTGGAATAATATCGTGCATGATGTAACCTATCAATATGGATTTACAGAAGATGCGGGTAATTTTCAAAACACAAACTATACAGGTCAAGGATCAGGCAGTGATTTTGTACTAGCAGAAGCACAAGATGGAGGAGGTACAAACAACGCTAATTTCTCAACTCCACCGGATGGCTCAAACCCTCGGATGCAAATGTACAATTGGCAAATATCTTCGAGTCCAGATACTTTTGAAGTCCTTTCACCTGCTGGAGTAGCAGGTCTCTATAATGCGCTATCTGGCAATTTTGGCCCAACAAATGTGAGTGTGTTAGATACTCTTGTTTTAGCGGTTCCGAACGAAGCTTGTAGTGCAATCACAAATACCAATGATATTGCTGGTCAGATTGCAGTTATTGACCGAGGTAATTGCACCTTTGTTAATAAAGTACAAGCTGCTCAAGATGCAGGAGCAGTAGCTGCAGTAATTTGTAATAATGTTACATCACCAATCTTTGCAATGGGCGGCAACAGCAATACCATAACTATTCCCTCAGTGATGCTTTCACAAGCAGATTGCAATACTATCAAAGCTGCGATGCCCGATGTGGTTATAGAAATGTCACTTGGTGGTTCACAATTTAGAGATAGTGACTTCGATAATGGTGTAATCATCCATGAATATGGTCATGGTGTATCTAACAGACTTACAGGTGGAGGTTCTAATACATCATGTTTGTTTAATGAAGAACAAATGGGAGAAGGCTGGAGTGATTACCTCGGTCTGATAATGACCATCGAACCTGGTGATAGTGGTACAGATTCTCGGGGGATTGGTAACTATCTACTCGATCAAGGTCAGAATGGAGGTGGTATAAGACCTCTACCCTATTCAACAGATCCGGCCATCAATGATCATACTTATGCTGATATTTCTACTGTCTCAGTTCCACACGGAGTTGGGTCGATCTGGTGCGTAATGTTGTGGGATATGACATGGGCTTTGATAGATGAATATGGATATGATCCTGATATTTATAACGGTACAGGTGGGAATAACATCGCTTTCCAATTAGTCATGGATGGCCTCAAACTCCAGGCATGTAATCCTGGATTCGTAGATGGTCGCGATGCTATATTATTAGCAGATCAATTGAATAATAGTGGAGCTAACCAATGTTTGATCTGGGAAGTCTTTGCTAATCGTGGCTTAGGTTATTCTGCAGACCAAGGTTCAACAAATGATGTCAATGATGGAAGTGAAGCCTTTGATCTTCCACTATTGTGTCAAGAGGTTATGGCAGTGAATAAATCCGCTGAAGAAGTTATTACCAAGTCTGATACTTTGGAGTATTCCATTTATGCATTTAATAACTCAGGAAATGACGTAATGACTGTTACCATTGAAGATGTAGTTCCATCCAATACAACATACCTCAGTGGGTCATTAAATGCTGGTACAGAATCTGCTGGTGTGATAACAGTCCCTATTGCTAATTTCACTAACGGGACCGATAGTTTGATCACTTTTAAGGTCACACCTAATTCTACGACAACAAGCATAGACTATTATGAAGATTTTGAAACAGGATCTTCAGGTTGGAATGCAATACAAATCCTAGGAAGCGACGGCTTCCAATTGAGCACTTCAAATCCTAATTCCGGTACACAGAGTTGGTTTATTCAAGATGTAGGAGCAGATAATACACATAGTTTGGAGAGTCCTGATTTTACTTTGTCAACTGATGCAGCATTGAGCCTATGGCATTCGTTTGACACCGAGAGTGGATGGGATGGTGGACTAGTTGAATATTCTGATAATGGTGGAAGCACCTGGAATAGTCTTGAAGATTATGTTATTCTTGGAAAATACACTGGGGTAATCGGTGCCTCAAGTAATAATGACATTGCCAATAAGCCAGGTTGGAGTGGGAATAGTGGAGGTTATATTAACTCTGTAATTAGCCTCAGTCACTTAAGTGGAATGACCATTCGATTGAGACTATTTTATGGGTCAGATAATAATACATTCTCAGATGGCTGGTATATTGATGATATCAGTATTTATGCAGTTCCAGAAATTCAAAATGTTGCATGCATTAATAGTCCTACAACTCTTCAATACTGTGATACTGTCTGGACTCATATTGTGACTGACTGTCCTACATTTTACAAACTTTATCAAGATAGTGATGGTGATGGCTATGGTATAGCGGTAGATAGTATGTATTCTTGTAATACTAGTGAACCAGGTTTTGCTTTATCGAATGATGACTGTGATGACAATGATGCCTCAGTCAATCCTGGTGCAAATGAAGTGTGTAATCTTGTCGATGACGACTGCAATGGGCAAATTGATGAAGGTGGCGTTGACCTATGGTATGCAGATTCTGATGGTGATGGTTATGGAGATATTAATGAAAAAGTTGAAGATTGTTCTCAACCAGCAGGGTATGTAAATAATCCAGATGACTGCGATGACAACAATGCGAACATTAATCCTGACGCAAGTGAACTATGTAATCTCATCGATGATAACTGTAATGGCCTTGTAGATGAAGTGTGTTCAGGATCGCTCATCTGTCAAGATGATATTCTTTACATTTCTATGAATGACCAAATGCATGTGATTGCTGACAGTTTGATCTTCTCAGGCACATTATTGAATCTTCAAGACTCAACTTTCTTTTACGCTGGAGATACGATTACTCTAGAACCTGGATTCGAAACATTACTAGGTAAAGAGTTCAATGCCATAATTGAGGGGTGCTCTAATTAAGGAGATACAAAATTGTATATACCTTTGCCGCCATTAGACTATGGGCAAAATAGAAGAGATCAAAAAACGTAGAACATTTGGGATTATCAGTCACCCGGATGCAGGAAAAACTACATTGACTGAAAAGCTTCTCTTATTTGGTGGAGCGATACAAACAGCTGGAGCCGTTAAATCCAATAAAATCAAGAAACACGCTACCTCCGATTTTATGGATATTGAAAGACAGAGAGGTATCTCTGTAGCGACGTCAGTAATGGCCTTTCATTATAAAGGCAAAAAAATCAACATTCTTGATACTCCAGGGCACAAAGACTTTGCTGAAGACACCTACAGAACATTGACTGCCGTAGATAGTGCTATTGTAGTAATAGATGTGGCAAAAGGTGTTGAGGAGCAGACAGAAAACCTCGTTAAAGTTTGTAAAACAAGAAATACACCGATGATTGTGTTTGTCAACAAACTCGATCGTGAAGGGAAAGATGGATTTGATCTCCTTGATGAAATAGAAGGAAAACTAAAGATGACTGCTTGCCCACTAAGTTGGCCCATAGGAATGGGACAACGCTTCAAAGGGGTCTATAACATCTATGAATCAAAGTTGGTTTTGTTTGACTCCCATGGAAAACAAGAAGAGGACAATACTATTGTTATCGAGTCGCTAGATGATCCAATATTAGAAGAAAAAGTAGGTGAGGCACTTGCGGAAGAATTGAGAAGTGAAATCGAAATGATTAATGAAGTCTATCCCGCATTTGACCAAGAAAGCTATAACCAAGGTAAACTGAACCCTGTTTTCTTTGGTAGTGCTATCAATAATTTTGGTGTCAAGGAGATGCTAGACTGTTTTGTTGAAATTGCTCCTATGCCACTACCTCGACAAACTGAAGAAAGGGTTATTGATCCTTTAGAAGATAAGTTTACGGGATTCGTATTTAAGATCCATGCTAATATGGATCCTAAACACAGAGATAGAATTGCATTCCTCAGAATATGTAGCGGAGTTTTCGAAAGGAATACAAACTATCATCACGTCAGGAATGCGAAAAAAATGAAATTTTCCAATCCTACAGCATTTATGGCTGAAAAGAAATCTGTAGTGGATGAAGCGTTTCCAGGTGACATCATTGGTCTTTATGATAGTGGCAACTTCAAAATTGGTGATGCAATCACTGAAGGCGAACAACTACATTTCAAAGGCATTCCATCATTTTCTCCAGAGCAGTTCAGGTATATAAATAATGCTGATCCATTGAAGTCAAAGCAACTTGCGAAAGGAATCAGTCAGCTCATGGATGAAGGGGTGGCCCAACTCTTTATCATGGAGAATAGCGGTAGAAAGATCATTGGAACAGTAGGTGCTCTCCAGTTTGATGTCATTCAATATCGACTCGAACATGAGTATGGAGCAAAATGCTCATACGAGCCAATTAATATGCACAAGGCAACTTGGATTACTTATGAAGATGATTCAAAATTTAAGGAATTCTATTCACGAAGGAAGTCTAATATTGCAAAGGATAAAGATGACAAATGGGTTTTTCTCTCCGAATCAGCATGGTCGTTAAACACTGTAAAAGAAACACATCCAGATATTATGTTCCATACAAGTAGTGAATTTAAATAAGCTTGTTGTGCAAGTCATTCACTTGGGACTGAATAGCAGTGAGCTTTGAGCTTAAGTGAGATTCTTCTATTGAGAGTTCATCATTAAAGCTCAAATGAGCATGATACTGCCAAATTTCTTGAATGTCTTGGAGGGCAATAGTGTATGGAAGAAAAGTGGGGTTATCCGAAATGAGTACAAGCTGGTTGTTAGGCAAATCTTTTCTTACTCTTTTGTAGACTAATCCATCCTCGCGACTAACAATGATATAGGTCTTATTGTCCTTGATATCTTTGTAAGACTCAAGGTAACGTGAGATTACTATAGAACCAGATTGCATTGGGAGCATGCTATCCCCTTCTATTTCGAAACCTCTATAGGTTCCATCCGCCAGATTGGGTAACTTAATCTTAGGTAAATCTCGGATATATTCTGGATCTCGGAAACTCTCTAGATAACCTGCTTCTGCTTTGGTATCTACTAGCTCCACATTATCCTGATTCTCCGAGTCAACACTAATGGCTAGAATTTTCATTGCTTGTGACTCAGACCATTGTAGATTGTCATTATAGAGTTTGTACTTTATCAAATGATCAACACTACATTCAAAAAACTGACTGAACCTAATCAAGGTGTCTACATTTGGCTCAGTCTTTCCTCTTTCATAGTCTCCAAGCGTACTTCTAGGAATGCTGAACGAATCAGCAAGCTCTTGTTGTGATAAGCCTTTTTGCTTTCTTAAAAATTGTAAATTCTTAGCTAACATACATGATGTTGTTCAGCTAAGATACAAACTTTATGTTGATTTTTTCGCCCTAATTGCGTCAGGTATTGCAACCTAAAAGGGGAGGTCTTCGAAGTCTTCAGCGCGCATCTCTGAATTAGATTCAGGGGCCGACTGATCAAGTGATGGAAATTCTTCAACAGAAGGTGGTCCTTGGTTAGCAACTTCTTGTTGCGCCTTCTCTATTCTCCAAGCATTGAGATTGGTAATGTAATTTCCATTCCACTCCGTACCCCTGATGTCAAAATGCACTTTTATCTGATCACCTTCGTTGAAGGCATTAACGATATCACATCTATCTTGGGTTAATTGAAACTTTACTACCTGAGGATATTGACCTTCAGTCTTTAGGACAAAGTTTCTGACTTGAAAATTATTCTTTTTTACTTCTGTTTCGAAGATTTTATGAAGAGTTCCTGTTGTATCAAATGCCATTGAGTGTATTATAAATCCGTGTAAGAGTTTTGTAAAACTTCCACAAATTTAGAATAAGTTTTCTTGAATCTTTTGAGTAAGTCTAAGTTTTGATCAGCATTATCTAATCCAGCATGAAATCTATACCCGTTTGCTTTCATTTGTTGCCTGAGGTTTGAGAGCGAAGTAACCAGTGTAGCTAACTGCAAACTTGTCTCTTGAGAAAACGCATAATACCCGCTTTGAGGAAGATCTGCATACCATTGAGCTAATTCTGGCTCTAACATCATGTGCTTAGTCATCATATCAGCAGTTATTTGCTTAGCATTGACTGCTTGTCCTGCAATACCCTTACACTTTCCTTCCATCATAAACAGTTGCTTAGTCAACAACGTTCTATTAATATTCTCATTCAAAGACCTATCCTGATGCGCCTTTTCGATAGCGTCAAAAGAAGTTTCAAACTGATTCAGTTGGGTCTGAAATTCTTGGTTAATATCAGTCTGAACATATAAATTCTGTGCAGTAGCAAACTGAAAAACTCCAATGAATAGAGCAATATTAAGTAACAGGGTCTTCATAATTTGTCAATTTAGATTATACGTTTTCTTTTTTGAATTCAGGCATTTCCCTCATTATCTATACCAAAGTTAACATCAATATGCTGCCTCTTAAATTCTCCGATTCGATAACAATTCAGAATTAAAGAATTAGACAAAAGTCAAAAGCCTCCTTGAGTAGAACTCAATCTTCATACCAATATACTTGATATCTGATTAAAGTAGGATGATGTACATGTACAAAGCACGACTGTAACAGTATTTTAAGAGAAAATCTTCATTATCTCTTTATTTATCAATTGTGAAATAACAATGTTGGTCAACATTGAATCTTTTGAACAATGTCCTAATTCCTTTTTCTCCTAGTTTCCCTTGTCGATAGCGAGCCTTATACTGTCGCAAAATATTGTACTCGTTAGCTTCCAATTCTCTCTTATTAATCTTCTTTAAGCAATATTGAATAGCCTGATCTCTATTGTACTTGATCATTACATTAAAATATAACAACCTCCAAAACTGTGCAAGTACTCAGTTCTATTTATCAAGGCAGATTAGCAAACTTCAAGAATATAAACAAGCCAGAATAAACAAGAGTGCTTATGTCATACAGTCAAGAATACCGACGGTGGGAATCGAACCCACACTCCCGAAAGAATCCCGATTATCG
>JAHDEL010000046.1 GCA_020628855.1 Saprospiraceae bacterium | reverse complement strand
CAAGACGATCCCAACACAACATTTTACTCTTGGAAAATGAGTAAGAATGGCAAGCTCACAGGCTATGCTGGTATAACATTGAGTCTATCTTATAGGTTGAATGATTATTTAGGAATCAAGTGCGTACAATCCATTATTCTACATGATTCCGCTGGCAAACAAGCCGGACTTACCCATATTGGATTGGATTTTTATGATGATATTATTGGTCTGAGGTCTCGACATTTTGAAGCTTCAGCTTCATTTGGTCCCATGTGGTACTATAGAAGAGGATGGACTGATATTGAAGCATACATTCATGATCCTAATTTTATGCGGCTATCAAAGAAAGGGAACTGGGAATCTAAGTTTATTTGGCATGCTGGTCAGATACAACTTGCTGCAAGGTTAACACCAGAATATGATCTAACAGCAATTCTATTTCCGGGGCATCCATTCCTCTATGCTTTTGCCCTTGGAGCTCAACGCCAAACAACTATTGGTTTGTAATGGTACAAAACTGACAAAAAATCTATATTACTCTTCAAGGTTTCGTAGTACATTGCTTGACTATTTGGAAAATTGCAAAACGTTCTAAACTCTAAATACAATGAAGGTAAATTATGATGATGTACAAGAGTACTATGGTAAAAGACTGAGTACAAATGAAGATTTACAAACCAATGCGTGCTGTCCTAATGTAGCACCTCCAAAATATATTCGTGACACCCTCAAATTGATACATGAGGATGTAAAAAACAAATACTATGGATGTGGACTTACTATCCCTTATGAATTAGAAGGGAGACACATCTTAGACCTTGGATCTGGAAGTGGAAGAGACTGTTTTATTGCTGCAAAACTAGTAGGAGAAGAAGGGTCTATTACTGGCGTTGACATGACTGATGAACAGCTCAATGTTGCTCAGAAGTATATTGATTATCATACAGAGCAATTTAACTATAGAACAAGTAACACAAGATTCCTTAAAGGAAATATTGACAATCTTGATTCCCTTGATTTGAAGAAAGAAAGTATTGATATTATAATATCAAACTGTGTTATCAATCTAAGTATGAACAAGCCTAAACTCTTCAAGGATGCATTTTCCTTATTGAAGAATGGAGGTGAAATGTACTTTAGTGATGTCTACGCTGATCGAAGAATTCCCGAGTCTTTGCAGAAAGATCCAGTCCTTTGGGGAGAATGCCTTTCTGGAGCCCTGTATTGGAATGATTTTCTCAATATTGCAAAACTTGCTGGGTTTACAGATCCAAGAGTCGTTACCAGTAGTCCAATCACTGTCGAGAATGAAGAACTCCAAGAGAAACTTGGAGATATCCAATTTTTCTCAGTGACGTATAGGTTGTTCAAATTAGATGGTCTCGAAAGCGATTGCGAAGATTATGGCCAATCTGCTCGGTATAAAGGAACTATCAAACACAATCCTGCATTCTTTGATCTCGATGATCATCACAGATTCCCAAAAGGAAAGATGATTACTGTCTGTGGTAATACTTACAAAATGCTTCAAGAAACTAGGTTTGCTGAACACTTCGAGTTTTTTGGAGATTGGGACACACACTATGGCATCTTTGAGGGGTGCGGTGGTAATATTCCTTACAAAGGCGAACAGAATTCTGAGGGTGCTGCATGTTGTTAGATAATACACCATAGTTGCTTGTGAGTGCATCTAAGTGTTATGGTTTTTAGGTATAGATTTCTAATTACATTCCTTATTCTTCTGAATTGGTGCAGTTGTACCAATACATATTTTACTAAGGATCTCGATGGAGAATGGGTAAACAAAGCAGACCCACACCTTTGTTTTGCTTTTGCTGGTCAGAGATGTTCGTATGCCTTCCCTACTGGTCACTTTGCTCACTATAGTATTGCAGATGATACTCTCATCATAAAAGATACAATCCGATCAAGAGGAAAGTCATTCAAGGTCAAAACCAAAAAGTATAGAATATTGGATCTTGATGAAACAGAGCTTGTTCTCTTGGGACCTCCAAAAGCATTTAAGCGCGATATCAGGTACAAACATCTAGTTGGTGATACCATCTATTTAGAAAAACTCCAACCTAAAAGAAAGCACAATGTACTCTCACTAACTTTCGAATCTACAATGTGCTATGGGACGTGTCCAGCAATGGAGTTAACCATACATAACTTGGACTCAGTATTCTTTAATGGTAAGATGTATACTGAACTTAGAGGTCATCACTCAGGAATATTAACCGAAGATCAAAGGAGAAGAATACAACGTAAAATAGATCATATAGACTTAGAAAATTTAAAGCCAAATTATTCAGCTTCATGGACAGATGACCAGACCTGTAGTATTTCCTTCGATCTCGGAGATACCACAATCTATACACGCGCTTATGGTTTTAACAAAGAACCCTTGGCACTCAGAATATTATTTAATGAATTAATGGAGTTATATAAAGACATAGATCTGCAATTAGATAGCTTGCACCGCATCCCTCTTCCGCAAGATATGTGATTGCCTCAATGCTATAACTCTATAACTATGGAAAGAAGAAAGTTTGTTAGGTTGGCAGGCATGAGTGCATTTGCCATTACTGCAAGTGGTTTTACCTTGATTAAAGAAAATGGAATTCTAAAGACTTCTTGTGCAACTAGTACAGATATGTTGGGTCCATTTTTTAGAGAAGGTGCTCCAAGAATTCAAGATCTGACATATCCAGTATCTGCTGATGTTTTACCAATACTTGTGAAAGGAAGAGTTCTAGGTGCAGATTGTCAAACACCTCTAGGTAATATTGATTTGGATGTCTGGCATTGTGACCATGAAGAAGAGTATGATATGGAAAGTGATGATTTTCGTTGTCGAGCTAAACTGACTACAGACTCAGAAGGTAATTACTGGTTTAAGACTTATATACCTCCTCCTTATGGTGGCAGACCAAAGCATATCCACTATCTCATCCAAAATATCGATGGATATGAAGAATTAGTCACCCAACTCTACTTCAAAGGAGATAGAAAGATCAAACCAAACAATTGGGTCAAATACCCATGGGATCAGAAAAGAATTCTTGATATCAATACAAATAGTAACGGAATTGCTGAAGTCAAACTAGATTTGTATCTGAGCCCTAAAGGCAAAACTACTAATCATAACTAATCAAAACTCTTACAATATGAAATCTATGACTTGTAAGCAACTAGGCGGTGCCTGTGACAAAGTCTTCCAAGCAAACACTTTTGAGGAAATAGCAACACTGAGTAAAGATCATGGTGCTGAGATGTTTAAGATTGGTGATAAAGCACACCTAGAAGCTATGAACAAGATGAGAGAACTTATGCATACTCCTGGCGCAATGGAGAAATGGTATGCTGAAAGAAAAAAAATGTTTGACGCACTCTAATTCTGTATTTATGATTTTTAGAATAGTCTTAGGTGTCATTTGTTTAGGCCTATTGAGTACCAATTGTCAATCTAAAGAGTCAGAGGATGATACAATTTTGGGGTTTGAACTTCTGAGTGATCTAGCAGGACACTGGGTAGGCACTAATCAGACCTCCTTTGGCTTTTATGATTGGTTTGCTTTCGATTTCCGGCCTATCTCACCTTCTCATCTGCATTCAATTTATGAAGGTGGCACTAATCAAAATATCATCACATCACTATTTATAGCAAACCATGAAGGTAGACTACAGATCATGGCAAGAAATGGAGGATGGCTCGGCCCACAATATAGAGCTACATATTTTGTGCTTGACAAAGAAGAACAGCGAGAAAATGGGAAGTATTATAGGCTTGTCGACGCGGTTGGAAAAGAAAATAGAGCATATATGGAATTCTACTTTGATGGAGATTCCTTAAGATTTGATGCCTATAAGGATAATAGCGGAAGTTTGGACCAACCTCTTCATCATATGGGATTTGTTGGAACCAATTATAATCCTGAGTATGCAGAATCAGCAATCTCTCATTTTGACTTCCCGCAACCAGAAGCTGAAGTTAATTTTGAAAACGCATTCAATAACTTGATAGATCCAGATAGCGCACTATTTCTAGAAGAAGATCTTGATCCATTTCCCAAAAGTGCTCATGGATATATTAGTGATCTAACTATTCATATTGAAAGAGAGCAATCAATCATTGGAGAACCACTCCTATTTTTCCTTTCGAAAACACCACTTATTTCTCCTGATGGCAGTATCGACTTTTCTGCCGTGGATACCCAAGTGGTAAGAACTATTGATATCTCAGGAATGGAAGAAAGTTATACAGCCACTTATCTTCATCCAGACACGTATTATGTTACAGTCTTCCTAGATAATGATGGCAATTTTTTCCCATCTGTTGGAGACATTTGTAACTACTCAGAAATAGTACTAGTCGAATCAGAAACGCAACCAATCATATCCATTTCTGTAAACAAGGAACTCTAATTGCATGCCTGATCAATCAGTAAGTCTCAATAAATTTATCAGCAGTACAGGAATCTGTTCAAGGAGGGAAGCCGACAAATGGATCGAAGCGGGAAGAGTAATGATTAATGATCAAGTTGCTAGAAAAGGCAATAGAGTTGAGGCAGGTGATAGTGTAACTCTAGATGGAAAGCGCATTGGGAATAAACCTGAACCTGTCTACATCTTGTTTAATAAACCTCCAGGCATCACTTGCACCACAGATCAGAGTGACCCAAGTAACATCATTGATTATATTAAATTCCCGCAAAGGATCTTTCCTATCGGTAGACTTGATAAAAACTCAACTGGACTTATTCTACTGACAAATAATGGTGATATTGTCAATAAGATTCTCCGAAAGGAAGAGCAACATGAAAAGGAATATGTTGTAACTACAGATCGGACAATAACCAGAGGGTTCTTGAGGACTATGTCAGCTCCAATTCCAATGTTAGGGACGAAAACCGATCCATGTAAAGTCGTAAGAGTGAAAGACAGAGTCTTCAAAATTACACTGACACAAGGTCTAAACAGGCAGATTAGACGAATGTGCGAATATTGTGGCTATCAAGCTATAAGTCTCAAACGTATTCGTATCATGCATTTAAGATTGGATGATTTACCTTCCGGTAAATGGCGATTTCTTACTGAATCTGAATTAGGAATCTTATTAAACAAAATAAACTATCACCCCAATGAAAAATAATGTTCTGGACTCCGAGCAGCAAAACTCCTATTGGACAACACGATATCAAGAAGCAAAAACTGGCTGGGATATTGGCTACCCTTCCACCCCATTGAAGACGTATTTCGATCAAATAAAGAATAAGTCTTTGTCTATTCTTCTCCCTGGGGCTGGAAATGCCTACGAGGCAGAATACCTCCATGCACAAGGTTTTGAACAGGTATTTGTTCTAGATATTTCTCAATACCCTTTGCAGCAGTTTATAGACAGAGTGCCAACATTTCCAGAAAGAAACCTAATTCATGAAAATTTTTTTTATCATATTGGCAAATATGATCTCATAATCGAACAAACTTTTTTTTGCTCCTTCCTGCCTACAAAAGAATATAGATCAGCTTATGCTGAGAAAATGCATTCTCTCTTGAAAGCCGAAGGAAGGCTTGTAGGTGTTTGGTTCGATATACCACTAGTCGAAGGACAAGAAAAAAGACCATTTGGAGGCAGTAGGTCGGAATATCTTACTTACTTCAGCCCACTTTTCAAAATCCACACATTTGAAGCTTGTCATAACTCTATTCAACCGCGTGCTGGCAATGAACTCTTTGGAATTTTAGAAAAGAAATCCATAAGTTGAAATTAAATTTTTCATAATTCGTCCATGAAGTGCAATCTCTCAGTAATCACTTCGTCTTTAGAGTAAATCATCAATTATGATACGATATAGTTTTTATTTGCTTACTCTGTTCATTCTTATTTCATGTAATAAGAGAAACTGCAGTGATGACGTTATTGGTGAAGTAGATTTTACCGAAGAAGCAAGACACTGGTCGGAACTTTGCAAGGATGGTGAATTGGTTTCATTTGTTGAAACAACAAGCGGTGACACTCTAACTTTAGAAACACAATTTGCTGGAGATGGAAGAGCACGTATCTGCACAAATATTATCTGTCGTCCATGGGATCCTTTCGACTCCAATGGCTGCGAAGTCTTACTTGCAGAACAAGTCTATTATACACTCTCCAATACCTATCTTAATCTCCACCTCAAAGTAGTCATAGAGCAGATAGAAGCAGAATCAGAGGATGTCTATGAGTTATTAGTTATCGGACTAGGAGAAGAATTTGGATATAATGATGGTGGTTATATCCTATCGAATAACTTCCAAGACGAACCCCTCAGCATAGACAGAATATCTATCGTAGACACAGAGCTTACAGCTGATACTTCTTTCGATTTAAATGGGACAACCCTAGAAGATATTTGGAAACTAGAGAAAAATGGTGTGCAGGTGTCCATCAGCAGGTCAAAAGGATTCGTGGGATTCTCTTATGATGGTAAGACTTACATTCTGGCTGAATAGAAACTTACCTTTAGGCCTAGCATAGATTGCTATTGATAGTATCATAAAAAACACTTTTCCTGAGTTCATGAAAAAGTATGTTAGCCCAATCCTCAAGCTATTAAGTCTTGTGTGTTTAGCATGTTCTCTATATTACTTCTATACGGTTTACACCAACTCCTTGTCGGGATTTGGAGAACTAGCAGCCTTTTATTCAGGAGTCCTCTTTCTTATTCTTGCCCTGTTCTTTTACATACTCAGGCGTTTCATATTTCGAAAGAAATTCACTGACAAATAGATGGTTGTTGTAAATTACTGGTGTAATTCAAAACTACTCCCAACACAGCTATGGTAAGGATCCAGTCAAATAGATTAGCACTCAGAAGAATCACTCTTGATGATGTCCCTGATTTCTTCGAATTAGATTCAAATCCTGATGTACATCGATATCTTGGTAATAATCCGGTAAGGTCGCTTGAGCAGTCTCAAAACATGGTGGAAGATGTCCTTCGACAGTATGATGCCAATGACTTTGGAAGGCTAGCCATTATCCTCAAGGCTACTAACCAAATGGTTGGTTGGGCAGGTATTAAGTATGAAGAAAAAGTGCGAGAAGAATTTGCCTACTTTGACCTGGGTTACAGGTTAAAACAACAGTTTTGGAGAAAAGGTATAGCAACAGAAGCTGCTATTCTTTCTTTGAAATACGGATTCGCTATACGCAATCTTAAGAAAATTTGTGCTGCTGCACATGAAGACAATATAGGATCTAACAAAATACTATCAAATATTGGCATGTCTTCGGAAGGCCATTTCTTCTTCGAAAACACCAAGTGCAATTGGTATGAATTATCTAAAGAACGATGGGAAGAACAGCAGCTCGATTAATCAAGCTGCTGTATACTAGGTCGTATTTTCTCTATCAAATAGGCATTACCACTGCGTCAATTACATGGATCACTCCATTACTGGCATCGATATCTGTTGCATTGATAAAGGATTTGTTCCCATTGGCGTCGATGAGTACTGGATTACCATTCATCAAGGTAGCCGTAAGTGTTTCGCCATTCACTGTCTCCATAATAAAACTTCCTCCCGATGCTTGTATGGCATTGACCAAAGTGGTTGCTTTGATTTCAGATGGTATGACATGATAGGTTAAAATTGCTGTTAGCGTAGGTCTTGAATTCTTGGTGAGTAGACTCTCCACCGTACCTTCAGGTAGTTTGGAGAATGCTGTGTTGGAAGGAGCAAAAATAGTAAAAGGTCCATCTCCTTTGAGCACGTTGACTAGTTCAGCTGTCTTTACTGCTGTCACCAGCGTACTAAAGTCACTATTAGATGCTGCTACATCTACGAGGTCTCCAGAATGCGACCTTGTCTGCTTATGAGAATACTTCGAAGATGAACACTGGGCATTAATCTGCCATGTAGAAATACAAGTCAATAACGAGAATACAATTGCTAATTTTTTCATGATTTTAAATATTAAGTGAATAATCTGTTCATAATCAGATACTAGGTTTTTAAGCAATTGGATTCCGCTAATCAATTTTTTTTTCAAAACCTTTCTTGTCTGGTCTTGTTACCGAAACAGAGAGTCTCATTCAACTATGAATCAAGCAGTCTGGAAAAAACGTGCTATTACTAAGGATCAAAAAGCTATGGAAGAGCTATATGATGCCTATTCAGCTGCTCTTTATGGTCATATACTTCGAAGGGTGAAGAAACCAGCTATAGCAGAAGACTTGCTGCAGGATGTGTTTGTTAAGGTTTGGAAAAATGTCGACAAATTTGATCCTGAGAAAGGACGTCTCTTCACGTGGCTGCACAGAATAACAATGAATACTGTAAATAGTCACTTTACAGCGAGAGCTCAAAAACTTCAGCTGGAACAACTTGATTATACAGGCGAAACTTACTCAAATTATTCAAGCTATTCTTCTCATGAATATTTAGATATCAAAGGTTCTATTAGTAATCTTCAACCGCAACTAAAAGAAGTAATTGAGCTAGTCTACTTCACAGGGTATAGCCAGAGTGAAGCTGCAAAAATTCTAAAGATTCCTCTAGGTACAGTAAAGACGAGATGTAGAATTGCATTGCGTCAGCTCAGAAAATTACATTACGTTTCTCCAGCTGTGGCTTCTGGTACATTACTTCTTCTAATACTCATAATACTATGAAAAGATTGGAAGAAATATTTGCATCGGGGTTACTTGAGGATTATGTACTCGGTACACTATCAAAGAATGAAACTGACTTGGTGAATTCTTGGATAAATGAATATCCCAAAGTCAAAGCATATATTGATTCTTTAGAAGCATCTTTAGAAAAAGCGTCTGTAAAAAATGGTATCAAACCTCCTAAATCCACGAAACTTAAAGTACTCCGTGATCTTGATCCAGAATATCAAAAACCGTCTATCTCTTCATATCTTGGTTTTGCAGCTGCATTCCTTATTGGAATATTGAGTATGTTCGGTATACACCAATATCTTGAGCACCGTGCAGAGACGCTTTCTGAACAACAGCTCGCACAAATTAAAGCTGATTGTCAACAAACCAAAGATGAACTCAAGTCAGCAGAAGCGCTACTTTTCTTCTTGACCCATGAAGCTACACAGACAACTAAACTGACTAGTAACAACACAGAGCTGATGGTCTATCATAATGGAGTTGCAAAGCAAGCAAAAATCCGTTGTCATAATCTACCACTACTTGGAAAGAATGAAACTTTCCAAATGTGGGCAGATGTGGAAGGCAAGATGATTAATATGGGGGTCTTCGATGGGAGTAATCATAGCTACCAGAATCTTGAGTTTATAGATTCTGCAGAATCATTCAATGTAACCATAGAACCAGAAGGAGGAAGTGATCATCCAACCGTAAGTAAGATAGTCGTGTCACAGAAAGTCTAGGTTTATCTGATACTATCTTAATTTTGAATTGTCATCTTCAAGGAAATAGATTTGCCTACCTTTGTCCACTAAATTATATCCTTTGAGCAATTTCAAGCAACTAGGGCTGTCTGATACGATTCTTGAAGTCCTGGAAATCATTGGCTTCGAGACACCCACTCCTATCCAAGAACAAGCAATTCCCCTCCTTTTACAGCATAATCCTACAGACTTTATTGGTCTTGCCCAAACTGGTACTGGAAAAACAGCTGCATTTGGTTTGCCTTTGCTTGATCTCATTGATACAACAGCAAAGCATACCCAGGCATTAATCATGGCTCCAACTAGAGAGCTCGGGCAGCAAATTGCAGTGCAACTGAATGAATTTGCACAAAACAACAACAAACTCAATATAGAAGTTGTCTACGGTGGTGCCCCAATTACCCGACAAATAAAGGCATTAAAAGGTGCCGTACAAATAGTTGTAGCCACTCCAGGTAGACTTCTTGACCTCATTCGCCGGAAAGCCATAAAACTTGAACAGGTCAGTCATGTTGTCCTCGATGAAGCAGATGAAATGCTTAATATGGGTTTTAAGGAGGACATTGACGCAATACTCGAACACACAAGTGGTGATCGTATTATTTGGCTTTTCTCAGCTACAATGCCTAGTGCAATTAGAAAGATCATCAAAAAATATATGGATGATCCTCACGAGGTAAAAGTCAACACGGAAGAGAAGGCAAATAAAGATATTACTCATCAATATGCTGTAGTCAAAGTAGCGAATAAAGTTAAAGCAATTCGGAGGCTGCTGGACATGAATCCAGATATGAAGGGAGTGATGTTCTGCCGAACAAAAAGAGATACAGAGCAAATTGCAGAACAGTTAGTATCTGAAGGTTATGCAGTGGCAGCATTGAATGGAGATATGTCACAAGGTCAACGAGATCGCGTGATGAAGCAATTCAAGTCGAAAGCAATGCAAATGCTCATAGCTACTGATGTAGCAGCAAGAGGGATTGACGTGAAAGAACTTAGCCATGTGATACATCACAGTCTTCCTGATCAAATGGAGTATTACACACATCGAAGTGGTAGGACCGGTAGAGCAGGAAATAAAGGAATTTCCTTGTCATTGATTAGTACCAGACAATTCAGAAGAATTAGAGACCTTGAAAGACATCTCAATGTTGACTTTGAGCAAGTACTTATCCCTAGATATGCTGAGGTATTGTCTAAACGATTCGAAAACTGGGCAACAAAAATCAAAGACACAGAGCTCCATGATCAAGCATCTGAAATACTATCTACTATTTCGCCAGAATTCGAACAGCTTTCCAAGCCTGATCTGATTGCTAAGTTGATCAGTGCACAGTTACATGACATGCAGCTCAAAGAAGGTGATGAGGATCTGAATGAAAACGCATCAAAAAAAGATAAAAAATCTAAAGACAAGAAGTCGAAGGATAATAAATATCAAGGAAAAGGTGCGCAGCGCTACTTTATCAATATTGGGAAAGTGGAGGGAGTCAACAAAGCAGACCTTGTCAGATTCTTATCAGACCTTTCAGGTATAGATCGAAAATACATTGGAAATATAACCTTGCAGAAGCATTGCGCTTACTTTGACGTCGATGAAAATAAAGATACCGGCTTCTCAAAAGCCTTCAAAGGTGTGTACATCGGTGATCGAGCTGTGAGGGTAAACAAAGATGACGATGCCAATAAACCAAGAAGAGGTAGAAAAGGACGGAGCTCTAGTAGTGGCAAAGGACGTAATCGAAACTTCAAAGGGGAAAAAAGCGGTAGGAAGGCTAAGTCAAAATATAAGTACAAAGGCTAAATTCAATATTTCACTTCTAATGCCAATTTTATTAGAAGTTAAGAGTTGTATAGTTGGCGAGCCATTCTTCTATGCATCTAAAACATCTCATCTTTTCTATCAAATTGGTCTTTCTCTGCTCAGCAGTTAATACTGTCATCATAGCTCAAACATTCTCTCGAAAGCTAGTAAGCGAAGACTTACAATACCTCAAGGAAGCACTTGAAAAAAAACACCCCAATTACACCCTGTATTCCTCTAAAGCAGAATGTGATAACTTCTTTGACACTCTTTCTCTTCCAGCAAAGCTTACAGTAAATTCTGCCTATACTCAGATCAGTGCATTCTCAGAATTGCTACAAGATGGTCATACACTCTTTTACCCACCAAAGACTTATCTTTCTGCTATAGAAGGCACCGCGACCTTCTTTCCCTTGCTAATAGAGTGGAAAAATAGTAAGGCTCTCGTTGTAGATGTCATCGATGAACAATATTCAAGTCTTATTGGTCATGAAGTGCTCTCAATAGATGGAAACTCCATTGAGAAGATCAAAGCAATACTGCTAAGATCATTGATGCGAGAAGGAGATAATCTTCAATATGGTCTGTGGGTATTTGAAGAGTATTTTTTTGAATACTATGCCTACCATTTCGGGAATCCGAATCAATTTGAAATCCAGACAACTGCAGGCGACACATCCCATTTGATAGGTGGTGCAACTCGAAGTCAAATTATAAATAAAGCAAGACTCACACAGAGCTATAAGAAAGCTATTAGTTCAACATTCTTCCCAAGTAAGTCTACTGCTGTATTGACTATCAAAGACTGGCACACAGATATACTCAAGCAGTACTACAATCAATCATTTGCAAAGATCGTCAAGCCCTTCTTCGATAAGCTCATCGATACAAAAATGGAGAATCTAATTATTGACTTGAGAGATAATCAAGGAGGTAATTTCAAACACTCCAAACTTCTGCTTTCCTATTTAGTCGACAAACCATTTATCATGATAGAGAGTAGTGCGAAAGTGCAGAAAGGCAGAGTGAAGCGCCTTAACAAACAAGTAAAAGGTAATCCACAACCTGATTCAAAACGCTTTAATGGTAACATCTTTGTTCTGATCAACGGTGGGAGTTTTTCTAATTCAACAATTTTTGCGGCAGCTTTAAAAAAGTATAGAGAGTCTACTTTTATAGGCACTGAAACAGGTGGCAGCGCTTTTACATTAAGTGCTGGCCAACGCTACATAACCTTACCCCACACACAGATACGTGTCTTCATGTCGACCATAAGTTATACCATTCAAGAGTTAGGCACATCTAGTATAACAACTGGAGTTATTCCCGATCACTATTTAAATGATTTTGAAATTCCGACCACAAAACAAGGCGTCATAACAGAGACTACTGTTAGTCAAATTCTGAATCTCTATAGATAGACATGTAGAGATTCTCTTACCGCATATTTGACAATCTTACCTTTATTATCTTCACATCAATTGCATCAATATGAGTATACAGCATCTGCATAGAAATTGGAATTCTCTTGGAGAATCTGATCCCTATTGGGCAGTATTAACTGATGCTCGTTATATCAATAACAAATGGGATGTTGAGAAATTCTATCAAACTGGCCAGCAACATTTCAATTTTATTTTCTCCAAATTCAAGCAACACAATCTGCTCCCTTGCGAAAATATAGTGGACTTTGGTTGTGGACCTGGAAGGTTAACATTTCAATTAGCAAAACATTGTAATAAAATTATTGGTGTTGATATCTCAGAGGCAATGATTCACCTTGCTCGAGAGTACAACCCCTTCCCAACGAAGTGCTCCTTCATAGCTAATAATGATCAGAAATTGATGAGCATTGCAACAGGAAGTCAAGACCTAATCTTCTCTTTTATAACATTGCAGCATATCCCTAAGCAGTTAGTGTTAGGATATCTCGATGAGTTCGTAAGAATACTTCGTCCTAATGGCTATATCCTGATTAATGTGCCCAGTAAGCCGCCGAGAACTTATGGTATCTTACACACCTTACTTGGTACAAAAGGCCTCAACTTCTTGAGAAAACTGAGATACAAAAAGCAAGAAACTATTGAGATGCATTGGATTCCAAAAGAAGAATTGCTCCAGTATACTTCTACTAAAAATATGAAATCAATTGAAGTCATTAGGGATAAAGGAGTGGGCCCTGATTGGGAGTCATACTTTTATCTATTGAAGAAAACAGAGACTAATGCAAACTGAGACCAACCCTACTTCAGGTGTCTTACAACATTGCATTGGCAAATCTAATCTGCTTGTATCCTTTGGTGGTGTGCATCAAGGGTTGGGAATCCCAGTATTCGAATTCTACAAAACAATAGAACATCTAGATACTGATAAAGTATTTGTAAGAGACTTACATCAATGTTGGTATCAAGACGGTGCAGACACGACCTATGACTCCATAGATAGTCTGTGCCAAGTGTTATCTGATATCATGACAAACAACAACTATAAAAAAATTGTATTCCTTGGGAATTCTATGGGTGGTTTCGCAGCAATGTTGTTTGGTACAATGCTGCAAGTAGAGCATTGCATTGCCTTCTCTCCACAATCTTTTGTCAATAGGTGGAGTAGAATGAGGTACTTAGATTATCGTTGGTATGACTTAATGCCTAAGGTACAAGCTCAGAGACCTAACTCTAAGCAGATATTAAATCTCAAGCAATTCTTGGCTAGCCAAAACACCTCAACTCACATTGATATCTACTACCCAAAAAACAATAGATTGGATAAGATACATGCACGCTATTTAAGTGCTTTTCCTCAAGTCCATCTCTACCCTAAAGTATCCAAGGACCATTCTGTAATAAGATCAATGCGTGATTCGGGTGAGCTCAAACAGATTCTCGAGCAAAGTCTGGCATAGTTACCTCCCTAAAGTTTCTTCACCACCATAATCAACTGGAATTTTGACCTCCACCTTTCCTAAACCCACTTTGAGATGCCCTCTAAGACTATATTGGATATTCTGCGACTTAAGTAGATCTTGAATCTTTAGATCTTGAAAAATTGTATTGAGCGGTACTTTCAATTTTAATGGAAGAGTGAAGTCTGACTCAGCAGGCATTTTTGCATTAACATCCTGACGAATAGTATTGGTCTTTTGCCCATTGATGTATACATCAAGATCCATCTCAGTAATATTAGCTCCAATACTATTTGGGTTGTGGAAGATCGCATTTGCATCCAAAGTCACAGTATAGGGCTTCTTCAAAGAGAAACCATTGAATGTAACTTTCTCCAACTTGCGAAATTCTGGTTCCTGGGGAGCTTCACAACTCACAAATGCGAAGGCTAGAATGATTCCAATTATATAAAGATTATTCATGGTATATCCAGGTTGTTAATCAAATGTTCTATTCAACAAGATAATCTCTATTAAAATAAAAAAGGCAAAGATGGATTGCATCTTTGCCTTATAATCTCTTTTCTTAGAATATCTATCTTGCTATTGCCGTAGCCCTCTTCTCACGAATAACAGTAACCTTTACCTGTCCAGGGTACTGCATCTCATCTTGGATCTTCTGTGAGATCATGAAGGCCAAATCATCAGCATATTTATCTGTTACCTTATCGCTCTCTACAATAACTCTTAACTCTCTACCCGCTTGAATCGCAAAGGCCTTTTGTACACCTTCGTGAGACATAGCTAACTCTTCTAATTCACCAATTCTCTTCAGGTAGCTCTCTAATATCTCTCTTCTCGCTCCTGGTCGAGCTCCTGATATAGCATCGCAAGCTTGTACTATTGGGCTGATAATGTTATTCATCTCTATTTCATCGTGGTGCGCCCCAATCGCATTGAGTACAACCGGATGCTCCTTTTGCTTCTCACACATTTGCATCCCAAGCAGTGCGTGTGGTAACTCTGACTCTTCATCAGAGACCTTACCAATATCATGTAAGAGTCCTGCTCTTTTTGCCATCTTAATCTGCTTATTGCTCATACCTAGCTCTGCAGCCATTACTCCACAAAGCTGAGCAGTTTCAATAGAGTGCTTCAAGAGATTCTGACCATAAGATGATCTAAATCTCATTCGACCAACCATTTTTATTAAATATGGGCTGAGGCCATGTATATCTAGGTCAATCACTGTTCTTTCTCCAATCTCTTTGATTTGCTCATCGAGCTGAGATTGTACCTTGGCAACAGTCTCTTCAATCTTAGCGGGATGTATCCTTCCATCAGCGACCAATCGCTTCAATGCCAAACGACACACCTCTCTTCTAATTGGGTCAAAGCTTGAAATGATGATAGCCTCAGGAGTGTCATCGACCACAATTTCTGCACCAGTTGCTGCCTCTATGGCTCTGATGTTTCTACCTTCTCTACCAATGATCTGACCTTTTATATCATCCGAATCCAAATTGAATACAGAGACTGTATTCTCAATTGTATACTCAGCACACATTCTTTGGATAGTATGGATAATTATTTTCTTCGCTTCTTTGGTTGCAGTCTCTTTAGCAGAGGCAATCGTAGCCTTCTCAATAGCTAAGGCTTCTGTCTCAGCCTTTCCTTTGACAGCTTCTAAGAGTTGCTCCTTAGCTTGAGACTCAGAGAGCTTTGAGAGATTCTCTAATTCTTTAATTTGTTTCTCATTAGCCTTGTCGAGCTCTTCTTTCTTCTTAGCTACTATCTTAAGTTGCTTCTCTAAATTTTCTCTTATTGCTTTTACTTCTGATTCTCTGTGTTCTATGGATTCCAGTTTATCCTTAAAACTAGTCTTCTTAGATTCTAGCTCTTTTTCCATTGCCACAACATTCATCTCTCGCTCTTTCATCTCGACCTTATGCTCTGACTTGTAGTTGGCATAGTCTTCTTTCAATTTGGCATATTTTTCTTTCGCCTCATTGATCTTCTTCTGCTTAATGGATTCGTTCTTGGATTCTGCTTTAGCGACTATACTCTCAGCTTTTGAATTTGCAGATTGTAATTTTGATTTAGCCGTAAGTTCGGCTTGTTGTATGGTTAAGTCAGCTGATTTGTTAGCTTCTTCGATCTTGCCTTGCGAAAGCCTTCTCACAATAAGATTTGCGATTATAGCTCCAATGGCAACACCAGCGATCAAACCAACGATGACTGCTATAGGTAATGTCATGATGTCAAAGATTTAAAGTTTATAAATATAAATCTGAGACGATATCGATTCTGTACTATGGAGAATGTCTATATTTAGAATGGACCTAAAAGGCCTCTTAAGGTTAACTCTATCTGGGTAAACACCCCAAGTTTGGTTGATTTATCCGTCTTCCCTTTCCCTGCTCTTCCGAAATTTATATAGATAATGTATTATTCTCTTTAGTCCTCAGATCTACCGCCTCATGTATTAAACTCAAAGTTAGTCTAAATATTCTTGAGAATAAAACATTCTTTATTAACTCTACTTTACTACTTACGGACCTGTGCTCCTACCTTGGCTTCAAGTTCCTTAATTATCTTGTTCATTACTGGATTAAGCTCATTGTCAGTCAATGTTTTATCCTCTGCACCGAATGTCATTGAAACAGCGTAAGATTTTTTACCCTTGCCAAGATGCTTTTCACTCTTGTAAATGTCAAATAAAGAAACCGATTGAAGAATACCTTTACCTACTTTATTTATGACTTGCTCTATTTGACTGTACTCAACATCATTGTCAACAACCAAGGCAAGATCTCTTTGAGAAGTAGGAAATTTACTTATTCTGCTGAAGGTGACGTTAGAGCCTTTATATAATTTAAATAGTGTACTTATGTCAAACTCCGCATAATAGACTTCTTGCTTAATGTCCAAGCGCGCTCTCATTTCTTGATTGACTCTACCGAATCTCACTAATTGCATTGGTCCTCGTCTATATTCTAATGCTTCAACTAATTCTGCACTCTCAAGCTTCTGGATTTGATAGCCTTGGATACCAAGTCTATTCAATACCAAATCAATGCTTGACTTAAGATCATAGAACGTGGTTTCGGTAGTCTCCTGAGACCAATGCTGAGGAGTTGTGCTTCCACTTCTGAATACAGTCAATAACTCTTGTTCCTGATAGTCATCTCCACTTTGATAGATCTTACCAAACTCAAAAAGCTTGAGGTCAAGATTCTGATAATTGAGATTATGCCTAACATTAACCAGACCACTAATGAGCATGCTTGGCCTCATGACATCCAGATGAATGTTGGATGTATTATGGATATGGACTAGTTGACTTTCGTCAAATGATTCTGCGTACTTTGATTCGATGAGTGATAATCCCATCATTTCATTGAATCCTGCACCAACAAGCGCTTCTGCTAAGCTCTCTCTAAGGTTGGCCAAACTCGGATAATCTGAAGGAATCAAAGGAATCTGAAGAGAATCCTCCATTCCCACTTGATTGAAACCATAGATCCTGAGGATTTCTTCAATGACATCTATTTCCCTAGTGACATCTGCTTTGTTTGTAGGTACTTTGACAGTAATGGTATCACCATCCCTACTAGGTTCCATTGACAATGCTTCTAAGATTTCAATAATCTTATCCTCAGCCATTTGCACTCCAATTACTGCATTGATTCTACTGATTCTGACATCAAGAGTTAGTGGCTCGAATGCTTTTGCTTTATAATCAAAGATCTTACCATTAATCTTAGCATCTGCATATTCGGTGAGCAGCTCACAGGCTTTGTCAAGTGCTTGGATTGTAATTCGAGGATCACTGCCTTTTTCAAAAACTTTAGCAGCGTCAGTCCTCAGATTATGCTTTGTACTTGACACCCTAATAGTGGTTGCCTCAAAGTGTGCCGACTCTAAGAAAATAGAAGACGTGCCTTCTGTCACTCCCGAATCCAACCCTCCAAACACTCCTCCTATACACATGGGTTTGTCATTACCATCACAGATCATGAGATCTCCTGCAAGCAACTTTCTATTAACACCATCAAGCGAGATGAATTCTGTTCCGGCTTCTAATGTTTGTACCTTAATCTGATTGCCTCCAATCTTTGACTGATCAAATGCATGCAGAGGTTGCCCTAAATCATGCAAGACAAAGTTTGTTATATCGACAATATTATTAATTGTCTTTACTCCAATCGCAGTAAGAAGATGTTGCATCCATGTAGGTGATTCTTTGATTACAAATCCCTCCAAACAGACTCCTGAATATCTCGGACATTTGTCTGAATCCAGAATTTCAATATCAATAACTGAATCTACTCCATACTCTATCGCATTCTGGTTGATAGGATGTAACTCATGCTCATAATTATTGACCTTTAGGTATGCAGCTAAATCTTCTGCAACACCACGATGATTTGTTCCGTCTGATCTATTCGGAGTTAGACCTATCTCATAGACAATATCATTAGATATCTCATAGTGTTCACTGGCCTTGCTTCCTGGTTGTATAGATTCAGGTAGCACCATAATGCCATCATGACTGGACCCCAGTCCAATCTCATCTTCTGCGCAGATCATACCACAAGATTCTTCTCCTCTAATCTTTGTCTTCTTAATAGTGAATGAAGAGCCATCCTCACCGTAGAGTTCAGTTCCTTCGGTTGCGACCCAGACATGTTGACCTGCTGCTACATTTGGAGCTCCACAAACAATATTCAGTACCTGTCCTCCAACATTGACTGTTGTAGTTTTCAATCGATCTGCATTTGGGTGCTGTGAACAAGTTTCTACCTTTCCACAAACTATGCCTTTGAGTCCACCTTTGATGGATTCTACACTTTCCATGCCTTCAACTTCTAAACCAATGGCAGTAAGAATCTCACTTAATTCATCATCTGTAAGATTGAAATCAATGTGTCTTTTCAACCAATTTTTTGATAACAGCATGGGTAGAGCTTAATTTCTGTAAATAAAAGTGCAAAGATATATGCTCTTTGCTGAGAGTCCTATATTATTTATGCCGTTTCAGCAAATTGTAAATCATAGAGAAATCTAAACCGACTTTGAGGGTCATCAAGAAGTGTATCTGGTGCACCTATTTCTACAATATTACCTTGATCCAACACCATGATATTATCAGCATGCCTAATTGTAGATAATCTATGTGCTATGATTATTGAGGTTCTTTTTTGAATCAACTTTTCTATTGCATACTGGATAATTGCTTCTGTTTCCGGATCAATTGATGATGTAGCCTCATCTAGAATTAGAATATCTGGATCAGCAACCAACGCTCTAACAAAAGAAATTAATTGCCGCTGTCCCATTGACAAATTAGCTCCTCGCTCCATGACCATAAAATCATATCCATCATCACTTTGCGTCAAGAGGTCATGTGCTCCAATAATCCTAGCGGCTTCTTCCACCTCCTGTCGAGAGATGGCGGGATTACGGAGCGTAATGTTGTCGTGAATTGTCCCACGAAAGAGAAAAACATCTTGTAACACTGTCGCAAACTTACTTCTCAATGACTTGAGGTCAAAACTCTTTATATCCTTACCATCAATGGTTATAGATCCAGAGTCAATCTCATAGAATCTATTCAACACATTGATTATGGTTGTCTTTCCTGATCCTGTACTCCCAACAATCGCCATTGTCTCACCTTGGGCAATATTAAAGTTTATATTCTTTAAGATTGGCTCGCCTGCTATGTATGAAAATGTCACATCTTCGAAAGCAACTCTTCCACTAATATTCTCAGCTAACTGTGATCCCTGATCTTTAATCATTTCTCCATCATCCAAGATAACATACACTCTTCTCGCTGCAACGAGACCCATCTGTAGGGTATTCAGTTTGTCTGCCAACATTCTCACAGGTCTGAATAACATACTTAAGTAGATTGGAAAAGCTACTAAGGCACCAAATGTTATCGAATCATGCCAATAGCCCTTGCTTCCCCACCAAACTAAGCATGCAAAGGCTACCGCTGAAATAATCTCCACAACAGGAAAAAAGATTGCATAATAGAGAATAGAATCCAAGTTAGCTTGGGTGTAAGATCTATTTATGGATTTAAATTTTTCCATTTCTTGATCTTCTGCATTGAAGATCTGAACAACCCGCATTCCAGATATTCTTTCTTGGAGAAAGGCATTCATTTTAGAAATCTGCGAGCGCACTTTTTCGTAAGAAACTCTCACCTTTTCCTTAAAAATGTAAGTAGCGATGACCATAAATGGCAAAGTCAGTAAGCAAATCAATGTGAGTCTCCAACTCGTAATAAACATCACAGACACCACAGCTAATAAGGTGAAAATATCAGCAACCATAGAGATAATCCCTTGAGTAAAAATGGTGTTAATAGTCTCAATGTCGTTTATCGTCCTGGTGGTACTAGTGCCTATAGGAGTCTTGTCAAAGAAAGAAAGTGGAAGTGAAGTGATTTTGTTAAAAACCCTTACTCTGAGGTCCCTAATTACATTTTGCCCAAGTAATGCTGTCCGATAGATAAATAAGTACCTCAGACCTACATTAATGAGCGTAATTAAGATATAAAAGCCAGCAATCCATTTGAGCCCTTGCATGTCATAGGTAAGGATGTGATCATCGACCATCCTTCCGACAAGATAAGGTCTCAAACTATTCAATGGAGCCAATATCAAAGCAAGAGTTAGACATAGTATAAATAGCGCTCTATATGGCCTGGTCTCTTTGAGCAGCCTGCCTAATAATTGGATATCTATACTCTTCTTTTGATCCATGATACTTATCAATGGCTATAATCCTTATAAGTTCGTCAAATGTAGACCTTTTTTATATCCCTAAAGCTGACCTTCATCAGCAAAGCTGTAATATCCAGATTCCGATATAATGAGATGGTCTAATAACTTAATCTCCAGAAATTTCCCTGCCTCTTTGAGCTTTTGGGTGAGAATACTGTCTGCTTTACTTGGTTTGAGATTTCCGGAAGGATGATTATGTGCAATGATCAAAGCCACTGCTTTTCTTTCTAATGCTTGTCTAAATAATACTCTGGAATCTACCACTGTACCCGTAATACCTCCTTTGCTCAAAGTAACTACATCAATCACGTTATTACCTTGGTTGAGATAGACTACTTTGAATACTTCTTCGCCAAGGTCTTCCATCCTACTTCTTAATAAAGTGTAGCAATCATGGCTAGATGTTATTTTGGGTCTCTCTTCTATTTGCAGCTCTCCTTGCCTTCTGCCTAATTCCAACGCTGCAAGAATAGAAATAGCCTTCGCTTGACCAATCCCCTTAAATGTGCAAAGATCCGCAATACTCTGCTTAGAGATTTTGCTGAGATCATTCTGATATTCTGAAAGAATGGAACGACAGAGATCGACTGCGCTTCGCTCCTTGGACCCACTGCCAATTATTATGGCCAATAATTCTGCATTGCTCAGAGATTTTCTGCCTTGAGAAAGGAGCTTTTCTCGTGGCTGATCTTCATATGACCAAGCTTTGATCCCTGACTTCTGATCGTCGGGCATAGTGGATTATTTCAAGTATTCTTCTTCAAAGAAGATACGATATTCATTCACACTTCTTGACTTGACTACTTCTCTATAGTTATTCTGGTTTATGACAAAAAACTCAAATGAATAACCTTTCTTCTTGATAAACTCTTTATCCTTCTCATCAATAGTCTGGTAATAGTCCATGGCTTTCTGCTTGTCATCAAATTTTCTGACAAGGATAAGGGACACCTTATTATCCTGATCCAATGGAATAGTTTGCGTTGTTAACTGATCTAGAGAGAAGTAAGTCTTGTGAAACTTACTCATATCTATACGCATTTCATTAAGCACTTTACTGCTTGCCTTGAAGACAACTATGAGTCCATAATGTAGTTTGTCAAAGTCTGTAACAAACTGTTGCTTGTCTTCATTGTACAGTACTTCATCAAATGCGGACTCATCGCCAGACAAAAATCTCTTTATTTCAGTAGCTCTTCTTTCTTCTGGAGTATTAGGGTAGTCTTTGATGAGATTATCTAAATTTCTGATATAGTCTTTCTTACCCTTTGTCTGACCCAGACTCATCGCCTTAAGTAATGCCATCTTGGCAAGTAATGACTTGTCATCTCCTACAAATTCACCAGCTTTATTAGCACGCTGTACTACATTTTGATACTTTCCTTTTTCGAAGAGCTCATAGGTCTTCTCATAGTATCTCACTGGAGCCTTCTCTGCTTCTAATTGTGCTAAGGCATATTCCGGATCAGAAAGCAGTTTAGCAAATTCGCTCTCTGGAAATTGACTAATTAGTTCTTTTTTGAATTTACTAGCTTGCGTGCCTCTGCCTAGGTCTTTGGCAGAGAGATGCATGTAGTACAATAACTCAGGCTTATTGGTGAATTTTGGATAGGTATTGTAGAGTTCTACATGTTGGTCTAGAGCTGCCTGATAATTCTTGAGTCTTTCTCTATACTGTTTTCCAAGTTCAAACATAGCTTCTTGAATCTTCCTCCTGCTTAACTCCTTCTGGCCTTCATTCTGTGGAATATTCTTGAGCACGGAAGCAATTTGTTGGTCAGAGTATAAATTTTGAGAAACACCTTCAGCAATCGATTCTTCTATATCTGTGTCAGATATTGTTCTCCAATTATCTGATAGCGATCTTGTACCCCACTCATTGATGAAAGCTTTCTTACCTCGTTCTGCCGCAATTGGATTGAAAGCGAAGAAATTACTGCCATTCAGTCTGGTATTAGTACGGTAGTTACGTGTAGTACTCACCTCTGGCTCAGGGGCACTTTCAGCACCTCTTTTATCCAAAACTTCTACTGCATAATCTCTCAAGTCATCGTCAGAAAGATTACTCAACGCCAAGAGACTATCTTGCTCTTGTATAATCTCAATATTCTTAGCAATTCGACTGAGATTCTTAGAATAACTCTCTACTTCCGTAAATCTGAAGTCAGACTTAGGCATAACTTGAAGTGTACTATCATAGTAATACTTCGAAGTAGCATACTCAGCATTTTCAAAGAATAGTGACGCTAGTGTATAGTAGGACTCTATTTTCTGTGTCTGGTTATTCTGATTAAACTTTATACTCTTTCTAAAATCTTCTAATGCTCCTTCTCTGTCACCAGATTTCATCTTGACTTGACCGAGTGCAAAGTATGTCTGGCCTTCAAAACTGTTATATTTCTCTTCCTTGAGCATTCTGTTGAGTTCTTTTACTGCTCTATCTTGAGTGATTGATCCTATTTCGTGCCTTAATATTATTTTGTTGATATCCGCATTATACGCCATCTCAAAAGTTGGACGATAAGATTTTACATTTTCGAAAGCTTTAAGTGCTTGGCCAGCATCACCCATTCTTGAGTAGACTTGTGCTTTTACATAGCTATACCTAGACCTTAATTTTCGATCTCTTTCCACTTCGATAGCTTCATCCAAACTTTTCAAGACATTGTCAAAATCCTTTTTGACAAGAAACATTCTTGCCTTCGATAAAGGAATTTGTTTCTTAACATCTTTCGGAACATCTTTATCCTCTGCCAAAGCATTGAAGAGGTACTCTGCTGATGAGAAACGTTGTCTCTCAGAATAGGTCTTAGCTAACCAAAGGATACCTTCATAATATGCAGGTGTATGCCGTTGTTTCTTTTGTTTAGAGACTTCATCTTCCTTTTTATTTTCCTCTTCTTCTTCGTCTTCTTCTTTAACCTCTGCTTTCTTTTCTTGCTCAGGTTTTTTCTTTTCAACTTGAGGCTCCTCCCACTTAACACCTTCAGCTGCTCTACTTCTCGAGTCCTTCTTCTTCCTGGCCTTCTTTCTTTCCTTCATCTTCTGCTTCTTCTCTTTCTCTCGCTCTTTCTTCGTTTGTTGGCGCTCTTTTGCTTCTTCTTCCCTGACTTTCTCCCTTTCTTTCTTTTCTACAGCTCTTTCTTGCTCTTGAATTTTTCGTTGCTTCTTTCGCTCTTTATTCGACAGCTTTCTGTTTGTCTTATTCTTTCCAACATGGTATTGACTAAAGTCAAACTCCTCTTTAAAGTATTCAAAAGTCTCTTCAGCAGACTCATAGTCTTTCTTCACAAACTGAGCCTTACCCATCAATACATAACAATCGTCTACCCATCTGCTCTCATCATGTAATGAAGCCACTGTCGTCACCTTAGTAATTGCCTTGTCCATGTCCTTTGCATACGCTTTCGGATCATAATTATTGGTATAAGGAGAGAGGGATAATATCTGATTATAATTTTCTTGCTTACTATTAGATATATCTAATAACGAAAGTTCTAATATCTCATTTGCATGAAAATATCCATTATAGTAAGCTGTCATATTGTGATAAGCACGCTTACTTTTTGTGATGTCACTTTTCTTCTTGGTGGTCGTACAACCAACTAAGCCGAGAAAGAAAATGAATAATACTGCTATAGATTGTCGCAATGGTCTCTGTATTTAATAAAAAACAGGGCGCGAGGTCCAAATACCAAGCCCTGTAAGTCAATCGAATTATCTGGTTACTTTTGTACCAACTAATAACTACTTTAGAACAAAATTATTTTATAAATCCTTTATTACCTTCTACTTTGAGTAATAGAACTGAAAACACCACTCAATCAAGGCAGAAAGAGAGTTATAAAGTGGTGATAATTAATGAAGAAGATCTGCGTGAAGTCCGTCGGTTTTCGATGACAAAAACGAAGCTCTATCTCATTGTATTAGCATCAGCTCTTGCCCTACTTGCTGTGTTTACCTGCATTCTCGTTTTTACCCCCCTGAAGCAGTTAGTTCCTGGGTATGGCCAACTGGAGTCTAATGCAGCATTTATCGAATTGACAGATCACATCGAAGACCTCGAAAGACAAGTGGAGTCTCAAGCTACTTATACAGAAGGGTTCAAAACGATGATTAATAGTCTTGAAAAAGATCCTGATTTCAAACCAACACAGAGCAATCAAGCTGTTGAAGAAATCCCTCAAATGAATTTGCTGCATTTCAAGCAGTTTTCAAGTCCATTAAAAGGTACGGTGTCTCACGGCTTTGATAAGGAGAGCGAGCACTATGGTACTGATATTATCGCTGCGAAAGATAGCCCAATATTAGCCGTTATGGACGGAACTGTAATTCAAAGCGATTGGTCACTCAATGATGGTAATACCATAGCGGTGCTCCATGATGACAACCTTATTAGCATGTACAAGCATAATAGTATTCTTCTCAAGTCAATTGGCGAAAAAGTAGTCAGCGGAGAAGCTATTGCTATCATTGGGAATAGTGGCGAACAATCTGATGGCCCTCATCTCCATTTCGAACTCTGGCATCAAGGTGAGGCACTCGACCCACAGGATTTTATCCATTTTTGATAATGTGCTCAGCTAGTATTACGTTGTGTAATCTCTTACATTTGCAAACTTTATCGAAAACCTCAATTTTTTAAAGACAATCACTGAATAAAGAGACATGAGCGATCAGCATAATTTAAAAGAACTGAAAGGAGAAGATGGTAAGCTGCTAAGTCCAGTACTTCCAAAACACGTTAAGAACTATCTCATTGATATTGATGGGACTATCTGTGAAGATGTACCTAATGAAGAACCAGAAAGAATGGGTACATGTGAGCCTTATCCAGATGCACTTGAGATATTGAATAGCTGGTATGATCAAGGCCACATTATCACATTTTTCACTTCGAGAACCGAAGCACATCGGGAAGTGACAACCATGTGGCTTGAGAAACATGGATTCAAATATCATGGACTCTTAATGGGTAAGCCGAGAGGAGGTAATTACCACTGGATCGACAATCACTTGGTCAAAGCAACCAGATTTAAAGGAAAGTTTACCGAGCTTATCAAAATGAATAAGGTTATCGAAGTCTTTGAAGACTAAAGTAGACCAGCCATGACAGAAGTATCTCTCGTATTATCAGGAGGTGGCATTAGAGGGGTGGCACATATTGGACTTCTTGCTGCAATGCAAGATCATGGGATCAATGTCAATGCTATTAGCGGTAGTAGTGCTGGTGCTTTGGTTGGCGCTCTCTACAGTTCTGGACTTTCTGTCAATGAGATGTTGGATTTCTTCAGAAACTCAACTTTATTCAACGTGCTGAACTTAGCTGTCACAAAACCTGGTATTCTGGATTCTGCGAGATACAGAAAATTGATGGGCTCAGTAGTCAAAGCAGAGTTTGGCAGCCTCAATATTCCATTGACTATCTGTACTACGAATCTACAAACTGGCGAACCAGTCTATTTTGACAAAGGTGATCTCATCACCCCTCTCCTAGCATCCTGTGCAGTACCCCCATTATTCTCTCCTGTAGAAATTGACGGTGTTGTTCATTCAGATGGTGGTATTGCAGATAATTTTCCGATTGACCCCCTATTAATCAAAGAACATGGAACAATCTGGGGAAGCTATGTCATCAAACCGCAGCATGTTGATAAGGACGAACTGAGTAGTATGCTCAAAGTCTCCTTTCGGACGAGTCTTACATTGATGTTTCAAGGGAATAAGCACAAATTTGTCGCAGCGAAGCAGATGTTCTTTCCAAATATGCACAGTGTTGCACCATTTAGCACCAGCGATACGGATAAGGCATTTAACATTGGCTATGCTACTGCCAAGAATGCTCTCGAACAGCTTAAAGAAAACGGAGAGATTACTTAGTCAATCAGAAGCTTTTCAAACTGAGTCTGCCCATCTACAGTTATCTCAAGAATATATAGTCCTCTTTGATAAGTACTCACATCTATCTTAAAGGTGGAAGAATGCGAGGTCTTTTGTGACATAACCCTACCCGAAATATCACGAATAAGTATCTGCTCTATAGACTCCGAGGTATTTACTATGACCTCATCACTTGCTGGATTAGGATACACAGTCAAGACAAAGCTTGCATCAAGGTCGTCTTCTGTAGGTGTTACAAAATACTCTTCTTCGGTACTACTACACTCTAGTCCTTCAAGGCAGCCTGTACTCCCATCTACTTTGATTACCCACAGATCTGCATCTGGGTCAAACTCAGAAGATGTATCCTGCTGACCTATTCCTACTATACTACCATCAGGAAGCTCTTTGACATTAATAAGATAACTATGCGGCACTTCGCCATCCTCTGCCCATGTCATGTAGTGTCGCTCCCATATGATTTCACCGAAAGGGTCAAAGCGCGTAATGAATCCAACTTCTCCATAGAAATTAGCATATCTTCCATAAATGAGAAAATCATCATTAGCACAAGATGCCATGCCCAAAAACTCTCTTATTATTTTTGTTTCAGGTTGGTCTTGATAAAAAGATTCGGTCCATGTTAATTCTCCTTCATGGCTTACTCCCCTAAGAGCATACATGTAGTCGAATGGATCACTCAGGTCATCGTTCTCATCATAAATAACATAACCCGATGAGTTAGTTGTAAAATAAGGAAAGTTGATCCTTGTATTGAGAATGGAATGTAAAAACTCTGACTGGTTTGACTCTATATTGTACTTAGCCAGGTATAAATCCTCACTATCTGTTAGAGTAGTTGTACTTCTGCAGATAAAGACAAGCTCATCATTGGCATTAACTTTCACTTGGTTTATGGAGTTGTATCTGTCCTCTCTAAATTCGAGATGCTCGATATATTCGCCTTGCTTATCCATTCTGTGGATATAGCCAGGATCATCAGATTGGTCTTCAATCACTGTAGAAACACCGTGTAAATAGAGCTCATCATTGTACATCAGCATACCATGCAAAACATAAAACAGATGCTTTGGAATAGGACAAAGCTTAGAATCCAATTCCTCACCACTTTGAGCATCTAGAATGAGTAAAGGCACTGCAAAACCAGTTTCTGTCTCTACAGTAGAACCTGTGAGATAGAGTGTATCTGATTGATAACTGATATTCTGCCTATTTGAGGAATCAAAGGTATCCAAAATGCGCTTCCAGACTACATTGCCTGCATAATCAAAGGCATAGACTATTACACAATCATTAGTCAGATTATTACATCTCGCTCCTGAGGTAACAAAAATTCTATCTTCTGTGACTATAAGACCCTCCCCTCTTTCATTACTTCCTATAATCTCATCAAAGGTCAACGAAAAGGTTTGGCATATACCGTTACCTAATAGCAAAAAACCGAATGCAAATACTG
>JAHDEL010000045.1 GCA_020628855.1 Saprospiraceae bacterium | reverse complement strand
TGGTTGTGACATTTACAGCTACCGATGCCTGTGGTAATACAGCCACGCAAGATGCTACATTTACGATAGAAGACACAGTAGCACCAGAAATCACAGCACCAGCAGATATAACAATAGAATGTGATAGTGATGTCACTGCGATACTGGAAGCATGGTCGAATGGAGTGTTAGTAATAGATGCATGCGATAGTACACTTGAGCCAAACATAGGTTCTTCGTTTGTAGCTTCATGTGGTACAAGCGGAGTGTGGACCTATACATTTGATGCTACCGATGCTTGTAATAATGCTGCCACACAAGTAGAAAGAACAGTAACAATAACAGATACACAGAAGCCGGTGATCATGTTGTCTCCGAGTGATTTGATATTAGAGTGTGATGGTACGGCGGATCCAGGAGGAGCGATAGCAGCATGGGCAGCAGGATTTGGCGGAATGACAGCAGTGGATAATTGTGGTGTGCCGGTATTAAGTTTTGCTGCAGGAGCTCCAGTGGTATTATGTGGTACGACGAGTGTAACACCATATACGTTTACAGCAACAGATCCATGTGGTAATTTTATATCAGAGATAGCCTATGTACGGATAGAAGATACAACAGCACCGACGGTAATACCACCAGTAGCCGGAGTTGCGGATTGTGCAGCAGCAGATGCGATCACTTGGGCAAATGGTGTGAGCTCTACAGATGTGGGTAGCTGTAGTACAGTGACAACAGGTTATAGTCTAATCAATGAAGTGACAACGTGTACAGCAACAGGCTGGAGCACAGTATACACTTATTTATTTACAGCGATAGATGCGTGTGGTAATGAAGCAGCACCATTGACGAGTACATATACAGTAAATGATACAGAGGCACCGATGTTTACAGCAGGGTTGGCAGGATTGGAGTTAACATGTGGAGATGATTATAGTGCGGAGATACTAGCCTGGATCCAAGGGATAACTGCGACGGATAATTGTAATACAGTAAGTATCACGAATGACTATGATGGTAGTTTGCCAGACTTCTGTGGAGATGCAACAGGAGTAAGTGTGACCTTTACGGCGAGTGATGGCTGCTTAACTACGGATTTAGTCTTAGCGATTACAGCGACGACGGATGCTACACCACCAGTGTTTATAAATTGTCCAGTGGACATGACAGTAGGAGTGGATGTAGATGCTTGTACAGCAAATGTAATCTATAGTACACCGATAGCAGAAGATTGTAATGGAGTGACAGTAGCCTTTACGAGTGGAATAGTATCAGGAGCTGAGTTTCCATTAGGAGATACAGATATAGTATTTACAGCAACAGATGGCTGTGACTTGACGACAACATGTGAGTTTACGATAACAGTAATAGACACAGATGATCCACAAATATTCTGTCCAAGTACACCATTGGAGTTTTGCGCAGATGCAGGAACATGTACTTGGGCGAGTACGAGTGTGACAGATTATACAGCGGCATTTGAGAACTGTCCAGGATTTACGATAACGCATGATATAGTATCGGCAGATGGCAGTATAGATGCTACGGATGTGAGTGGAGTAGTAGCAGCTGGGACGTTGTTTCCATTAGGGACGAGTACGATTACGTATGAGATCATGGACAATAACACGAACCTGATGGTAGACATGTGTTCGTTTACGGTTACTATCTTAGATTGCGAAGCCCCAGATGTGTGCAGTGTAGTGTTGGATGATTTACTGAATGAATGTGCAACGGCAGATGATGATGTTGCAGCCTGGATAGCGGCAACAGAGGCAGCGATACTAGCAGCGGGTGATGTGTCAGACTGTAGCGAGCCAGTGACGGTAGCGACAGAATTGGTAGTAGATGTATCACAGTGCGGAAATACGTTCGAGCAAGTGTACATGTATACAGTGACAGATGCGGCAGGGAATAGCAGCACATGCTTGGCAACCTTCTCAACAGCAGATACGCAAGCGCCGATAATAGATGCAGCAGGGATAGTAGAGCCGGTGCTAGAATGTAATGGTAATGATTATTCGGCAGCGTTGACAGCATGGTTGAATAGTAATGCAGGGTTAACAGTTACAGATGCGAATGGATGTAATGCTGTGACGTGGAGTAATAACTATGGAGCAGTAGAATTGAGTGATGCATGCAGTAGTACAGGAACAGTGGTTGTGACATTTACAGCTACCGATGCCTGTGGTAATACAGCCACGCAAGATGCAATGTTTACGATACAGGATACTACACCTCCAATAATTACATGTCCATTACCAATCGTATTAGAATGCGAAGACCCATTAAATGATGCTATTATTAATGCATGGAGAGAAGATGCTTTAGCTATTGACGCTTGTGATGGTACTGTTACAATGAGTGATGACTTTGATGCAGTATTTGTAGCAGGCTGTGGTCTAACTGGCGTTTATACCGTAACATTTAGCACGGTTGATGCTTGTGGAAATCCTAATTCGTGTCAAAGCACAATTACTATTGTTGATACTACGCCTCCGGCAATCACTTGTCCTGATGATTTAACCTTGGAGTGTGCCATTGATGATGTAACTGCTGCAACCACAGCTTGGATTGCATTAGCTTCTGCAACAGATGCTTGTGATGCCGATGGAGTGGATATTGTAGCTGTTGCAGGTCCAGTAACTGATATGTGTGGTCTTACTTCTACAACTCAATATCTATTCACAGCAACAGATGATTGTGGAAATATTTCCACTTGCATTGCAAGTGTTATCATTGAAGATACGACTGAGCCGACAATAGACACACCACCTACAGAACCTGTGGAAGAGTGCGATGGATTGCTAGCTGGAGGTGATAATGCATCTGATATTCAAGCTTGGTTAGATGCAAATGGGAATGCGGCAGCTAGCGACTTATGTAGTGATGAAGACTTAGTATGGACTTACGAACTATTAACAATTGATGATGAATGTGGTAATACAGTAATTTATACTTATCGATTTACGGTAACAGATAATTGTGGGAATAGTACAACGGTAGATGCTGATTATACAATTCAAGATACAACAGCACCAGTGATTACAGAAAGTGCTATGGCTGATATTACAGTAGAATGTAATGGTGCCAGCAATTCCGCAGAATTATTAGCATGGTTGAATAACAACGCAGGAGCAGCGGCAACTGATAATTGTAGTGGTGTGACTTGGACAAATGATTATGGCACTTTCACAGGATTAGCATGTGATGGCGAAGAAGCTGTTACTGTCACGTTTACAGCTACTGATGAATGTGGAAATAGTTCTCAAACTTCAGCTACTTTAACCATTGATGATTCATTGCCTCCTACATGGGAAATAGAGCCAGTAGACCTTACTATAGAATGTGATGGTACAACTGATCCTAATAATCAGATACAAGCTTGGTTAGATACTGCTGGAGGAGGAGAAGCGGAGGACGATTGTTCCTTGATAATCTATACCAATGATTTTGTTGCCTTAGCAGTTGGATGTGGGGCCAATACAGGGTCAGCTCTAGTGACCTTTACAGCTACAGATGCGTGTGGAAATGCAGTTGCTGCACCACCAGTGACTGTCACTATTATTGATACTACACCTCCAGAGATTACTTCACCTGCAAAAGATGAATATGTCGAATGTGACGGTGCTGGTAATCTAGCTGAATTAGCAGCTTGGTTAGCGAATGCAGGAGGAGCATTGAATGCAGATGTCTGTAATACTGCAACTTGGGATATGCCTGTTTTAATGCAGACCATAGACGGATGTGGTGGTACAGAAACTCAAGTTTGGATGTTTACAGCAACAGATGAATGCGGAAATACGTCAGCTGCAACAATTGCAAATTTCATTATAGAGGATACAACAATGCCAGACTTTACACCACCATCTGATATGGATGTGCCTGGTTGTGCTGGAGTTGTACCAAATCTACTTGTTGGTATATCGGGTACGGATCTTTGTGGAGGTACCGTCACCTTTGAACAGAATCCTTTGCCAGGAGAACTCTTTGGACCTAATAAAGGAGAGATGATTATGGTAGATATCATCGCTACCGATGAGTGTGGAAATGAGAATATTCAACAAGTGACATTGACAATTATAGATGATGAGAACCCTTACTTTATTAATTGTCCACTGCATACATATACTGTAGGCAATGACTCTGATGAGTGTACAGCTTATGTCAATTGGTCTATACCTGTAGCTATGGATAATTGCGAAGATCTCATGTCACCTGATCAAATTGTGCAAACAGCAGGACCTGCTCCTGGAACTATTCTAGATGTTGGAACTACTTATACTGTGAGCTATACCGCAACAGACGAAAATGGACTTTTCGCTATTTGTACATTTGATGTAGAAGTAATTGATACACAAGATCCAATCTTAATGGCTGGATTCCCTGAAGATGAAACATTAGAATGCGACGACTTTCCTGGTTATGAATATTTCATGTTACAGCCTCACAATGTCATGGACAATTGTACAGAAGAGCCAGATATTATGTGCGAAGTTATTAGCCTTATGGGCGACGATCCATCAATGTGTGATTACTACGAATTCCAAGATACTTTGAAATGCACAGTAACTGACGAGTATGGTAATTCAATGGTATGGAAGCAAGTGTTAACTTGGATAGATACAGTGGCTCCAACAATTATCTTACCTCCTGATGTTACAGTAGAGTGCACAGGCTTAGAACCAGATCCTGCAATAACGGGTACTCCTGAAGTTTTTGATAATTGTGCTGCTCCTGAATATATTACTGTAGAGTATATGGATATGTTTACTCAGACATGTTCGAAGGATACTGCTGGCTTTATTATTAGAGTTTGGAAGGCTACAGATCCTTGTGGTAATATGTCTCAAGCAGAACAATCTATTGTTCTTATTGATGAAGATCCTCCTGTCGTAGAGTGCAAAGAGGATGTAACTATTTCATTAGGGCCTGATGGCAAATATTATATCACGGAAGATGATGTGATTGAATCAGCAGAAGATTGTTTCCCAATCTTGACCTACGAGTTTACCCCGCACAAGTTTACATGCTCTGATCTCGGTGACAATTTTGTTATTGTCAAAGTTTTTGACCCTTGTGGTAGGGTTAACTACTGTACTACTACCGTAACTGTTATTGATGATATGGCACCTGTATTGGATTGTTCTAATACCGATATCACTCTTGACATAGACTTAGGTGATTGTCTGGCATTTATGGACGAGTTACCTGTGTCAAGTGAAGACTGTGACGTCACGATTACGACAGAGCCTTCCATTTTTGATGGACTTGGAGTCGGCACACATGTTGTCACTTTTACAGCAACAGATGCATCTGGAAATGCTTCATCTTGCGATGTAAATGTCACAGTGAATGATATTGATTACAGTTTTACAGAATCTATGGCTTGTAACGATCATATAAATGTTTCACTAGATCAATGGTGCCAAGTGATTCTTACAGCTGATATGATACTAGAAGGAGATGCATTGATTTGTGATGATTATTTCTGCTTGGAAATTACTGATGCTCAAGGAAATGATCATGATAATTACTTCGACGAATCCGATATCAATCAAACATTTACAGTATCAGTAGTTGATTGCAATGGAGGAGGCAACTCTTGTTGGGGTACTATCACCATAGAAGAGAAGCAAACTCCGGATTTAGAATGTCCACCAAATGTAGATATATACTGCATGGAAGACTGGAATGCTGTTTATGAAGATCCAGCTAACCCATGGTTTGGTAAATTTATTACAGGGCATGCAAAAGTGTTAAACTGTGAGCCAGGAGCTATCCTGACATGGTCAGATGAATATATTGACCTTGGACAATGTTCTAATCCACGAGCCCAGGTCCTGAGAACATGGACAGTAGTAGATGCTGCTGGAAACCAAGTAGACTGTGTTCAACAGATTAATATACTGCCATGCCCGATACAGAATGTAGACTTCCCAGAAGACTATATTTTCGACGATGCTTTTGAATGTTCAGATGTGTGGAATGATCCGACATTAATTGAGATAGAGAATACAGGTGTGCCTACATTACATGGTATTCCTTTGGATCCAAATGATCTTTGCATGTTATCCTATAATTATGAAGATGACATCTTCGAATATTGTGGAGGAACTTATGGTATAAGAAGGATGTGGACAGTTTGGGATATGTGTATGCCTGATATTGATGGAATCAATCCAAGCTATCATACACAGATTATCAAAATTGATGATACTGAGGCACCTACAATTCATCCTTGTCCGGATGACATTTACGTAAGTGCTCACCCTTGGTCTTGCACAGCTGATGTAGAGATAACTTTGCCTGCTTTGATTGATGACCACTGTGGTGATTATCATATTGAACTGAGTCTAGTACACAGTAACGGTATCATTGATGAAATTACAGAAGACGATGGTAGTACTACCTACATAGCTCAGAACTTACAGATAGGTTATGAAGAAGTCAGAATTTATGTCTTTGATGATTGCAATAATTTCAACGTATGTCAGTATGCAATCAATGTTATAGATGATGTGCCACCTACAGCAGTCACTCTTGAGCATGTTGTGGTGAGTTTAACTGGTGGAGCAGAAGGAGAAGGTACCGGTAAAATTTACCCAGAAAACATCGATGATGGTTCTCATGATGGAGATTGTGGACCGGTTACGCTATTCATTAGACGAGATAGCGATGCTCCTTACTGTGGAAATATTGGGAACAATAATTTCAACAATAACACGAGTTACTCGAATGATACTAGCATACCAAATGATTATTTCTTTAGTAACGATACAGATGGTGGACGATATGTCAAAGTGTGTTGCGAGGATTTGCAAGCTGATGGCGATGGTGATGGAGTGCCTGACGGTAGAATTAACGTGTGGTTAGGAGTACTTGACGCTGCAGGAAACTTTAATGAATCTTGGACGCAGGTGAAGGTTGAAGACAAACTTGATCCTGTACTCAACTGTCCAGCTGATGCCACTATTGGCTGTGATATGGATTGGACATTGCATTTGGAGGGTCAAGCACCACCTTCTGCGAATGAACTTTCTATTCTTACTGCACCAGATTTTGGTACAGGTATAGCAACAGGATATGGTATTTGTGGAAGTATAGTAGTCACTTACAGTGATAGATATAATGAAGATATCTGCTATGTAAGAACAAATGAAATTACGAGAACATGGTGTATTGAAGGCACTGAGATCTGTTGCGACCAAAAGATTGATATCATTGGTCAAGGTGGATTTGATCCTACTACAATTGCCTTAGGGAATAACACGAATGTGATAACTAATCCACCACAAGATATTCTCGTTGGATGCGGCGGAGACAATCCTGCACTTGAGCCAACATGGATCGAGTCAGCATGCGAACTTGTAGCTTGGACCATGGAGAGTGATACATTCAATATTGAGGATGATGCTTGTAGAAAAGTTATCAATGATTACTCTGTGGTTAATTGGTGTACTGACGAAGAATGGACATTTACACAAGTGATTAAGATCATTGATGAATCAAGCCCACAATTAGAAGTAGATACTGTCTGTGTTGCAGTGAATGATGAATGCCTAGCGCCAGTTGGGTCGGTAGTATTAACTGGAGTAGCAATGGATGAAGGTGATTGTGAGAGCCCATGGTTGAAGTGGGAAGTGTTGATTGACCTGAATGGAGATTGGACATATGATTATACTTTTAGTAGTTATGTCTCTCCTCAGGATCCAAACTTTGGAACTAATCCAAACGAGTTGTTTATTGCTCCAACAGCACCGGGACAGACTGTGACAATCACTTTGCCAGAGCCTGTGGTCTCAAGCAAGTATTTGCATAGAGCTGTTTGGACTGTGAGTGACGGTTGTGGAAACAATACTACGTTGTCTTCAACATTCGAAGTCACAGATAAGAAAGCTCCTACGCCTTATTGCCTTGATGTTTCTTCTGCACCAATGGGAGATGATGGAGTGGCTCTTTGGGCATGTGATTTTGTGATTGGAGGTGAAGACAATTGTACAGACTTCGAATTCATGAGATTTACTTTCACTGATGTACATCCAGATGAAGATCCTGAGTATAATCCTGAGTTGAGATGTAGCGAAAGAGTATTTACATGTGACGACCTGGAAGGAGGTGTTGTATCAGTTGATGTGTATACCTGGGATGAGTGTGATAATGTTGCTGTATGTCAAGTAGAACTTTCATTAACAGGATGTAATCCAAGTGAGGAAGAGTTCAGAATTGCAGGAAATATCCGAACAGAAGACGATATCAATGTTGAAGGTGTCACTGTTACAATTCATTCAGATCAACCTGAATATCCTGAATTCGATTCGACCAATGGCTTGGGTAATTATGCATCTGATGGTCATCTTGGTAATGAAGATTATCAATTAATACCGGTGAAGAATGATGATTATAGAAATGGTGTGACTACACTAGATATTTTGTTTATACAGAGGCATATTCTGAATATTCAGAATCTTGATTCTCCTTATGATCACATTGCTGCAGATGCTAATGATGATCAACAGGTTACAGCCGCAGATATAATCGATATCAGAAAACTTATCTTAGAAGTAACAGAAGCTTATCCTAATAACGATAGTTGGAGATTTGTCGATGAGTCTTTTGATCCTAACTTCAATGATATCTTTGAGTTTACGACAACACTAGAACTAGTAGACCTTCAATACAATATTGATAGAGCAGACTGGGTAGGCGTTAAGATTGGAGATGTCAATAATAGTGTTGTAGCTAACTTGGAGTCAAATCCGGTGGAATTGAGAAGTCCTCAAGTACTGCGTTTGCGAAAGCAAGTTGATTATCAAGAAAATATGGCTATCGTACACTTTTATGCACAAGAGGAACAAGTTATACACGGATTACAACTGAGTTTGGATGTTGCTGGAATGACAAATATTGAGGTTTTATCAAAGCAACTGAATCTAGGGGAAGAACATAGCAGAAATACAGATGAAATGCTTTACTTGAGCTGGAACACCATCGGTGATGCGGTGCAAGTGGATACTTCGATCCCATTGTTCTCTCTACAAGTGAATACGCAATTAGATAATCTTGAATCTTCAGGTAGCCTAGTTACATCACACTTCAATAATGAAGCATATGATCAAGAGTTGAAGGTGATGGATATAATCGAATTTACTGAAGACAAAGAGCTATTTTTTGTGGTTGAACAAAATGAGCCGAATCCATTTATGGATGTGACACAAATACGTTTTACTATTCCTCAGAAAGGTGTCGTAGACTGCTCAATATTTGATTCGTCGAACAGACTTGTTTTCTCAAGTAATGCTGAATATGAAATGGGCGAACATGTATTGACTGTTGACAAATCCAATTTAGGGCCAGCAGGAGTATACTATTATCAGTTTGAGTTTGATGGAGAAATACAAGGACATAAAATGATAATGATTGAGTAGTTAAGAATTGAATCTAATTACTAAAGAGCTGCTTGATATAATTCAAGTGGCTCTTTTTTGTAAAATCTACGACCTGATCATATTTATGATTCAGCCTATTGTAAATTCAAGGTATCTTCATATAATAAAGACAATCCTATGTTGAGAATATTTGTTTTTACAATCTTTGTTTTACTTCTAGCGTGCCAATCAATGGATCAAGCTCAAATGAATGATCCTATCCGTACAAAGGCGCCAGAACTCAAGTATTTAGAATCTAGAATGTGGCCTGATCAAACTCTGTCCAAAGATGCATATCTAGCTGCTGTTAAGATTGCTAAAGAACAATTTGCTACAGAAAGATCGCCAGGAACATGGCAAAGTCAAGGTCCAGGTAATTATAGCGGAAGAGTGTCAACCATTGAAATAGACAGTGAAGGCAATATTTATTTGGGTTACTCAAAGAGCGGAATTTATAAATCTGTAGATGACGGTATTTCTTATACACCTCTCATTGATGATCAGCCCTTACTTTCAGTTTCTGATATCGAAGTAGACCCAACTGATGATAATATCATATATGTTGGCACTGGAGATGTGGATATTTCGCTCATGTATGGCATAGGTAACGGAATATTAAAGTCTACTGATGGAGGTAGTACGTGGGAAAATATTGGTTTACAAGAGGGGAGTATAGTATCTCGAGTGCATGTTGATCCGACAAATCCGAATCTTGTATTTGCTTCCACTATGGGATTGCCGAGTGAGAAGTCAATACACAGAGGGGTATATAAAAGTGAAAATGCAGGTGAGAGTTGGGAGCAAATATTACATGTCAATGATTCTACTGGTATCCAGGATATGCTTGTAGATCCTACTAATCCAGATATTATCTATGCTTCAGGGTGGAATAGATTAAGATCGAACACCTTCTCTACGGTTTCGGGTCCTGATGCTAGAATCTACAGAACCCGAGATGGAGGTGAGACATGGAAAATTTTGGAGGATGATCTACCAGAAGGTGATTTTGCAAGAGTGGGATTAGCAATGTCAGGCAGTGACCCTAATGTCATTTTTGCAAATTTTGGAACAACACAGAATTTTGAAAGCATGCATAAATCCTTTGATGGAGGAGATAGCTGGGAGATGATTGCAGAAAGAGGAGTCAATGGTTTAGATGAAAACTCTCATGGAGGATTTGCTTGGTTCTTTGGACAAATGAGAGTTAACCCACAAGATGATAATGATATCTTTTTATTGGGTGTACGATTGTACCGTACGAGAGATGGAGGAGAAACGTGGGAAGAAGTTACAAATGGGATTCACGTAGATCACCATGAACTTATTTTTGATGGAGACAGAATCTATGTTGGAAATGATGGAGGAGCCTACAGGTCGGAAGACTTGAGTAACAATTGGACAGACATAGATTTCGAATCAACTGGAATGCTCTATAAAGTTGGTTATAATCCACATCAACCTGATCTCTACTATGGAGGTTCTCAAGATAATGGTACTTATGGTGGAAATGTAGACATGTTTACTGAATGGTTTAAGATTGGTGGCGGAGATGGTTTCTATCCTGCTTTTCATCCAACAGAAGAAGATATCTACTTCACTCAATCACAAAATGGATGGATAGTCATGCAACATCCTCTGGGAGGAGTTCCTTTGACATCCGAAATGGAAGGCAGGTTTTACTGGGATACGCCTTATTTCTTGAGTCCCATAAATCCCAATTTAGTCATCATAGCTTCAGATAGAGTATACGCAGTCTTAGTAGATGTTGATGAAGGTACCATTACGACCACACCGCTAGGGGATGTCTTGACCGAACCAGACTCGGAATGGTGGTCTCATTCGATTTCGACTATTTCTCAATCTCCTGAAGATGGAAATATATTATATGCTGGAACCACGGACGGTCTAGTTTGGAGAAGTCTTGACTTCGGTAATAGCTGGGAAGAAATAAACGCAGGTATTCCAAGAAGATTTGTTTCAAAGATTGTGGCATCCCCATCTGAGGCCAACCGAGTCTTTGTAACATTGACAGGTTATCGAGATGGTGATTACATACCTCATATTTTTAGGTCTGATAACCTTGGAGAAACATGGGTGGATATTAGTAGCAGTTTACCACCATTTTCTGTTAATGATTTGATTGTGTATCCTAATAGTCAAGACCAAATACTTTTTGCAGCAACAGATGGAGGAGTATATTTTAGCGAAGATGCAGGAGCAAATTGGGATAGATTAGGTGAGAATATGCCAATTATTCCAGCTTGGGATCTTGAATATTATGAAGCGACTAATCAACTTGTAGTTGGTACTTATGGGAAAGGAATTCAGAATTTTGATCTTACTCAAGTGGATATTGAACCTATGAGCAGTAATGTGAATTCAATAAGTGAGAAATATATAAAATTGTATCCAAATGTAGTGACAACTTCATTCCAGATAAGAAGCCCAAATGTTGATGAATACTATTACTCTATTCTTGACTCAAATGGCAAGATTCATGCAAAGGGTACTTTCAATGGAGATAAGTTGATTGATTGTCAATTTCTGCAAGCAGGTGTGTTTTATGTCAAATGCTGGAATCATTCTTCCAATCAAACATTTACTTGTTTGAAGATGTAATGTGGTCTAAGAAATTCTTCAACTCAGTAGTCATAGACTCTCCAATGAAATGCTGTTTGATATTTGGGAATTGACTTTTGGTGAATGCCTTAATGCTTTGTTCATTCAAGAAGAAAATTTCATCTGCTATGTCATAGAGAGTTTCGAGAATGTGAGAAGCGATTACGATTATTTTGTTTTGTTTTTTGAGGGTCTTAAGAAGTTCAATGACCATCAAGTTGCTTTGGAGATCCACGCCATTGAATGGTTCATCTAGAAGGAGTATCTCATTTTGTTGAAGCAAGATGCCAGTGAGTACTAATTTCTTCTTCATTCCAGTAGAATATTGAGCAGCATATTGCTTCAGAGGAAGGTTAAATAGATTGCACTGTTTCAAGTCGGGAATTTGTTGCTGACGCGCTAGGCAGAGAAGAGAGATAAACTCTTCACCTGTCATGCGGTCTAGCATATTTGGGTGAGTCTCTAGATAACCTATCACCTGCCTTAAATTAGGATGTGAAGAATGTAGATTTCCATCAAATTGTTCGAAGTTGGAAATGCATTTAAGTAAAGTAGATTTACCAGCACCATTCTTCCCAACCAACCCATAAATCCTTCCCGGCATCAAGCTGAAAGATACATTTGAAAGTACTGTATGACTTCCATAAGATTTCTTTGTTATATCGATCTTTAGCATTCTAAGAGGTAAAGTAAATTGTCTTTAGATTTTCGAAAACATAGAGCAATGAAATAGAAGCCAAATGGTGGAAAAACAACACTAAGACAAAAGAGAATTGCAAAAGCCATCGGAGGCTCAGACGGGTGGAATGCATACTTCAGCAGAATCCACAATAACAAACTATATCCGAATACTACATGGTAGAGTATTGGTACATACCAATTGAGCTGAAATGCTGGCATTGTCAAGACCCAAAGTATAGTGAAGAACAAGCTGCTATTGATAAGGGCAGACTTCCATTTTGTAAGAAGGAAATTTTTCACATCGAGGTTGTAAATCCAGACATAGAATCTGTCTTCATTGATGGTGTATGAGAACAGTATTAATAGGTAGATACAGGCAATACAGACTAGGGCAAGATTAGTATTTGTAACAGCATATGCTTGAAACAGGATTATACCTAATCCAATATAGAGGTAGAACCACTTTCTCAATGCTATGGACATCTCAAAGTTTGCTTTGCCAAATGGACTAGGAAGACTTTGTATAAACGACCTTGGAAGTTGAATATAGTGAAGTGCAGGTATGATCAGAGCCACTACCAATGCAGTCTTCCAATGCTGATGTAAAAGCAAAATACTAAGAAATGGGGCGATTATTAGGTATCTTAATCCTAACTCAAATATAACCTGATGCTTTCGGCTAAAATGCAGATGTAAGGCAGGGTAGCCTTTTGATTGTAATTCTTTAGAACTAAGCATGACACCAATACAAGCAAACCAAAGAGAATGGTAACTGGTTTTCGAAATTAATAAGTACCACAGAACTACAACTCCTATTAAAGCTAGAGTCAAAGAAAGAGAAGCCGGCAGTCCTATCTCTTCAGATTTTCTTTGAAAACGCCTCCATAATATGATGAAGTAATATGAAGTAATCTGCATAAAACAAAGGAATTGCTTTGATTTTAAAATAAGCAAAGAGATCGATAAAATGCTGCAACTTCTAGATGGAAAATCACTTCGTCGAGAAATAAAATAGAGTTATCGGAAACTTTGAAAACAATTTGAGTTTCTAAGTGTAATATATATACATTTGCGCCGAATGAGTGAATTACAACACATCTTAGAAACAGCGAGAAAGCTTTTTGAACGCTATGGTATTAAGAGTATCAGCATGGATGATATTGCCAAAGAATTGGGTATTTCTAAAAAGACGCTGTACCAACAAGTAGAAGGTAAGCAGGACCTCATATCTCAAACAGTCATGTTGAGCATGAATGAAGAAGAAGACTTGCTTGAGAAAATTTCAAAGAATGCAGAGAATGCAATCGAAGAAATGCGAGGAATTGCAAATTACGTCTTGGATTTTTTGAATAATCTCAATCCCAGACTCATTTTCGACCTTCAGAAATTTTATCCAGAATCGTGGAGTCTTATAGAAGAAGGTCACTTTCGATTTATAAAAAAAATCATCACTGATAATATCAATCGAGGGAAGCAAGAAGGCTTGTATCGAGATGAAATAAATACTGCAATTATTGCGGATCTCTATGTGTCCAATTCGAAACATTTTATCATCGAATCAATGATGAAATTGGATTATCCTCCTGCTGATGTCTTTACTGAAATGATCCTCTATCACTTGCATGGAATCATGAGTGACAAGGGAGAACAATTATTTAATAAAAATAAAACAAGCGTATATGCTGAAGTATAATGTCATAGGAATTTTACTTTTCTTGGCTGCGACAACTTTTGGCCAGACCAACTTGACATTGCAAGAGGCAATTGATCTTGGAATTCAGAATAACAAAGAATTCAAACTCAAGGCATTAGAAATAGCTGCAGCAGAAGCTAGGATTAATGAATTGAAAGCAACAGGATTACCTCAAGTAACTGGTGGAGTAAACTATCAATATTACTTAGCTGTTCCCCAACAACCCATTGAAGACTTTGTAGGCCCTACGGTTTTTGAAATATTGAAAGGGACACAACTTCTTGATGCTGACTTCCCAGTTCCTGAACCAGAAGTATTCGAATTCTCTTTCTTCCAACCGCATAATCTTACTGCAAACCTCAATGCAAATTGGTTAATCTTTGATGGATCATATTTGGTTGGACTTGAAGCGGCAAGACTCTATCGAGAAGTAGCAGCACATAGTACAGAAGTAAGTAAGCAAACAATAAAAAATAATATTACTAAAGCCTATTTGAATGTTTTGCTGACTGATATTAATGCCAATACGTTACAGACAAGTATCAAGAATTTGGAGAAGATTAGAGCTGAGACACAGGCAATCTATACGGAAGGGTTTGTCGAACAACTAGATGTAGAAAGGCTTGACTTGTCATTGATGAACTTAAGAAATGAATCAGAAAAGCTGAATAACGTTACTGAGATTGCCAAGAATGTCTTGAAGCTGCAGATAGGTGTTCCAGTAGAAGATGATATTACCCTTACTGAAGATATCGAGGCACTAGTCAACACATTGAAGTTGGAAACAGTGGACTTAGATGAAGCCCTTGCCATTGAAAATAATCCTGAGTATCAACAGATTTTATATGGTCAGCAATTACAAGAATTGAATGCCAAAAGATTTAGGAAAAGTAAGCTGCCAACAGTATCTGCATTTCTAGGAGCATCTGAAAGCTTACAGCGCCAAAATTTATTTGATAGTAATGAAGCAGGTTGGCTTCCTTCAGCAAGTGTTGGACTGAACGTCAATGTTCCCATTTATGATGGGAAAATGCGAAAATCTCAAGAACAACAAAGTCTCATTGAAGTCGAAAAGATAAAGGTTCAAGAAGAACAATTCAAAGAAGCTAAACTCCTTGAAGTGGCCAATGCAAAAATGCAGTTTAAGAATGCCCAACAGTCTTTGACTACTGCAGAATCAATGCTTGCATTAACAAATAAAATTTACGACAAGACTCTGATAAAATATAAAGAAGGCGTTGGTTCAAGCTTAGAAGTGAATCAAGCTGAAAGCGATGTAAGTACAGCGCAATCTAACTACATCAATGCGATATACACATTAATTAATGCAAAAACAGACCTGGACATCGCTCTGGGTAAGTAATATAATCAAACATAAAACTATGAATCAAATATTCAAAGGACTTGCTATCACACTACTAGGAATCACACTCTTGGCATGTGGTCAGAAACCTACTCAAGAAGAAGGTATACCAGAGGATGTAGATGGGGTAAGAGCACTGTTGAAAACAAAAAAGAAAGAAGCTAGTGCATTAACACTCGAAATCGAAGAGTTAACAAAAAAGCTCGAACAATTGGATCCTGAGTCCATGAAGAAAGCTGTGATGGTTCAAACAGAAGCTATAGAGCCAAGATTATTTGAAAGTTTTTCAACTTTCCAAGCAAATGTCATAGCTGATGAAATTGCATCAGCTAGTTCTCAGATGGGAGGAACACTGACATCGCTCAATGTGACAGAAGGAGCCTATGTGTCCAAAGGACAACTGATAGCTACAACTAATAGCGAAACGCTAGACAATCAAAGGATTGAGATAGAAACAAGTCTAAAGCTAGCAAAGAATGTCTATGAGAGGCAGAAGAGACTTTGGGATCAGAACATAGGTTCAGAACTCCAATATCTAGAAGCAAAGAATAACAAAGAGAGATTAGAAAAGTCATTAGCAACTTTAGGAAGTCAAATCAAATTGAAGAATGTTTATTCTCCAATCTCAGGCGTCGTAGAAAACATTTTGATAAAGCAAGGTGAATTAGCGAGCCCAGGGTTTCCTATTGTTCAAATTCTGAATACCAATAAACTTGTTATCTCAGCAGATGTGCCTGATAGTTATCTCAGCAAAGTAAAGAGAGGCAATAGAGTAGAGGTAAACTTTCCAGCTCTTGACCTCAAAACAACGAAAGTAATTACTAAGCTTGGTAACCAAATTGATCCTTCGAATAGAACATTTGCAGTCGAGATGGCTACAGGTTCAATGGGAGGTAAGATCAAGCCGAATCTACTTGCTGAAGTTCAAATTAAGGAAGAGTCGCTCAAAGATGTCATTTCTGTACCTACAAATATTATTCAGCAAGAAGTCAATGGGGATAATTACATCTTCATTGAAAAGGATGGCAAAGCACTCAAGCAAAAAATTACCCTGGGTTTAAGTAATGATGATCGTACTCTTATCGAAGATGGACTTTCGATTGGGCAAAAGCTTATCGTAGTCGGAGGATTTGGACTGGAGAATGGTTCATTAGTCGAAGCCAAACCCTTTGTTGCTGAATAACCAATTAATCATTTGATCAAAACAAGAATACAATACCTATGAGTAAGATGAAAGATATTATAGATGGTTTGAGAGAGTTTAAGTTGACTTCCCTAGCTGTCGATAATGCAACCAGTGTATTTATCCTTACTCTCATGATCATGCTTTTCGGAGTGCGGTCGTATAATGATATGCCGAAGGAGCAATTTCCTGAAGCTTCATTACCAACTGTTTATATAAATACACCTTACTTCGGTAACTCAGCTGAAGAAATCGAGAATTTTGTTTCTAGACCTATTGAAGACGAACTCGAATCACAAACTGGAATTAAGTATATCACATCAACTTCAGTTCAGGATTACTCAGTAATCATTGTAGAGTTCGATGCAGATATTGATATTAAGGATGCTGTCAATAAAGTTAAGGACGCAGTTGATCTTGCCAAACCAGATCTGCCCGATGATCTGACAACTGAACCTACTGTTCTTGAAGTGAATCTGTCCGAAATTCCAATTGTTACTGTCAATATCTCTGGGGATTATCCGATTGAGACACTCACACGATATGGAGATATTCTGAAAGATCGATTAGAGTCTGTGAGACAAGTATTAAAGGTCGATATGAAAGGAGATCTGGATAGGGAAGTGAAGATAGATGTTGATATTAATAAGATGCAGGCAGTGAAAGTCTCCTTTACTGATATTGAGAATGCAATACGATCTGAGAACCTCACGATGTCAGGTGGAGAGATGATAACTGATGATTTTAGACGAGCTGTGAGAGTTGTAGGTCAATTTGAAAATGTCTTGGAGATTGAGAATTTGATTGTCAAATCTGAAAACCAAAGACCTGTATACTTAAATGACATAGCTGATGTTTCATTTGGCTATCAATCTAGAACAAGTTATGCCAGATCTGATGGCTACCCTGTAATATCGCTAGACGTCATCAAAAGGAGAGGCGAGAACCTGCTGTCTGCTGCTGATGAAATTAGCGTGATAGTAGAAGATGCAATTGGAGAGTTTCCTGCTGATTTGAAGATTAGCAAATTTAATGACCAATCGATTTCGACACGAAATGAAGTAAGCAACCTTGAGAATAGTATTATCTCAGGTGTCATATTAGTAGTACTTGTCTTACTATTCTTTCTGGGATTGAGGAATGCTATGTTTGTTGGACTCGCTATCCCATTGAGTATGCTTACCGGTATTATGCTACTGCATCTTGGAGGAGTCACAATGAATATTGTTGTACTCTTTTCTTTGATTCTTGCACTGGGTCTACTCGTAGATAATGGTATTGTAGTCGTTGAGAATATCTATCGCTATATGCAGAATGGCTATAATGCAAAAGATGCAGCGAAATATGGCGCTGGTGAAGTGGCCATGCCCATTATCGCCTCGACTGCAACGACTCTTGCAGCATTTGTTCCACTAGCTTTTTGGCCTGGAATCATGGGTGAATTTATGAAGTATATGCCGATCACTCTCATTATCGTCCTGGTATCTTCTTTATTCGTTGCCTTAGTCATCAACCCAGTCTTCACATCAAGATTTATGAAAGTTGATGAGAAACTCACTGATAAAGAAGAGATAAAGCGGAAGAGAAGAAATTTTTTCATTGGAATTGGTGCAATGGTCATAGTGGGCTTGATAGCACATTTTGCTAATATCCAATGGTTTAGGAATATCCTTTGGTTGGCAGCAATTATTTCATTGGTAAACTACTTTTTCCTTAGGCCGGCTTCCTTCTTCTTTCAGAATAGAATCCTGCCAGTGCTGGAAAGAATCTATAATAGATTTATTTCTTTCGCCCTCAAAGGGGTAAGACCTACTCTTTTCTTTTTTGGAACTTTTATCTTGTTATTTGGAGCTATTGGAGCATTAATCATTAGTAATCCAACCATTGAATTCTTTCCAGAAAGTGAGCCGCTCTATGTCAATGCATTTGTTGAGATGCCGATGGGGACAGATATTGAAGCGACTAATAGAATCATGAAGGATATTGAGGATGACATCATGGAAGTGCTCAAACCTGATATGGAAATTGTAGATGCGGTCTTAACTCAAATTGGTGAGAATACATCTGACCCCAATGCACCTCCTGAACCAGGTGTTACACCGAATAAAGGAAGAATCACAATTAGTTTTGTTAAGACAGAAGATAGAGGAGGGAAGTCCACCAAGCGAATTATGCAAGACATTAGAAAAAATGTCAAAGGGTATAGTGGAGTCCAGGTTTTTGTCGACAAAAACGCTGATGGGCCAGCAGTCGGTAAGCCAATTAATTTGGAATTAAGAGCTGAAAACATTGACTCACTACTTGTGATGTCTGACCGTGTAATTTCCTTCATTAACAATCAAGGTATTGGTGGTATCGAAGAACTCAAGGCTGATGTCAAGATTGGGAAACCAGAACTACTTGTAAACATTGATCGAGGTGCTGCAAGGCGATATGAACTCTCTACATATAGCATAGCAGATGCACTCAGGACTTCTATATTTGGAAAGGAAGTCTCCAAGTATAAAAAAGGAGAAGATGAGTATCCTATCATGATCAGAGTAAAAGAAGATTCTAGAAATAGTGTGAGTGAGTTGATGAACCAAAAAATCACTTTCCGTAATCCTGCAAATGGAAGAATAGCACAGGTTCCTATTTCTGCAGTTACTGACTATGATTATTCTTCGACGTATTCGGCAATTAAGCGAAAAGACGGTAAGCGGATGGTGACTATTTCTTCCAATGTACTTGATGGGTATAATGCAAATGAAATAGTTGCACAAATGAAGGACGCTTTGCAAGTGTACGATTTTCCAGAGGGATTTACTTACCAGTTTACTGGTGAGCAACAACAGCAAGCTGAGGACACGGCATTTTTGATGAGTACATTCCTTGTTGCATTGTTTACCATATTTTTGATAATTGTAGCACAGTTTAACTCAGTGATGGCACCATTCATTATAGTGTTGTCTATTCTCTTTAGTACGATTGGTGTCTTCTTAGGCTATGCAATTACAGGAGAGAATGTAGTTGTCATTTTCACTGGAGTAGGTATTATTTCATTAGCAGGTGTGGTAGTAAATAACGCCATAGTACTCATTGATTACATCAATCTTCTGATAAAGCGTAAACGGGAATCTTTGGGGTACGATGATGCCAACCAACTTTCATTTGCTGAGATTAAAGAATGCATTATTGAAGGAGGAGCAACTAGATTGAGACCTGTACTACTTACTGCCATCACTACGGTATTGGGTTTAATTCCATTAGCAGTAGGATTCAATTTTAACTTCTTTACATTTATTAGCGAGTTGGATCCTAATATTTTCATTGGTGGTGACAACACTGCAATCTGGGGTCCAATGGCAAGAACTATCATGTATGGATTGACATTTGCTACATTCTTGACACTTATTATGGTTCCAGTGATGTATTGGCTTGCATTTAGAATGAAGTATGGAGTTAATAGATTGATGAATAGAGGTGCTAAGTCAACCGTGTCACTAAAAGAAGATATATTAGATGCATAATGAGTTATGAGACTTTAATGTATTTCCACTTGGCCACGGTGGTTCCTTGTTTTTTTCTAGGAATCCCGGTCTTTGTACTTCAAAAAGGTACGAACTTGCACAAATCGCTTGGCAAGATTTACATGACGTTAATGATGATTACCGCAGTAATTACGCTCTTTATGGAAGCCAAAGTAGGTAGTCAGTTTTTGAATCATTTTGGATGGATACATAGTTTCAGTGTCTTAACGATTGTTTCAGTTCCAAGAGCGATTATATCGGCAAGAAGAGAGGATATCCGCTCTCACAAAACAGCGATGATCTCGCTCTATTTTGGGGCTATTCTTATTGCCGGAGGATTTACTTTTGTACCAGGGAGGTATCTCCATAATCTCTTCTTTGCATAGAATGAAATATCTGAGAAAGCAATACGAGCAAGCCTCATTGAGCATTGAAGATTGCCAAGCTAATCCCATCGATCAGTTCAAAATCTGGTGGAATGAAGCTTTAGATTCTGCAGAGATCGAACCAAATGCAATGTGTCTGAGTACAGTAAATACAGAAGGAGTTCCCTCAAGTAGAATTGTACTCATTAAGGGATTGACTAATAATGGATTTCTCTTTTACACAAATTACGCAAGTCAAAAGGGCAAAGAACTTGAGTCTGGCAAAGCCGCCCTCAATTTTCATTGGAAGACAATGGAAAGGCAAATAAGAATCCGTGGTAGTGTCAGTAAAATTTCTAAGCAACAATCTGAAGACTACTTCCATTCTCGCCCAAGAGAGAGTCAAATTTCTGCCTATGCTTCACCGCAATCAGCCAAGGTTAAGAGCAAAAGGGAGCTCGTTGAGCTAAGAAAGGCAGTAAGTGATCGGTTCTTAAAAGAAAAAAACATACCTCTGCCTGATAACTGGGGAGGCTACGAATTAGCACTTAACTACATTGAGTTTTGGCAAGGAAGACCTGATCGTTTTCATGATCGAATTTGCTATGAGTTAGACGGTGCGAATACTTGGCAGAAACACAGACTAGCACCTTAGTAAAATTAAAGTTCTATTATCTGCTAAATTATTGACGAATTGCCTCTACTGGATCGAGGTTTGAAGCTTGAAATGCAGGTATAAATCCACTAATAACTCCCACTAAAATCGAGCATAATACACCTAGGATAACGTTCTTGGATGACAAGCCAAATGTTAATGGTGATACTGAAGAAAGTACATTGAGTACAACACCGACCAAAGCAATCCCTACAGCTCCTCCTATTACACACAATATGATAGATTCTATTAAGAACTCCGAAAGAATAACAGCTTTTGTAGCTCCAAGTGCTTTTTTAATTCCTATAATATTGGTTCGCTCTTTGACCGAGACGAACATGATATTGGCTACACTGAACATGCCTACGATTAGAGCAAAGAATCCAATCACAATACCCACAATTGACATTACTGAAAAAACAGGGCCTATCATCTCTTCTAACATGGAGAGTTCATTGACTGCAAAATTATTGTCTTCCATTGGACGTAATCTTCTACCCGCTCTCAAGATGCCGGTTACCTCTCCTTTGAGTTCATCGAGCTGAACATTGGTGTTAGCTTTTACGGCTAAAAGTTCTCCAAATCTACTAGTGTTACTCAGATTAAAGTATTTCTTAGCAGTAGGATGGCTGATCCACATTACTTCGTCAAAATTGAGGAAATTGAACATGTTATCACCTTCTTTTTCTAATACTCCTATCACTGTAAATTTTTGACCCAAGAACTTGACAGTTTCACCAATGGGACTCGTATTGCCAAATAGATTTTGAGCGACAACTGCTCCAAGTATAATCACATTCCTTCCTCTTTCATATTCAAGAGGAGTGAAGTATCTTCCAGTACTTATTGAGGCTGACCCTAGTTTGATGTAATCATAAGTAGCACCCATGACGAATGCGTTGGTAATAGAGTTATCTCTGAATTGGATTGTCTTACCTCCTGTGAAAATGCAATAGTTGACATACTCTGCAAGCTTCGAACGTTCTTTGATGTAACTATAGTCATCATAGTCTGGATCAGGCCGTTTCATGTACTTCCAGTAATTTCTGTCCCCATCACTGGTCCATGGCATCTTCTCTACATAGAGTACATCATTACCTAATTCCTTGAAACCATTCTTAATATTATCTTCCAATGAATCTACAGCACTCATCACTGCTATAATGCTAAAGATACCTATCAAAATTCCCAATAATGACAGTATAGTCCGCAGCTTGTTGGTCGTTAAAGAGAGTAACGCTTGAGCAACACTTTCAGTAAATATTTTTGCATACTTCACCATGACTGATTAAATGTACTACAGAAGCAAGAACTACTAGAAGAGTTTCGATAAAGGCAGCAATTTTCTTGCTTAACTTAGTTATTGAGATGCTTCTCCAGAAAAGGAAAATATTGAAATCTTGCTATTCCATTGTGGAAATCTCGGAGTTCAATGTGCTTTATATTCTCATTAATATTCCCTTCTCTATCCATAACCTGCATTAAGCGATCTTTGATTATTCTGGAGTACCCTTTGTGGTATGACCAAGCTAGAGGATATTGAGGCTTAATGATAACATTACAATTCAAATCCGCATAGCCCCATAGTTTATCAATTGCAAAGGGAAGGATACCTTCATTGTATTTGTAAGTGGATTCGAAAGGATCATCATTTTGTATTTGACCGTTTTCATCAATAATGAACCATCCTTTGTCCGTTTTGAACTTCCACCTCTCTTCATTAAGATAGACCACAGTCTTACAATCAGGTAATCCCACTCTTTTACCTCTATCGTCTATGAGAAACCAATTCCCATTTTCTTTAATAGCTGTTTTATCTCCCTTAAATGGAAGTGCTTTTTCGAAAATAGACTGGAGAGAAGGTTGACCTTGTGAGTCTAGGTATTGATAACCATTCTCGTTCTTTACCAAATATCCATTCCTTGTGTTTTTAATCGAACGATATTGAAATGGTAGAATCGTTTTTCCTTCAATGTCAATTACTCCATACCTACCTCTTTGCTTACATATGGAGAGGTTGTTAGCAAATGCACTCACGGACTCAAATGGACCAGGAATGATTACCTCATGCTTGCTATTTACAAACTTCCATCCTTCAACAGTTCTTACACCAGAGAGACCTTCACTAAATGGTTGTGCATTTAATATTGAAATACTGTCAGACTTGACTCCATTAATATCCAATGAATACCAGTGATTCTCAAAGTCGGTAACCCAAGCTATTCCCTCCTGAAACTGCTGGACTAGCTTGAATTGATGAGCAATTTTAGTCTTACCATCTTTATCAATAAACCCCCATTTGCCATTCTGCATAGCAGGAATGAAATAGGGATTCAGAGCATCCATCAGATCATCATAAATTGGTTGTATTTGGTGTTTGCCGGACATGTCTAGCATGCCCCATTTAAACTTCGGACTTTCATAATCTTCTAAATATTGATCTAGAGAATCTTGCGCATAATTTGTATTTGTATCCTGTTGACAAGATTGAATGGTCAACACACCCAATAATATGATTATAAAGGACGTATTATGTATTATGAAAGGTATGCTTTGTTTTTGGATAATCATGATGAGTGCCGTGCAATCGAATATGTGGTATAAAACACAAAGTGAAGATACGAGATTGCACTTTAATACACCTGTGGAAATGAAGTATAGTATTAATAAAGCCCTCACTTCCTCTGGGCCTCTTTTAATTCATAGATATCAATCTTCAGCTTTGGATTCGTTGGATAATACCTATAATGTTGTTTACTACAGAATGCATGAAGAGATAAATATTCATCGAGATTCAACCTTTGAGAAGTTAGCCGGAGGAATTGTAGATGGGATGTTAGAAAATGGAGGAAACAGACTAGATTACATTGACTATTCGGATGTTGTTTTGCAGAAGAAAGCAAAAATGAGACTCAGCTATGATGATGGAAAAGTCTGCAATGGCCTTATTCTATCAGATGGGCAGAGCATGGTTATTGCTCAAAGTTTCACCCTAAAGTATAGTTCTCTCAACGATTATATAGATCGTTTTTTGACATCTGTCCAATTGGTAAATGCACGTGATTAGATTCTCCCAAAGAAATATTCTTTGGTTCTTTTTTAGTAATTGAGCAGGTTGCCGATTAGATTTGTAGTATGAAAATAGCTGTCTTTCCCGGTTCATTTGATCCAATTACAAAAGGCCATGTTGATTTAATCAAAAGAGCTATTCCTTTGTTTGATAAGATAGTCGTTGCTATTGGAATAAATTCACAAAAACAATATCTCTATTCTCTTGATCAACGCCTCAATTGGTTAGAAGAAGTTTTCAAGAACGATCCCAGTGTAGAGGTGGATCATTATGAAGGACTGACTGTCAATTTTTGTAAGAAGCGAGCGGCTAATTATATGCTTAGAGGTTTGCGAAATGCATCAGACTTTGACTACGAAAAGACCATTAGCCAACTCAATGCAGTAGTTGGTGATAATATTGAGACAGTCTTCCTCATATCTAGGCCTGAATACAGTCATGTGAGCAGTACAATAGTCAGAGAAATAATTAAAGGAAATGGTAAAGTAGACGCTTTTGTGCCTACTATCATTGCAAAAGAACTTTACAACGTATAACCATCATTCATAAATATCTAAAAATATATGTCTAACGCATTTTTTAAAGTACCAAAAGCGGTAAACGAACCTGTCTACTCCTATGCAAAGAATTCTATTGAGAGAGCGCAAATTAACGAAGCGATTGCCCAATGGAAATCTAAAGAGGTCGACATACCAATGACAATCAATGGAAGGAAGGTACGCACTGATGATGTGATGAAAATGTATCCTCCCCATGAGTTGAAACATTGTTTAGGACAATTTCACACAGGAGAGAAAGAGCATTTTGAACAAGCTATACAAGCAGCCTTGGATGCAAAAGAGTCATGGGCAAACACGCCATGGCATGAAAGAGCTGCTATTTTTTTGAAAGCTGCGGATCTATTGTCAACTAAATATCGTGCTAAGATGAATGCAGCAACGATGCTGTGTCAATCTAAGAATGTCTATCAAGCTGAAGTGGATTGTATTTGTGAAATGGCAGATTTTCTGCGTTTCAATGTGGAGTATATGACTCAGATTTATGAGGAGCAACCTATCTGCACTCCAGGAGTTTGGAATCGCATTGAATACAGACCATTAGAAGGATTTGTTTTTGCAATAACACCATTCAATTTTACTGCTATTGCTGCTAATCTTCCGAGTGCTCCGGCCATGCTTGGTAATACAGTTGTCTGGAAGCCTGCGGATAGTCAGATTTTTTCAGCTGCTGTGATTATGGAAATATTTGAAGAAGCAGGATTGCCAGATGGAGTTATAAATATGATTATGGGTGACGGTCCAGCAATGGGAGATGTTATGTTTGACCATCCTGATTTAGGGGGTTTACATTTTACAGGAAGTACTGCAGTATTTAAGACCCTATGGAAGACTATTGGAAATAATATAGATAAGTACAAAAGTTATCCAAGGATCGTTGGAGAGACAGGAGGTAAAGATTTTGTAGTAGCTTATGGCAGCTCTAACCCTAAACAAGTTGCTACTGCACTAGCAAGAGGTGCATTTGAATATCAAGGTCAGAAATGCAGTGCAGCAAGCAGAGCATATATCTCATCTAAAATATGGGATGAAGTGTGGACACACTTAGAAGCAGATGTAGCTTCATTTAAAGTGGGCACAGTTGAAGATTATGGGAACTTCGTAAATGCTGTCATTGACGAACGAGCATTTGATAAGATTGCTTCTTATATAGATTATATAAATGGTTCTGATGATGCTGAAGTACTGATTGGAGGTACTTATGATAAGTCGCAAGGCTATTTTATCCAGCCAACTGTAGTCAAAGTGACAGACCCAAAATATAAGACAATGTGCGAGGAAATATTTGGGCCTGTATTAACTATATATGTCTTTGATGATGAAGATTTTGAAGAGGTATTAGAGTTAGTAGATACGACTTCTGAGTATGCACTGACAGGATCAATTTTCGCTAAAGAAAGAGAAATTGTACAATTGGCAACACTCAAGCTCAAGAATGCCGCAGGTAATTTTTATATCAATGATAAGCCTACAGGGTCAGTGGTGGCCCAGCAACCATTTGGAGGAGCAAGAGGTTCAGGAACTAATGACAAAGCTGGATCCAAACTGAATTTATTAAGGTGGGTGAGTCCTATAACAATCAAGGAGACATTTAATGCTCCCATTGATTATCGATACCCTTTCTTAGAAGTATAAAATAAAACAGGGAAGTCAAATTTGACTTCCCTGTTTGTTTAAAAGATGACTTTGTTAGTTATCGCAAAGTTTCATGTCATTTATTAATTCTTTATAACTTTCAATGTTTGATTTATAAGCTTTGTTTTCAGCTTTCTTGACCATTGCGCTGCATTCGGGAAATAATTTGGAAAACTTCTTATTAGGATTCAGTATCAACTGTGCAATGTAATATTCCTTGTCCTTGACATTAACAAATAAATATGATCCATCAGGACCATCATTGGTAAATGTCTCTACTAAGCCCAATTTATCTGAATTATCCACTGTATAGACTAAAATGTGTCGATTGCCTAATGGATTCATCACATAAAGATCCTTTCCATTTTTGTGCGCCATCTTAATGTCATCAGTCATCAAAGTAGTAGACTCTACATTAGATTGCATGACCTTAATACCGGTCAAGTTATCATCAGTTGAGTAAAGTATCTTAATCTTTCCTTCATACTTATTGTCATTATTATCAAGTACATAACCATCATTAACATAGTTGCTGACCTCGACATTAATCGGAGAAGCTTGTCCACCTTCTGACCATCCAGCAAATTTATTTTCAATAGAACTATTCACTTTCATGAGCCTTTCCTTGTCTTTGATCAAAGATTCCACCGCACTCACTTTCAATTTGTCAGAATCAGTTTCTTTCATCTTGGCTATCATATCTTTTGCTACGCCAAGGTTGCCTGCTAGAATATTCAACTGTGCAATGTTATATGCAGCACTAAAGAAAGCATCTCTTTCTTTCTTATTTGCTGGACTATATTGTGTTAGACTACCTTTCCAGTTATCTATCGTTGAGCTTAATTCATTTAGCATTGAGGCATCAAACATCTTGCCTGATAGCACTGCTTTTGTTCTTTCAAGGTTCTTATCAAAGTCTTCCATTTTATACTTCTCAGCCTTCTTAATTGTCATGATTGGTACTGAGGAATTGACTTTATAGATGTCAATATCTTTTTTCAGCTTTTTAGCATATGCTTTTATTTCATCAACAATTATCCCACTTACAGTTTTTGCTATTTCTTTTTCATGGACCTTGTTGTAATCATCCGACATAGCTTTATAATTTGCAAATCCCTTTTTGCCTATGGCTTTTGGATTCTCATATGAACTAATTTGGACATCAGACATATTGTTTTGAGCCGCATCTTTGAGAATAATATTAATTGGCAATCTTACATTTCCTCCCCATTTGTATTTGGTGACTTCTTTAGCGTTATCGCCACTGCCTTCTTTTTTCTTGTATGAGTCTTTGTATGTATCCGTGAAGCTTGCTTGAAAGAGCTTAACATTTACTGTGAAATCAGCTCTTGAATCTACATATTCATAGGCTTCCAAATTCTTTAACAGACCTGTAATATAGTTTGCATCTAGACCGTATTGACTGACATTCAGTCCTGAGTCTTCTATTCTGATATTATATGTCTTAAACTCTCCTTGAAGTGGGTTTTTAGGCATATTCATTTCTAAAAATTTCACATATTCACTCTTCATTTTTTGGCTATTCAGCAAAGTGCTAGAGCCAAGAATGAGCACGCTTAGAACAAGAATTGGTTTGATCATTTTCATCACTTGTTAGTTTTTGTTGATTAGATAGCGACATTGCTTCTTTATGAAATTAGTGAAAATTTAACAAGTCAAGGTAAGCTTTATCATAGACGTCAACTAGTTGAATAAAAA
>JAHDEL010000044.1:26405-28871 GCA_020628855.1 Saprospiraceae bacterium | reverse complement strand
ATTGTAGAGAAGCAGATTCCTGATTGTCAATGTATAGTTGCTTCTTCTTTGACAACAGCTCCTCTTGTTGATGGCAATATACTGAGCGAGGTTGTGCTTTGTGATAACGAAGAATTAAGTATAGAATATTTAGCAGAGATATCTGAAGGAGAAATTTTGAGATGGAATATATTTGATTTTGTGCCTAATAATCCTTTTGATCATAGAGATTCTGCTTCAATAAGAAGTGATACCTCGGCTAGCTTTGTTATTAGTTCTGAATTTTTCTCAGCAAATAATACTTATTATTTGCAGTTTTATGCAATGCCTACCATTAATGGTTCTTCTGCAAATTGGTTGTCATCTTGTGTGCCAAATGTATCTGAAGTTGTCTCATTTACCTTTAGAGAAAGTCCTGCACCTCTCGTCCCAAATGAAGTATTCTATTGCGAAAATGATGCAAACGTTGCGATTCCAATAAATGGAGTTTTGAATGGTAGTAGTATTTCTCCAAGTCTAAGTTCTTTAGGAACTGTAGAGTTGCTTAATGATAGCATTATTCTCATTCCACAGACTGTGCAAGATTCTTTCACTCTAACAGTAATTGAAGAAATCGAATACGAGAATAGTTTAGTTTGTAGTGCTGAAGTAGCTACAACTTTCTATCAAAAAGATGGAATAGCTCCTGCTATTTCCTCCGATGACTATATCACCAGATGGCCAGGAAACATTCTTGCAGCTCCACTTGTAGATCCAGATACTACTGATGAGCAAATCCTATGCTATCAATGGGGTTTTGACTCCTTGACAGTTGATGAGACTCTTTTAACAGTTGCATTGTTCCCTGATGATGAAGACCTCAGAGAAGATGGGCGATATCACTTTGGTAATACTGTTCCAACTACTTCTAACGGTGATTATATCCATCAAGTCAATGTATCACTCGAGGCACAAATACGAGACGAAGGCGAATGGGGAGAAGGCGACTTTACAAGACTCTACTGGGTTGACTTGTATTATTCTGATGAGAATGGTACTTGTGGCGAATGGTTAGAACAAGAGTGCTCGAATAGGATATATTTCAATGCAGAGGGTTACAATGTAAGATTCTATGAGGGTGAAGATTTCGATTCAAACAGTTTTGCGATTTACCCTAATCCAACTTCTGATGCATTAACCTTAGATATTTCAGGTGAGACTGTGGGAGATTATCAGCTCACACTAACAAATAGCATTGGACAAAGCATACTTGGGGCTTCCTTGGTGAAGACTTCCTACAAGCATCAAACAAGGTTAGATCTTTCTGAATACGCAGAGGGAATTTATTACTTAATTATCCAAGGCAACTCTGCTGAAAGAATTATTAAAAAGATCATCGTCAATAGATAAGCATATGAAACAGAAAATTGGAATACTAATCGGTGTATGTGTTATAGTGTGTAGTAGTGTATTGTTGCGTGCCCAATATAAACAGATCAATATTGATATGTCAAATATTGACTTTAGCACACTGACTGCAGAGACACAGTCTAATCTGCCTTTAGCAGAGATTCAGAATACTGTACAAGAAGTGGTCAATGCTTATTGCCATGCTGCTTCTTTTAGTGAGAATGGAGAATTCTCCCCAGATAAAGCAATCTTATTTGGCTCATTGTTTGCCAACGGGGCTAGACATTTTGATGATACAAAAGAGAAGGATGCTTACAATATGTCAGTGGAGAATTATAGTGATAAAGTCTACGAATATGCAAGAAAAGAAGGTATAGTCTATGAAATTGGTAATGCCTTCTTCACGGAGATTGGCGAAGATGCTTCTGGATATTATATAGCTACTGTCATGATAGAAAAGATTGTGAATACGACTATCAATACAGATAAGTCTTTATCCTTTGATCGCGATGGTAGAAGGGTCAATTTTACAATGAAAATAGCAATGCCTTCATACAGTTTAGCCGATGGAAAAATCAGAGATATGATTGGTACTTCTACCAAGACATATACAGAGTCGGAGTTAAGCTTGTCCCTTGGTGGTCTGATTGGAGGCGTTCTAGGTTCAAGCTATGAATTGCAAGATGGTCTCTCTGCAGACTATTTGAGAGCATCGTCTATCCAGACATTAAGCTATGGAGGAGAATTTAATTTAAGGAAATCTGTCATCACACCAAAGCTTAATATCCTAGTAGGAGTAAAGGCTGCAATTGTTGAGTTGAGATCAGCCATTCCAAGCTATACCTTTACAAGTAGAGACAGAACAAGTGATGAGCAGATAGCTTTTTATGAGTCTTTGAACTCAGATTTTCCAGAAAGTTTAGAAACGAATGCTTTTGAAATACTGAATTCAACTGGTGAGTTCGAAGAGACAGTAAAAGGACTCACAGTGAGTCCAAAACTGGGAATCAGTTACCGATGGTTGAAAAATTTAAAGTCAAGGTTCTATACAGATATCGCATGGTCACCAACGTTCAAGGCTTCTTGGACCGATGGAAG
>JAHDEL010000044.1:0-26305 GCA_020628855.1 Saprospiraceae bacterium | reverse complement strand
TCTATACAGATATCGCATGGTCACCAACGTTCAAGGCTTCTTGGACCGATGGAAGCTTAATGCATGATGATATGGCAAGTGGCTATAGATTTCCGGCTCAGCTAGGTCCTGATAATGTAAATGTACCTAATAGTGACTTTCCTTATGAGGTTTTTGTAGAGGGTGAGACGAATGAAGATTATGAACAACTGTTATTGACTCTAGATAATCACGAAGAATACCAAGTCAATTCTTTGGACGAAGCTAATCCAAGCAGAACAAATCGGGAGACAAATTTTTCACTTGGTTCACTAATCCTAGCTCCTGTCTATCATTTTGATATAGGAACAAATTGGGGATTCTATGTGGGTGCTGACTTCCAACTATTCTTATCATCATTGATTCCTCATTCTACGGATGTGGTTTCAGAAGATTTTTTATCAACAACATATCAAAATTTGACTGAATTGGATGATAAGTTGATTAAGTATAGATACTATCAATCAGTCAAACCTTTTATTATTCACGCAAAAATCGGTGCATACTATGAAATTGGTAATTAGAAGTATAGCATTGTTCATGTTCGCAGTGGTAACATCTGCGGCAGTAGGACAGAAAGCAGAGTGGCTTCCAGAGAAGTTTCTTAGACCTTTAAACTACGAAAGTACTGTAGATAGAGAAAACTTTGTCACACAAGAAGGGAAACCAGCCAACCCAAAAATGACTTGGTTCGTAGTAGGGGATAGGAGTGGAGTAATGGCTACTGAGAAACCTACATTAGGCTCTACTACTACAGAAGCGATAGAATTTAAGCAGGTCTATTACGTAACTGGACAGACTCAAGACTATGTCCAATTAGTGTTGGCTCAAGATTTTGATTCATCCAATAGAGATTTAGATAGAGTTATTAAGACAATTGGCTGGGTGAAGAAAGATGAAGTTTTGCTTTGGAATGGTGGTCTTGTGAATCCGAACACTAAAATCAACTTAAAGGCTTTCTTACTTAACAAAGTGGAAAATGTTGCCAATCTGATTGACGGAGAAACGAGAGATTTTGCAACAGTCTATGTTGGACCTAAGTCAAAAGAAACCATCGGACAAAAAAGCATCTATGATTTTTACTTTATCTATAAAATCTATGATGATGGTACTGACAAAAGGTGTTTGCTTGGTACCGGGAGTAGATTGACCTCTGGTAATGCAAAGGACTTAATACTAGGATGGGTTGACTATAATAAACTTGAAATCTGGGATACAAGAATTTGTCTCGAGCCAAACTTTACCGAGGATGGATATAATGAAAGAAAGAACAATGTAAACTTTAGGATCAAGGGTTTTACCACCGCGATGACATGTGATAATTATGCACGTTATGGAAAGGTTGACGACAACTCTTTGCTTTGGAATGATGATCCTGTAAATAAATCGGCAAGTAAGCTTTCTGATGAAAATCCACGTAGGTATAAGGGAAATGTCGTTAGGTTCCCTATGCTAAATAGAACAGAAAGCAGGTATCGTTCTGGAACTATTGGAGAAATTAATACAAAGTCCTTAAATGGACTCTCTGGCTTTGACACAGGTAATATTAGTGAAATCGATATGAGTAACATGATGAAAGATCTGAGCTATGTCGAGTCAAGGACTGAAAACACCAATATCTTTTTCCTTGTCGAAGGCAGTAGTCGAATGGCAAGTAATTCAGAAAATATATTGAAACTTATCAAGGATTGTAAATCCTCTATTACGAGTACTGGAAATGTCAAGTATGGAGGAGCATTGTATACTGATGGTAGACATGGTGATATTAATAAAGTATTTCAAGTCTCTACTCTTGCCCCAAATACAACTGGATTAGAAAGCTTAATACAGAATCATGATTGGAGTGATGGAAGTGATAACGATGAATTTGTAGCGCTCGATTATGCGCTTAACCAAACATTTATACAATCTGGCGTTAGTCCTGATGCGAACAATATTATAATCGTAATTGGTAATAATTCTGACTTCCTAGCAAACCCTGCTCGGAAAGTGAGTGCATCAGTATCAGAAGATAAAGACTTTGTTGTTGATCCTTCAAAGATGATAAAGAGGATTGCTAATTTAGAACCTCACCTTCTTATAGTGCAGCTTGAGAATCAAGCTTCTTTTGCTTCAAATTTATTCCCTGAAAAACTAGCCGGATTATTAATTAATACGCAGCAAAGGATCCACGGAAATAATTCTGAAAAGATGAGTGAACTTTTTCCAGGCACTGCGATTACTTCGCCTGGCATTAATGAAGTTAATTCAGCAGATGAGCAAGTTATTACAGTTAAGAATGCTATTACTGTCAACAAGTTGCTAAAGCCGGCAAGTGGATCTTCGATTTCTTACAATGATGCCTCTACTTTTTTGAGAAAATCTATTGGAGAATGCATCAAGTCAGCTAAAGAAGTCGAGCAAGTAATATCCAGCGTTGTTGAGGATGGCTCTTCTCTCGATCTTGATGTTGCTTCTGGAGAATGGAGTCCAGCAATAGCCAATATTATTGTTGACCTTTTGAATAAGTCAGCAAACCTTAAAGGGAAGCGCTACACTCAAGAGGATTTGAAGAAATTAGCTGATGAGAAGTATAAACTATTTCATCAAGTCTATATTCCAGCAAATATTAACGGAGCTTCTAATCCGGCATTTTCTTATGTCGTCTTTATGCCGCATGAAGATATGGTTGACTACATCAGAACACTTGGCGAACTAGAAGATGCGATTGACTTACCTCCTAACGAACAAAGAGAGAAACTCTTTTTAGCATTCTATAATCTTTTAGGCCAATTTACTGGAGATAAACCAACAAGATCTAAAGTTGCCCAAATGAGCATTGACGAATTACGCTCAATAATGCAGGGTATCAATTCGGAGGCTTATGGCAATGAAGGAAATTCAGATGGCTACTTTATCAGTTCGAATCTAGGGTTTAACATTGGTGATTTGATGGACAAGAAGACCTTTACGAATGAACAATTAAGAAACTTTATACTAGATATTTCTTCGAAATTAAAGGGCTTGAGGGAGATCAAGAGCAAGGGTTCAATGTATGAATACTGTTATAATGTCAATAATGATGTGAATAAGTATTATTGGATTCCTGTTGAGTATATGTTTTAGGTTAGTCAGATGGATTTGCTTTATGACATACAACATCTAGAATGTACCTATAATGGGACAGAACCGGTTCTTTTAATTGATGATATTCAGATTAAGAAGAATAGATTATACTTTTTAGTTGGAGCTTCAGGAATTGGTAAAAGTACATTCATTGAGACACTAGGTCTGATGAATAGTACTATAGGAGCATCTTCAGATCCCGTTATTTTTTCAGGTCAGAATGGTTCGATTAGCCTTCAAGAGATTTGGCAACAAGGTGAGGAAAAATTGTCTCAGTTTAGGAAAGACAGTTTCTCATTCATTTTTCAGAATACCAACTTGATGCCACATTATACCTCAGGTGAAAATATGGTACTTACGGCTCTTTTGGATGGTATGTCTTATGATGACGCATTGAGTCTAGTTAAAGAAAAAATGGCACAAGTCAATCTCGATCCAGAGATTTTTGATAAGAATATCCAGAACGTTTCTGGAGGTCAGAGGCAAAGGCTAGCTTTCGTTAGAGCTTTTATTACAAACTATCAAGTTCTTTTTGGAGATGAGCCTACAGGTAATTTGGATCCATTGACAGCAAAGTCATTAATACGAATGCTCAAAGAAGAAATTAAGAACGCAAATAAAACTTGTATTATAGTATCACACGATATTGACCTTGCTTTGGAATTTGGTGATGAGATCCTTTGGTTTGAGCAGAAGAAAAAGCAAGATGCTAAATTTGGTTACTTGTGTAAAGATCAGACATTAGTGAATACCGATGATGCTTGGTTACTTGCTGGAAATACTATTGACAACCCGGCAGCTTTTCTCGAATCAAAATTCATAGTTGAATGAAGAATCGAGATTTCATACAATTATTTAAGACCAATGAGTCGAAGGCAATCGATGGCATAAAGAAGTATAATGTCAAACTCTTGTCGATAATATTGGCATTCACATTTATTGCGCTTGGACACAGTGTAGGTGGACGGAAGGTACTTAAGGAAAGGCTCAATAATCCATTTACAAGTTGGGTTACCTTGCCCATAAGTTTCACTAAGCTAAGCGAAGCTAACGCACTTCTTGATCACTTTGAAGATGCAGAACTACTTGATTCATTCGCGCTTCAAAAAGTGCAGCCTTTTAATATTGAGTTTTTCAACTTTTCTTCTCAAGATGGAGGCAATATCCAACTGAAGGTTAGATCTGTAGATGAAGGAGATGCTATTTTGGGTAAAATACTCGAAAGCCAGAATACACTGTTTCTCAATGATAGCATACCGCTGGATTGTAATATTATACTTTCTGAGCAAGCTGCAACCTACCTCGATATTGATATTGCCAACCCTCCAAAGACAATTAAACTTTTAGCTTCTGAAGGATTGACTTATAGAATTCAACTTATGGCTATTGTCAGTGAATTACCTGATCTGGCTGATGCAATTCTGAATAGTCATATGTATGTCATGTTATCTTCTCCACTTGAAGAAACTAATTTCATTGAATTCAATGCTTCTAATCAACTCAAGCTTGCAATAGACACAGAACAATGTCGATTGACAAATTTGAGAGGCCAGATTATTACCAAGCTTGATGGCCTTGGATTTGGTGTAGAACTAGTAAAGAGTGAGAATTCAGAATACCTAGAAAGTGGTGAGGAGGTTTTGAGAGTCTACCTTGATACGTTTATTGACTTTAATGCTAGGAATAATTTGATTAACTCTATTGCACTTACTAGCCCATCTTGTTTAGCAAGATATGATGACTACAATTGTGATATTGGTAGAACACTCAAAATTGAAGATCCTTATTACATCTCCTTTGATTCTAAAGATTTGAATCTAGTACCCGCGCTCAAGAATCACCTCAAGAGGAAATATGGGTTTGAGTTGAGTATGAACTTAGTTGAAGACAAGAAGAACTTTGCTTTAATATCTAACCTCACATTATTACTTACTACAATCTTAGCATTGTTCGCCTCCATAGCAGTAGCTATTTTTTTGAGTAACGTACTTTCTAATCACCTAAAAACAGTAAAATCTGATTTGGGGACATTAAAAGCAGTTGGCTTGGATAACCGAACACTATCTGATATATATACTCAAATAATAGGAGGCTTTTATTTCAAATCTTCACTGTTTGCTATTATTCTAGTTGCTGTTTACTCAGTGATTATGTACGTTCTCAAAGTGGAAGCTTTTCAAGGAGTTTCTGTATTATCTCTCTTGATATGGATAGCTCTATTTCTTATGGTATATGTTATTTCGAAGCGCACCCTTATCAATGCACTCTATAAAACTCCAGGTGATTTAATTTATAATAGAGATTAATTATGAAACTCATAAAATATACAATTCTTGTACTCTCGACGATTCTCTTTTTTGCTTGTAAAAGTGAGAATACTCAAAGTGATGCAAAGCATGTCAATACAAAACAAGAATCTAGTACTCAGAAAACAACTACTGATTCTGAAGATAATATTGGTGCTCAAAAGGAAACCGCTACGGAACAAGAAGAAGTAAAAGAAGAAGTAGTCTTGACAACATCAAAGGTAAAAGTAGTTGAAGAAGTACCGATTGATCAATCAATAGCAGAAACTCAGACCGCAGTAACAAAAACTAAGATTATTAAGCCGAAAGTAGAGATACAAGAAGATAACTGTAATGCAGTCTTAGAGTCTATAGCAGAATTGGTCGATGCGTTAAATCAAGACCCGAAGAATACAACTTTACTTGCTTCATTTGGAGAAGCCAACAATAATAAAAAGCTGCAGGATTGTATTGCGAATGATAAACAGTTTGAAACCAATTATTATACTCTGCTCAGTAAATTGAATTGATCAAAACCCTATAATCTCAAAACAATATGAAAACGACTTATCTAGAAAGGTTAATAGATGGAATAAAGAACCACAAACTGGTTCTTGAGCAAGATCAATTAAAAGCCGAAACATGGACAAAGAGTTGTTATGAACTCGTTGCATCATTAATATCAAGTCATCTTTTTAATGTGTTAGATGATAAAGAGATTATTAGCATGGGTACTTCAGTGTCTTATAAAACCTTACAAAATATCTTCAATAAAGACTACAAAATATCTTATCCTATTGATCCAAGATCATTGAATACATTAACAAAGATTTCTAAGTTTATTGGATTTAGTTCATGGAATGAATTCGTCAAATCTCATGAGAAAGCATTAAAAAAAGAATCTAAAGAAATCAGTCCAGAAGATCAGTTAGAAAATTTCGTTGAAACAGCTTTGGAAGATACATTTAAGTGTATTGCTGAATTAAATTTTGAAGAACCTGTGAAACTTTCAAAGCATTTCACAGATAATTCTTCAGCTTTTAATAGAGTTGCTGAATTGGTAGAACATCATAAGGAAGGTCAGAATATCATTAGTAACCCTTATAACCCTTCAACATTTGAGTTAATGGAGCTTGAGGTTGAGTCAATAGATGAGAAAAAGGCAAAGGTGAAAACCCAAGAGTATTGGTTGTTGTGCTGGTGGAACAAAGAAGAAGAGAAATATATTAAACGTTATAAGAATATCAGCGAACATACATACACCCTTAAGAAGGTGAAGAACAAATGGAAAATCAACAATAACATTTCTATGTCGGACTTTCTAGGATAAGCATTTTTTAATCAACTAAATATTGTAAGATGAGTAAAGTAATTAAATCTCTTTTTTGCGTTTCGTTCTTTCTTTTAACATTCAATTTTGTAGGGTATAGTTTGCCTACAAATAGTACCCCTATTGAACAAATTACAGTAGGAGACTTCATTGATCTTTCTACAAAAGAATATAAAGCACTGAATGGTAACAAACTTAATTTTAAAGAGCGTGTAGAATTCAGAGCAAATAAGATCTTACTAAAAAGAGCAGTCAAAAAGAATGAGCTAGATGCATCTACATCATTTGCTGAGTCAAGTGGTTTTCAAATGAAGTGGGGACCATTTGTATTAGGTCTTTTGCTAGGATTAATAGGAGTTATAGGAGTATTGGCATTTACTAAAAAACCTAAAAAGAATGCTGTGCTTTCTGCATTGATAGGTTGGGGGGCTTGGCTAATCTTGGCTTCGATCCTTATTCTCTAATAATAAAAAAGAAAAAACATCATGTTATATAAGAGGCTCGACTGAGGTCGGGCCTTTTCTATTTTATAATCCTTTGAATCAAGTATGATATTTATATGTAGAATTATGTCTGCGATTTTATTCATTGTAAATCAGGGAGTTACCTTGCTTCCAGTTTAATTCCAATTAGAGTTGAATTAGCTTACAGGCAGAATCTTTCAATCGGTTAGGAGTAGTCATAAGTTTGTATTGTCAATCAATAATTAATTAACTATCAAAATTTAAAAACAATGACAAACGCAAATTTTCAAACAGACACGACATCATTTTTAGACTTAGCTCAGGTAGCGGTACAAGAGATGAATTCAGAACGCGATCAGGCGATTCAGATTAAGGAGGAGATGGAAGTAACGATGCAAGGATGCTTCGATATTTTCGAGGAGATCAGATTACTATTAGAAAGAATCAGAGAGAATGAGCTGCTTTCTAGTGAGATACTCAGTAACATGCAAGACAATGAGACGAAGAGTAATGAGATACTAGACAATATGTATACATTACAGAATCAGGCGGAGGAGAATGGAGAGAATATAGCGAACTTATTATCACAAGCTGAGACAGATGCGACAGAAGTGACATCGCTAAAAGGTGAGGTCATAGAATTAAGAGGTCAAGTAACAGATTTATACAATGAGACTACAGAGATTAAAGACCAAGCGGTAGATACATTAGATGATTTGATGAGTATCAATAAAGATGGTAAGGATCAGTTGAATGATATCGAAGGTTTTAGAGATGATGCAAAGGGAATGGTTGAAGACATCGACGGATTGAAAGATGAGGCAAAAGACTTAGTGGATACTATAGAAGACTACGAGAAAGATGCGGAAGGCTTAGTGAAAGATATCGATGGATTGAAGGATGATGCGAAAGACGTAGTTGGAGAGATTAAGGATCAAGAAGACGAAGCGAAGGGCTTAGTGAGAGACATCGATGACTTAGAAGGAAAGGCAGAGGATTTGGTAGATGATATCAAGGACTTGAAAGATGAGGCGAAGGATCTAGTGAGTGAGATAGATGATTTGAAGGGAGATGCTGAGGATTCAGCGAAGGATGCTAAAGATGCAGCGGGAGATGCAGAAGATTCAGCGAAGGATGCGAGGAACTCAGCGAATGATGCAGAGGACTCAGCAAGAGATGCAAAGAATGCTGCGGAAGAGAGTGATGACTTAGTAGTGACATGCAGATTCAATGCAGACCAGATATATGGATAGAGCATAGTCAATATATCATAAAACAAGAGGCTCGACTTTGGTCGGGCCTTTTTTCGTTTATAAAGAATTAACTTCAAAATCAAAGCCAGGTAGACAGAGTTTATTTCAGTGAGATTGGATTTCCAAGTATCCTTAAGTTTGGTAACACTTTTAAAGGACTCAAAATTGATAAATCAAGAGGTCCATGAGAATTATAGTGTATTGATCCAAGAAAGAGTATACGACTAAGCAAGCAACTCCAATGGATCGAACACAAATAAAGGCAGCTCTAATAGCTAGTCCTTTTTTGTTAGTCCTTTATGTACGACTGAGTTCGTTGGTCGTCATGAGTGCATTAACTAATTCAAGAAATACTCATTGCTGACTCATCTGTGAGAAGTGTTGTATACTTAAGCAGACACTTCTCATTTGATACATTTGAGGAATGTTAGCAATTTGCTAATAGATAATTTATCAATAGATAAAGAGTTGAAAGTCAGACTTGAAGAATATCCGATCTCAATCAAGTCATAATTTAATTCCTATTCTGGCTTTTTAAGATGGTTAACTCTTGGGTCAGAAATAGCTGAAAGATACTTTCCTTTTTGGCCAACTCCATAATAAGATAAGGCAAGATAATATTGACTAATAGTATCTGTTGTGTTTGTACTTAGCTTTTCTAGGCGTGGTATTGCTCTATCATATTCTCCTAAAATAAAGAGGTTGTATGCCTTTTTTTTGTCATTTGATAACTGTGAGTTGTCTGTAGACCTCAGGGTTTGGTGAATGATGTATTCATCTGGATTAAATCCTTTGGAAAAAGTGTTGAATACAAAGGTTGCTCCAATCAGCAGTAGGCATACTGCAGCAAGTCCTCGCATCAGTTTGAATCGACTTGACTGAGTTATAGACTTCTCATTAATCGTATAGTTTGATTCCAGTTTGTCTATGATACTTTTCTTCTGCATGAGATCATGAAGCCTTAAAGCCTCTTTGATCTCTGTTGTGTCTTTGAGAAGATCTTTTTCTTTTTCAGTTAATTCATTCGTCTCAATATCAATTTCACCAATTACAATTTTGTCAATTTTATCTTGAGTTGAATCATTCATGTGCAACAAGTTTTTTGAGGCGTTGTATACATTTATATTTTTGAGCTTTAGCAGTTGAAGCGTTTGTGTAATTTAATTTTTCTGCAATTTCATTCATCTTCAAAGAATGATAGTAAAATAGTGTGAGCAGTTTTTTACATGATTCTCCAATACTTTCTAATGCTTTATTGAGAGAGAGCACTTTGGATTTTGCATTGTCATTTTCATCTTGAACCATGGAATCTTGGTCTAGAATAACATCAAAGACTTTTTCTGGCTCATTTACTTGAGACCACTTCTTGATGTAGCGAATATTGCTCATCGCAAGGTTCTTAGCTATACCATACAAGTAAGTTTTGACCTTGGTGTCTTCTTGAAATTGGACTTTCTTTAATTGTATGTTATCGTACAGAATGAGAATGGCTTGTTGAAAGATATCTGGTGCATTTTCTGGTCTGATATTATAGTTAGCTTGAAGCCACTTCGAACAACTTTCTCTATACTCAGAATAGAGGTGTTCAAAGAAGCTTTCTGCATCAGAATCTACACCTTTAATCCAATCATTATTTTTGCTCATTTTATCACTTGAAATTGTTATTTTCACTCAAATTAATGCAATTCCTCCTGAAAAAGTAAACTGTTGAATAGAGCAATTTTCACAATTCTATTATTTACGCTGTTTACACCTGCCTTACTGTGCGGTGATACTGATTCCTTATCATATAATTCACAAGTTTTAGAAGAGAAACCTATTAGTCTAGATTCACTGATCGTGCTTAATGATCAAGCAATAATGCTTAAGAATTCTGGAGCACTTTCTCAAGCAAAAAAGTTATATCCAGTTATACTCAATGGAATTGTAAGAGAGCTTGGAACAGCAAATCAAGCCTATCTAGATGTCTCGGTAAATTATACAAGACTATTAAATGAGTTGGGTGACATTAGGTCAAGCGAAAAAATCTTTGGCCAATTAGATAGTATAATACAGAGTGGGGCTTTCGACATAGATTTCGAAGGGTTGCATCTTTTAAATTATTCTAGAGCAGAAGCACAACTCTATTTAGGGAATTATGAAAGTGCCTTAGTAGAGTTCAAGAAAATTGAAAAGGCATATAAGAGAGAGAATCGTACAAATGATATCATCTACTCTAACACCTTGAATGGTATTGCAGAATGCTATGAACTCTCAAAGAACTATACACAGAGCAAAAAATACTTTGAAATGTCTTTAAGTCAAGACATTAACTCCAGATCAAAAAATCAAATTATCAACTTGAGAAATAATTATCTCGAGATGGCAATCAAAGCAGACTCGCTGGATCTAGGTCGACAAATATGGCAGAACATCAACTTAGATCTAAATGATAGCATCAATGATGTCATAGAGTATATTGCCTACTTTAATTATCTCAAACTCTGCGAGAAGGCCGGATATGATATTGAAGAAGATAGAGTTCTTAAGGCGTTAACTTGCTATGAGGCTGTCACAGATGAAATCTTAAATGACTTGAATGAGCGTCAACTCATTTCGTTCGCTAGAAGAAAGTTTAAGAACTTTCAAGAAGTCCTTAGAGTTTTAAAGGGTTCGAAAAATCAGAAAGTACTTCAACAACTCTACAGATGCCATCGGAAGTCAAAGGATATTGTAAATAGGTACTATCTCAGTGATTTTACAAAAGGTGGAAACGAAACTTACCTGACATCAGATACAAATGTGCCTCAATTAGATTTTTTCGAATATATTTTGCCTGACTCCATTATACAGTATGGTTTTTTTCAAGAGAGTCAAAACTCTATTAATCTGCACACAATTGATTATACACATACTATAGATAGTGGCTTTTCCAACAATGAATTTTACCCATATTGGGAGAGTCTTACAGCATCACTAGACGAGTATGATCAAGTATTAATTTCGCCTGTAGGACAATTACATCAGTTTAATTTTCAGATTTATACAAAGAAAAGCAATACACAATACCTTATTACAAAACATATTAAAGGAGAGGGTAGTAGTGATGTAAATGAAATACTTGTTATTGGTGGCCTGTATTATGATTCGGAAGATCAAGAGTTGTACTCAGATCAAATAGTTAGTCGATCTGAGAATTTTCAATATTTGCCGTATTCTAAGAAAGAAGTGGATTTCCTCCAGGAGTTTATAGAGGCTAATGGCTTTGCTCAGCATAGTCTAACAGGTGAAGATGCGACAGAAGAAACATTCAATAATCTCATTCACCAATCGTCCTATAATATTATTCATTTTTCAACCCACGGTTTTTTTAATGATTTAGAAGATGCCCAGGATGATTACAATTCAGGCTTTTATAAATCAGGCTTAGTCTTATCAAAACCTGTATTTGAGAACTCAAGCAAGTCGGATAATGTACTTTATGGAAATGAGGTCCTAGCACTAGATTGCTCTGGAGTGGATTTGGTTTTTATGAGTAGTTGTCAATCAGGTATTTCTGATGTCACACATGGCGATAATCTTTATGGTATTCAATCAGCCTTCCAAAGGGCTGGTGTCAATAACATAATTTCAACTTCGGATGTGGTTTTTGACAATGTTTCTTTTGCCTTTGCTAAATCTTTTTATTCCAATTTGATGGAAGGCCAAACGTATTATGGAGCTTACAAAAGTGCTTTGCTTGCCATCTTTGATATGTTTGGTCTTGAAGAGGCATCAAAGTTCAAATTTATTGGTGATGGGCAAGCAAGAGTGAAGAGTGCAAAGGCCTCTTCTTTGATGTTTTCAATTCTCGCAATTTTTTTAGTGATTGTGGTTTACTTTTTTTTGAAAAGAACATTAAGAAGTGAATAAAGAATTAAAACATATAACTCTCATGAAAAGAATTGTAAAACTATCCCTGATACTAATTGTGGCCATTGGTTTTGGCTCATGTGCAGTAGCTAATGTCTCATGCCCGGAATGGACCGAAGTTGAGGCTAATCAAGAAAAATTATATGAACAATGTCATGCTGAATTCTCTGAGTGAAAATTCTTCATGTAAATAAAAATTAATCGAAGCAAGATGAAAACTATTTCTACAATATTTAGACTACTTAATCCTTTGTGCAGGATTATGGTTGGAGCATCATTCATGCTAGCCTTTACACATTTGAATGCCCAATTACCTGACGTTGCATTTATTGCATCTTCGCCACCAACAGTGAATGCTGCACAACAGTTAAATGTATCGTTGACAATACAAAATAATTCTACAGCTGTTTTCCCTTCTACGGAAGCAATGATATATCTAACAAATCAAAACGATGACAATAATCTGGATTATCTAGACTCTGATGTCTTCTATTTTTTTCAAGATATTGGCTGGTGTAGTGTGTTTCCACAAGTTTTGCCCAGTCTTGCCCCCGGTCAAACTACAACTATTAGCTATTCAATAGATCTCTGTGAATTTGCCAATGCTTTTGTAGATTTTTTGATTCCAAATGGATTTGATAAAGTAGGGATTGTCATTGATTGGCAGCAAGCAGTAAATGAAATTGATGATTCATTCGATAACAATTCTGCACTTTTTGCTACTTCACCAATATCCTTTAATGTTAATGCATGCCCTTGTCCCATAACGAATCAATGCATTCCAGGTAGTGTATTCTGTCCTTCAGTATTCGATCCAGTGTGTGGATGCGATGGAATAGAGTATGGTAATGATTGCGAAGCAGGCTTAGCTGGAGTTTATCAATATACATTTGGACCATGTGGAGCATTTGATTGTAATAGTGCTATTGATCTCTATTGTGGAAGTAGTGCAATTTACTCGACTATTGGGCAATTGAATAATGTTACATCTACACAATATTCTTCTTGTCCAGGTTGGAATAGTTCAAATAATTTTGATGCGGGAGATGTAGTTTTTCGATTCGAACGGTATTACTTCGAAGAGATTAATTACATTACAATGCAACCAACAGACTTCTATATAAATGAAGATTTGGATTTGTTCTTGTTTGATGATTGTTTCACGAATTTAACTTCTTGTCTTGATAATAGCTTGAATGGATTTGCAGCTTATCCTTATCCAAATCAACCTGCAGTGGAGGTGATAGAAGTTACAAATTTACCAGCTGGGACTTATTACATAGTTGTTGATGGTTATAACAGTTCGCAAGAAGGGCAATTTGAAATAGCGTTAAGCTGCGAGGGTATTTATTGTGAGAGTGCAACTCCTTTGGAGTGTGATGAACCATTGAGTGGTAACAACTCAAACTCTTATAATGCCTCTTCTGGATATAGTGATGCATGCATACCCACACTCTCTAATGGAGCATCGGTGCAAGGAATGTTTACAGCCGGAGAAGACCTCTATTCATTTACTGCTCCCTATTCTGGTACATTTACCATTGAACTTACAGCAAATCCTAGTGATACTGATCTAGAGCTTTTTATCATTGACGAATGCTGCCCAACAACGCTTACACCTACAGATAACGGTCCACTCTTTATTCAAGAGGTGTTCTGTCAAGAGAATTGCATTCTTAACCAAACAAGTCCTAATGGAATCGAATCTCAAACACTCAACCTAAATGCTAATCAGGAGATCTTCATTATTGTAGACGGTTTTTTGTGGGCTAGTGGAAACTATACAATTGAAGTTGTTTGTGAAGACATCCCTGATTGTAATGAAATAGATAATCAACTCAATTGTGCAGCGTTTAATGCCGCAAGTTATGATCCATCAAACTGTGGCTCTAATGATTTACCCATAGCATGTTATGAGTGGCAGATAGTTTCTCTGGTTGGTTATGTTTATGAAGCAGATTGCTCTATAAATGCAGATTCTTACGCCTGGTATGTCAATGGCTCCTTATTCAGCACAAGCTCAGCGATTACTCTTGACTTTCTGCAAAGTACTGAGAAAATAGAATTGGTAGTTGCTAATGATTGTGGCACTTCTTCCTATGTTGAAGGTTCTTGTCAGCAATGGATAAATGGGTGGTCCAATCCAATATTTAACCCTAATAATGTAGTCTGCCAACCATCACAATGTAGTTCTGGTTCCTATTCATACACCATTGATTTTGGGAACCTCAATGCAGGCCAACCGCTTGTTGAGCCAACCATTGATATATGTAATAGCGGTGCTTCTTATTCAGGGAGTTCTGGTAATTATTGTTTTAATTTTCCAGAGCCTGGATGTTATTTAGTGTGTTTTGACTGGACATGCACAATAGACGATATAGGCAATTTTGATCCTGATGCTTGTCCGACTAGGTTTTGTAAATCTATTTGTATTGACGATCAACCCAACTGTGGTGACTGGGTTCAAACGGTAGAATGCGATGAGATATGGACTGGAGGATCTTTGACAAATTTTGACGAGAATAATTTTACAAAATCTAATACATACCAATCAGAATGTGGTCATAATCAATCTAATGAATATTTAGGCCCAGATGAGGTAATAAGAATTGACTTAGGTAACATTCCGCGAGATGCAACTATCTGTTTATCTGGCTTGAGTGCTGATCTAGACATCTTCTTGTTTGCAACTTGTAATCCAGATGGTTCATTGACAGATTGTATTGGCGGTGTCAGCGGAGCTCAAGGCTTTGGTAATGCATCTGAGCAAATCGAAGTATTCAATGGGTCAGGCATCTACTATCTCGTGGTGGAGCAAGGTGCTGCAGGAGCATTCTCCAACTATACAATAGAAGTTAAATGCAATGACTTTTGTGAAGACATAGTATCTAATAATACTTTGTCTCAAGAGAATTATGTCGTTTTCGATAATCCTCAGAATTTCGATATCCAATATTTCGAAGTTGCATATCCATTAGACTCATTTTATACAAGTCAGATATATGAATTTGAAGAAACTATTGAATATGATGGCAGTAGTCTTGATTATTACTGTCCACAACCTGGATGTTACTATATCTGCTTTTGGTATTTTGATAATGATGGTCAATTGACATCATGTTGTGTCAAATATTGTGCAGAATTTCCTGATTATTATTGTCCTAATTATCCATATATCAACAATTATGTAGATAATCCAGATAATACCTGGAGCTGCTACTTTACTTGTGGTCCACCTATCGACGATAGTCCAGCAACTATCATCGACGATAATAGCTATATAGAGATTTTGGACACCGATGGTAATGTAGTACAGTCTAATATTCTAGAAGGTGATGATGTGACTCTACCTTATGGAGAATATACAGTTTGCTGTTACATCTATGATCCCCTGTGTGATTATTGGGAAATATGTTGCAAAACTTATTGTTTCCCGTATATCCCCGAGGATGATGTTTGCGATGAAAGTTTTATTGGTTTAACTGGCTCAAGTCCCAACTATACATTTTCTCCCGCAAATGACAATTTTACGATTGATATTACCCCTAATACAGGTTATGATATAGTTTGTACCAATGATATCCCATCTTCTAGTTGCTCAGTTACCTTTACGGATCCAGGAGTCTATAGGGTTTGTTATTACGATCTCGATAGTGACTTAATTTGTTGCGAATATATTTGTATTGATGAAAGTGACCCTCCAACAGAAGAGTGTTTTGATATTACATATATCTCAGAAACTGAAATCGAGCTTTCTTGTAATTTATCAAGTACAGTTTATGGTTGGAGAATTACTGCACTCTGCGTTTGTCCCCCAGGAGTAAATTGTATTTGTGATTTTTGGAATTTGTCCGGCAACCCGGTTCGATGGGATATCCCTTATGCTGGTGAGTTCGAAATTTGTAAGGACTTTAATGGTTGCTGTGGTGAGATAGCGACTTGCTGTGAGACTATTTGTTATAACCCTTTTGATCCTTATGATGGAGATTCGAATTCTTTTATTCCTTGTGACAACATTGGTGTAAATGGTTGGACATTTGGCACCAATGGAGAAGTATTTGGAGACTTTGTGTATTCTGGAGATGGAGTTGGTGTAGCTGGTTCTGCTTGGGAGGTATACTTCGCCGATACGGGAGGAGGATTCTCTAGAGATAAAGCAGGCTCTAATGGCATGAACTTTATCACCGATGAAGAAGGACCAAATCAATATGAGTTTGATCCTGATGAGACCTACTTTGTTTGTTTTACATACCTTGATGAAGATGGTTGCTTACAATATTGCTGTATAAAAGTAGAAGTCCCTGAATTTGGGTCTTGTGATCTGAATGTTCTTCCGTCATATATTGGTGAGAATGATGAGCTTGCTTTCCAGTTTAACTATGATGGTCTTGATGAAAATGAAGAAGTCGTCCAATGGTTTGTAGGTGGAGATGATAGTTATGATCTAGGAATAGGTTCAGCTTTAACGTATACTTTCCCTGAGGAAGGCACCTATAATATCTACACATTAGTATTCAATTCACAAACACAATGTTATAGACTTTGTTGTTTCCAGTTTTGCTGCATAAATCCGAATAGCTGTAATGTTGTTATCCTTGATTCTTACGACCCACTTACAGGAAGTTATGATTTGGGAATTGGGAATAATAACGTAGCACAGGTATTGGAATGGCAGATTGATTTGCCTTTGGCTTATGCCGGAACAATCATTACTGATCCTGACAATTTCATACCAGCTGATTATGGTATTCCGCCTCAAACGAAGATTTGGGTATCAGTCAAGTTTATTGATACTGATGGTTGTTTAAGAGTGTGTTGTATTATGCTTTGTAGTACTGGGGGTGGATCGAGTTGTGATGAAGAGTGTTATGATGATTGTTGCCCATTTACAGATAAATCCTGGTTAGAGGAGCTAAAAGCACAAGCTCAGGATAATTGCAATATTCAGGTTTGCTTTGATAATTTCATTTATCAAGCAACTTGGGGTAATCAGTGCGTATATGTTTTGATGCCATGTGGAGACGCTACAGGTGAAGTCTATAATTGTAGCGGTGACTTATTATTTAATTTTGGAGGCCAATTTGATTTAAATGCTGATCTGTTTGGTCAAATTGAAAATTTTGTCGCTGTTTGGAGCTGTAGTGGTCTTGAATTACCTCCATGTGGTGCATTTGATTGTGATTCTCCAAATCCTATTTCTTGTGAGACTTTCGAACTCTATAACCCTAATACTGATGTGGCGGATTATACAAATTGGAGCAGTATGGGTAACTCACTTCAAATACAAGAAGAGTCGAATGGTAATTCCTATTTAGCTATTGAAAGACTGAATAATCAAGATGCAGATGCAAGCTATGACCTTCAGTCTTTAATTGGTAATTCTTCAGGACTTCTCCGTTTGAGGTATGATGCTTGGGTTCCAGCTGGAGGAGGAATTGTTACAACCTTAAACAATTTTACGATAACCCTAAATCTTCAACCTGCTGATAGTGGTCTTCCAGGGATTAATGTGATAGCTGGTAATTTCTTCACGGAAGATGCTAATATGAATCCTTATGTAGAATGGGATTATCAGTATGATACTTGGGTGCCGGTAGAACTCGTATTGAATACCTTAAATACCGATTTGGAAATAAGTGTGAATGACAGAAGAGTAGCCTATGTTCCGAATACGGGCATTATTAGTTTTGAAGACATTTATTTCGACACGCAATTAGTAGGACCAGAAAAAGGTCGAATTGATAACATTTGCATTGATAGTTGTGAAGATTCTACTCCATGCTATGATGCTTGTTGTGATGGAGAAGATACGTCTTGGTTGGATGATATTATTGAGACCGCCATCCTTGTTAATATGGAGTGTGATAATAATACATCTACAACTCGGATATATCAATGTCAAAACCAGACTACATGCTATTTTATGGTTGAGCATATCCCATGCTTCGATGGTACTACACCAAATGTCACTTATGATAGATATAACTGTGATGGATTTTTCAATATTTTCTTACCATCGACCCTCAGTAATTGTAGCTTAGTTTGGGACTATCATAATGGATATAATCCACCATGCGATAGTGATGGTCCTTGCCCATTTGCAGGTAGTGAGGATTGTGAAGATTTCGAAAGTTACAGTCCTGACACCGAAGTAACTGATTATTCGGGTTGGGAAGAATTGATAACTGCGCAGCACGTTCCTACAATTGGAACTGAATCAAATGGTAACCAATACTTAGATCCTGCTTTAGTTGTAGCAGATGAAACTTATGCAGCACAGTATTCTTTGCAGCAGATAAATGTGAGTACACAACGATTGACATTCAGATTACGCTTTTCTGATTATACACAGCATGAAGTATTTATTGGAAATGCTAATGGAGTTTCATTAAACTTTTTACCGCTTAATAATCAGCCAAGAATATTTATTGGATTAGGTAATCAAAACTATGACTACCAGAGATATAACCTCAGATTTGATGTTTGGCAAGAGTATGAACTTGTTTGGGATAGCGATTCAGATGAAGTTTGGTTTTATATAGACAATCAACTCATTAGATATGTAGCAAATGCTCAATTCAGTGGTTTTGGAGACTTCGCATTTTATGCAAGAAGACAGAATCAAGCAAATAATGCTCAAGTTTGCCTAGATGATATCTGCTTGAGTTCATGTGCGCCATGCCCTCCTGACACAGAGCCCGATTTAGAATGTGATATAATCTCAATCACAAATATCGAAAACCAAGTTGATGGAGCACCAGCAGTAACTTTTGAAGCCAATGCTTCGAATGTAGACAAGTGGGAAATTATTGACCAAGAATCAGGACAAACTATAGAAATTCCTACATCGTCAGCTATTTATACTAATGGTAACCTCGAAGCAGGAGTTACCTATTTGATATGTGTGTATTATACGGATTTTGAAGGGTGCGAAAGAATATGTTGTCTCAAGATTACTGTACCTTCAGAATGTAACCAACACGTATTTAGCTCAACAGTAAGCGAATTTGAATATGAGATATCGAACCAAGGAGTTGGAGGTAATAGTCTTTTGCAATCCACTTGGATTGAAGGCAATAATATAGGTAATGATTTAATTTCAAATTACGATTTTGGAGATTATGGCAGCTACTATATCTGTTGTCTCTACTTTGATCCTACTTCAGAATGTTATATGCTATGCTGTTCTAATTTATGTATCGAACAGCCACAAAGCTGTGAGGATGATTTAGGTGTCGAATACCTAGGAGATATGGATAGCCCATTACACTACGGACTGACCTTATCTGCTTCGTTAGGCAATGATTGGACGTGGTATGTGGATGGAGACTATATTCAAAATTCTGAACTCAATATGGTTGATTTGGAGTTTCAGACCCTTGGCTATAATTTAGGAGATAAGGTTGAAGTTTGTGTTAAGTATTTCAGTTTCTCTACAGGATGTTATGTTACATGCTGTACTTCCATCCAGTTAGATGATCCATATCAAGGATGTGATCTTATTGAGACAAGTGGAGATTTTGAAAATGGGTTGGTCTTTTTCTCATCTGATTATGAAGATGCTCTGTTCTACATAGAAGGGATAGGTTTTGCAGGGGCTGGTTCATTAACATTTGATCCAAATGACCCGAACATACAAAGTGCTGCAAATGCAGATGGTTATATCTACGTATGTATGCTCTATTTTAATGGTGATTGCTATGATACTTGCTGTATTCCTGTCTGTATAAATCAATCCAATGCAAGTTGCAGTCTTCTAGATATCATATATACAGAAAGTAATGGAGACTTTCTCTTTGTACTCAATGAAAATGGTATGCAAAGAGTTAACTGTCAAGTTACCACTCCGAATGGTGCAACAATAGATTTGCAAGATCAAGTCACGTTTACTGGATCAGAAGCTGGAGATTATACATTTATATGTGAGTACCTCGATGGATGTGGAGGTAATCTGATTTGTAATACTAACATTTGTGCAACACCACAAATAGATTGTGAACCCATTACTTTTGATATTGATCCAAGTACAAATACTGTAACTTTTATCCATAATATTTCGGGAGGTACAAACTATAATTGGAATTTTGGTGATGGAAATACTTCCAATAATCCAAGTCAAACTATTGTTCATCAATATCCTGATGACGGGGTATATGTTGTTGTTTTTGAAGTTAGTGATGCGTGTGGTATAGCATGTGTACAGTCTGTTGTCATTGATCAGTCGCAATTAGTCGCTACAGCGATGTCGATTAATCCATCCTGCCATAACTCTAATGATGGTAGTATAACTCTTACTATAAATGGTGGAGAAACACCTTATAACATCCTATGGTCAACTAGTGATTCGAATGTTACTACTTTAGATAACTTATCCATTGGGGATTATTCGGTAACAATTCAAGATCAAGATGGTCAGGAAGTAATATTGGATATAGATCTTACAGCGCCTGAACTCATAGAGTTTGATGTTATTGTGCAACACACATCATGTGGACTAAATAATGGAACTATTGAAGTTATTCAAACCAATTCTGTAGGGTTCAATACTGTGTTTTTAAATGGTGTGAGTATGGGAGGTGATAATTTCGAAGGTGAACTTGCTCCTAACACTTACTCACTGCTCATTGAAGATGAAAATGGATGCTCAGTGTCACAAGATGTCCCAATTAATACTTCTAGTGAGGCAAGTCTCTCTTTGGGTGATGATATATCAATATGTGTTGATGAGGCAACCGATATCGCAATTTCTTCGGATGATACATTTGTAGACTTTACTTGGACATTTGATGGCACTGTAGTGTTGTTTTTTGAACAGAGTTTAACAACAGATCAGCCTGGAACTTATGGAGTTGAGGCTATGACAGCTGATGGATGTGTTGCTACAGATGAAGTCATCGTAAGCATTTACGAAGCGCCGCAAATTAGCCAGAATATTGTTCATACTACTTGTGATGAAGCGAATGGAAGTATTATGTTATCTAGTGATAATGCTATTTTGATCACTTCCTTCGATATTCCAAGTCTTGGTTTGACATCTTCTGATAACAGTATCGAGAATTTACCTGGAGACATCTATGATGTTATTGTTACTGATAGCAATGCTTGTACTCATGAGATTTCTATAGAAGTCGAAGAATCTTCCAATCTTATGGTTGATCTAGGACCTGATGTCATTCTTTGTGCAAATCAGACAATCATGTTGTCAAATATGTCAGGAGATGACATCATTGAATATACATGGTTTGTTAATGGCTTAGAAGTATCTAGTGAAGTTGAACTTTCTATTGATTCCGGGGCTGAGGTAGAACTCCAAGCATCTAATGGAACATGTGTACGTTCGGATATTATTCAGGTTGTTGAAACTACTTCTTTTGATAATGTAGCAGTTTCACCAACAGCTACTTCATGTGGAATTAATAATGGGCAGATTCTAATCGAAGGTGGAGAAAATATTGCTACCTATGAGTGGGTCGAACTTGATACTCTGACTACAGAAGGTATGATCAGCAATTTGTCCTCAGACACATACACAATACTTCTCACGGATAGTTTTGGTTGTGAATTTGAGGTTCTAACCTTTGTGGAAGCTTCCGAGGTCGAAGTAATAGATGTAGGCGGCGATATTACGCTTTGTCCCAATGAAACATTCTCCTTGTCAGAGATTACACCGGAAGAATTGACAAATACTATTTGGTCATTAGATGGTATTGATTTATCCGAAGATGATATCGATGCTATTAATCAAAGTGGAGTCTATACTTTGACAGGGATTACAGAGAATGAGTGTGTGGTTATGGATGAAATTAGCATCACTGTTCTTGACCAGCTTCTGACCCAGGATGTCAATAATATAGAATTGGATGAAGGAACACAGTATGCACTACTTATAGAAAATGCCATCACTACTACATGGACAAGTGAAACTCTAAACTTATCATGTAATGATTGCTTGGAAACAACCTTTATTGCGCAGAATTCTGGAGTGTTAGAAGGAATAGCGTTAGATGTTAATGGTTGTTCATATCAGTTCATTTATACAATAACAGTTAATCCAGCTGGTGATTCAGGCCCTTTGAGTGGTCCGAATATGTTCACTCCTAATAATGATGATTCAAATGATTTTCTTGTGTTTACGGGAATTGAGAATTATCCAGATAACGAATTAGTTATTGTAAACCGATGGGGCAAAACTGTATACGAAACAACAAATTATAGTAATGACTGGGAAGGTGTTTTCAATGGTAGGCCTCTACCTGATGGGGTATACTATTATTTCTTAAAGTATAAGAATGAAGACATAGAGTATACTCTATCAAGAGACCTATTACTAATTAGAGAACGCTAGCTTTTAATCAATAGAATGAGTTATTGTAAGCTATTAAATCAAAAAAAACATGAAACATTTAGTAATAATCATATTTAGCATTTTTAGTCTTGTTTTTTCAATGCAAGCACAACAGAATGATGACTTAAAGTTTAATCTTGAGAATCAATTCTTAATCAACCCAGCAGCAATTTCCAGTTTTAATGAATTGAGGGTTAGTACATATTATTTGAAGCAATTTACTGCGGTGGAAAACGCGCCAACTGATATGTTCGTTTCTTTTCAAAGTCCTATTCCATACCAAAGGCTAAGTGCAGGGTTTGGTGTTCTCAGAGAGTCTGCTGGACTTATGGAAAGTTTGAGAATAAACCTTTCTGGAGCTTATAGACTGCCACGATTATTTAATCCTTTTGACTATTTGTCTATTGGCTTAGGATTAAACTACAATAATTTTGGCATCAATGGGGCTGGAGTAGATTTGGTTGACAATTCAGATCCACTCTCTAACATTGGAGATCAAAGAGCATCAGGTTTCAATGTTGGAGTGGGTTTGTTCTATGCATCTAATTCCAAAATAGATTATCGCAATGGGAAAAAAGAGATGCAAGTTGGTATTTCGGCTGCAAAAGTGATTCCTCAGAGTATTAATTTTTCATCATTAGTTTACAAAGAGGTCTTATTATTTAGCGGTTTTGGAGCAGTCTATTTGCCTGTTAAGAATTCTTTTCTTAATCCCTATGCGGAAATTCAATTAGAGGATGCTGTATTATCTAACATCAACATTGGATTAAGAGCTATTTTGAAGTCTTCGTTAATTTTGGGAGTTTCTGGTGATCTTGATGGAGCATTGGGAATACAAGTTGGGTATAGAACCCCTGAGGTTATTAATGGAGGCTCGTTACAAATAATAGCTCAAAGTATTGTTCCTCTTGGACCTGTGGATAGGTATATTAATACAGGGTTTGGCCTCAGTATTCAATATGCTTTCGATATGAGCAATTTCTTATAAGGTGAGAATATATTGTAATCCTCTTTATCCTATAGTAAATGAATTATCAAGATTGGCCAATAATTGTGAAGATAACAACAGCCCTGTCCGTTAAGAATTTTCATATTAAGAAGGGATCTTCCTATGCTTTGATTGGATATGTTTTCTGCTTTCTTGGCATACTTTTGTTTGGGTCAGATATATTATCTCAAAATACTACAGGCTTATTCAAAGAGGACCTCATTGCTGGAATTGGATGTTTCTTAATTGGTATTCAAATGGTGGTTACAGGTTATTCAGTTGATTGGATTTCTAAGAATAGCAGTTGGGAAGAAAGATTTCGTCATTCCTCACAGTTATTAGATAAGTTGGGCGCCGGCTTAATGCTTTGTATTGGTTTGATGGGTTTATTTTTCATTATTGTATAGTCTTAGTGCTAAAGAAGCTGATTCCGCCCGTCGGAAGACTTACCAAGTATTTAGGTATGGATTATCATCTAGCAATAATCAATGTATAATCTCCTCAATCAAGATCATGATGACGCTTAAATGCGAAAGAGATTTAGTATCACGTATTATTCCTCAAGTCTTACCATCATTTTATATAATCTCTACAGTTTTCTCTTTTTTTCTACACAATCATTATTCATTGTAAATCAGGGAGTTACCTTGCTTCCAGTTTAATTCCAATTAGAGTTGAATTAGCTTACAGGCAGAATCTTTCAATCGGTTAGGAGTAGTCATAAGTTTGTATTGTCAATCAATAATTAATTAACTATCAAAATTTAAAAACAATGACAAACGCAAATTTTCAAACAGACACGACATCATTTTTAGACTTAGCTCAGGTAGCGGTACAAGAGATGAATTCAGAACGCGATCAGGCGATTCAGATTAAGGAGGAGATGGAAGTAACGATGCAAGGATGCTTCGATATTTTCGAGGAGATCAGATTACTATTAGAAAGAATCAGAGAGAATGAGCTGCTTTCTAGTGAGATACTCAGTAACATGCAAGACAATGAGACGAAGAGTAATGAGATACTAGACAATATGTATACATTACAGAATCAGGCGGAGGAGAATGGAGAGAATATAGCGAACTTATTATCACAAGCTGAGACAGATGCGACAGAAGTGACATCGCTAAAAGGTGAGGTCATAGAATTAAGAGGTCAAGTAACAGATTTATACAATGAGACTACAGAGATTAAAGACCAAGCGGTAGATACATTAGATGATTTGATGAGTATCAATAAAGATGGTAAGGATCAGTTGAATGATATCGAAGGTTTTAGAGATGATGCAAAGGGAATGGTTGAAGACATCGACGGATTGAAAGATGAGGCAAAAGACTTAGTGGATACTATAGAAGACTACGAGAAAGATGCGGAAGGCTTAGTGAAAGATATCGATGGATTGAAGGATGATGCGAAAGACGTAGTTGGAGAGATTAAGGATCAAGAAGACGAAGCGAAGGGCTTAGTGAGAGACATCGATGACTTAGAAGGAAAGGCAGAGGATTTGGTAGATGATATCAAGGACTTGAAAGATGAGGCGAAGGATCTAGTGAGTGAGATAGATGATTTGAAGGGAGATGCTGAGGATTCAGCGAAGGATGCTAAAGATGCAGCGGGAGATGCAGAAGATTCAGCGAAGGATGCGAGGAACTCAGCGAATGATGCAGAGGACTCAGCAAGAGATGCAAAGAATGCTGCGGAAGAGAGTGATGACTTAGTAGTGACATGCAGATTCAATGCAGACCAGATATATGGATAGAGCATAGTCAATATATCATAAAACAAGAGGCTCGACTTAGGTCGAGCCTTTTTTTATTGGTGAAGAATTGATTAATGGAGTCTAGATATTCTTCAAAATGTTTTAATCTAAGTATTCTTGATTTTGGACAAAATAATTACTTGAGATGAAGTTAAATGTAATGTTATGCCTTGTTATGTTGTCTGTTACTCAAGCAAATGCGATGAATAATCAACATGCAATAATATCAGAATTGAATATCAGTGAATTTATCAATTTATCAATAACAGAATATGAACATCTCTGTGGTGAGAAACTCTCAATTCGACAAAAGATTGATTTTCATGTGAATAAACTATTATTGAAGAAAGGAGTTAGAAAAGGTTCGATTTCGATGAATGCTTCATTACACTCTGAGACAAAGTTCAAGCTGCGGTGGGGGCCATTTTTCGCAGGATTTGTTTTTGGGTTTTTAGGAATTATAGGGGTTGCCATTTTTGCAAAGCGACCCAGGAGAGATGCTATACTGTCAACGGTAATAGGGTTTGGGGCTATAATTTTTATTGCTTTTCTTGGCATATTGAGTCTGGTATGGATAGAGTAATGGAATCAGAATAAACAAAAAAAGTCCAGCATTACTGCTGAGCTTTTTGCGGTCTAAGACTGACTGTTCTTTTAGGATAAAAGTGAATGTCCTAGATGGACATTCAAAGGAAGGAACCTCGACCACAGTCGAGGGAGGGTGGGAAGTCCAGGTCTCTTGATTAAAACAAGTATAAACAAAAAAAGCCCAGCATTACTGCTGAGCTTTTTGCGGTCTGGACGAGACTCGAACTCGCGACCCCCTGCGTGACAGGCAGGTATTCTAACCAACTGAACTACCAGACCTTA
>JAHDEL010000009.1:53556-115417 GCA_020628855.1 Saprospiraceae bacterium | reverse complement strand
ATATCAAGATAGACTTCTCCTCCCTTCATCTCTGTGGAGCTGCCGGGAGTCGAACCCGGGTCCAGACAAAGCAACCATATGCTTTCTACATGCTTAGTTTGTTCTTCAATTTTCGTCATCAAGCAGGTGTACAAACAACCAGCTTTCAGCTTATCTTCTTAAGATTCGAAGGTGCATCGAAGTCCTACCTCTTCTAGTCCGAGTGCCAGCGCGAAGCGTAGCGGTCATTATACACTCATAGTCGGTTGATCAGACTTCCCCCACAGAGTGCAAAAAGCTATGCTAATTCTAAATTAGGCAGCTAATGCGAAGTTTCTTTCGCCAATTATAGTTTGGAGATCATTTGTTAACGGAGTGCATCACCACTGCTCCGGCATGCTTACGTATCGCAAATCTTTCCTGTCGATACCATTTCAGCCCCAAAATTTAAAGAACGTTTTCCTTAAAGTTTTCTTAGTAACGTAAGATGTGTCAGAAGTGTTCCCATCTAACTGAGAATACACCAAAAATATTTATCTTTCAAGAAATCAAAGCGAAACAAGGTGAAGGTTTTGAAATTATTCTTTATTACGTTTGGCACGCTATTCTTTATGGCATGCAATTCAAACAAAAACTTCTATCATCGATATAATGAGAAGATTTATTTCGATTACAGAGATGACCTGGACGCCATTTATGTGGATGAATCGGATTTCAATAAAGCAAGTGAATTGTCAAGAGTCTTCAATACAGCGAATAAAGGAGCAATATACTTTGAGCAGGAATATGATTTTCGATTTTCTAATGCTATTATAATTGGAAGTAATTATTCTAAAGCATTCATTACAGAAATCGAAAGTCAAGTAAAGGTAAATGCTGATAAGACCAGAGTAATCCAACTTACAAAATCTGGTCAAATAGGCATATTTACAAATAGAATTATTGCCAAACTTAAGACACCAGCACAAGGGTCTCTTATAGATGAAATATTTAGCAGCTTACCTATTAATAAAGAAAAATTAGAAAGATTAAAACTTGGAAAATCTACTACGTTTGAACTTCCAAACAAAATGGTTATTCCAGCATTAAAACTGATGTCACAATCAAAATTATTTAAATACAGCGACCCTGAAATTGTCTTTCCTTTGGAGCAATTCTCACCTTCATTAATTAACATATCGAACCCTTTGGATAATTCTTTAGTTCATGAAATTATAGGATCTGATATTGCCCATGAATCAGGGAATGATGGCAGCAGTGATATAAAGATTGCCATTCTTGATGTTGGGTTTATGACTACTCATCAAGAATTTAAGGATAATGTTTCTTTACAAAGATCCACTCATTCCTTCTCAAATGATGCTAAGGCTTATGATCCAAGTCGTGACCACGGTACTCAGATGGCTGGTATAATTGCCTCTCAACCAAATACATCCGGAGATAATGTAACTGGAATATGTCCTAATTGCAAAATAATCTTAATCAAGTATACCGAAAATCATGGTAATCTTGCTCGAGTTATAGAAAGTCTTCAAGACGATATATCCATATTTTACACGAGTGTTTGGCATCATTCAATGAATGATCCAAATATAAGAAGCGAGTTAGAAGACTTAGCAAAGAATGGACGAAGCGGCAAAGGTGTCCCTATTGTAATGGCAATTGGGAACTCAAATCAGGAATATGAAGAAAATGATATCAGGTTACAATCGTTTGTCACCTCTGTTTCTGGATCAACTGCTGGAGATGAATTTAAGTTTAAGTATAAAGAATCTACGAATATCTCATTTGTAGCACCAGCATTCACCTTTGGCACTAGCGATTTGGATAACGATATTGATAAAGAAGATAGTTATACTATAACATCTCGCACTTCTGCTGCATCGGCTATTGTTGCAGGGGTAATTGGTTTGATTATGGCAAAGAATTCTAAGCTTTCTCGAAAAACAATATTAGAGATTCTAAAACAAAGTGCAAAAAAAATACCTCAGGCTAATGGAACCCAGAGAACTGTAGAATATGTAAATGGGTATTCCGAGCATACTGGCTTTGGACGAATTGATGCTAATGTTGTAAGTAAGCCTATAGTAAGAAAAAAAATTGGCCCTGCCGGGGTGCCACTATTGTCCTTATTATGTGTCAATGGGGTGAAAAGTTTAGACGTGGTGAGTAATTCTGTACAACAAAACTCAATGCATTCATTCTTCATTGATCCAAGTCACTATAACTTTATAACTGAATTCTCACCACCATCAAATCTTTCTTTTAATTCTTCAAATCTTAAAATCAAATTAGTAGATTCACTCAATACAATACATATCTACGACTATTAATCTAAACTAGAAAAGGTTAGTGGAATTGTCAATTTGGCTTCCACTAATGCAATCTTTTTTGTAATGTTAAATTGACCACCAAGTCCTTCAGCTCTGCTCTTTATATTAGTTGTGCCCAAACCTTCTTTTTGAAAAAGATGTGATTCCGACACAGTATTAGTCATGACTATTTCGACTCTATCAAGACTCTGCTGATATTTGCATTCTATTTGTCCACCTTCTCTATATTTAATTGCGTTATTTAGCATTTCACTGAAAGCTTGGTAAATAAAAGTTTCTAATTTAAACTCAAGTCTTTCTCCTGAAGTAGATATATCTACTTGAATCGGACATTCGACATTAGATGATCTATTCACTAACTCATCAATTGCTTCTGCGCACCCTAATTTTAATAAAACTGGGGAAATCAGTTGATGAGAAATATCTCTCACTTGAGATGAAACTTGATTTATAAGCTCAGAACTCGTTTCCAATAGTCTGGCGTTTTGCTCATTTGCTTTTTTCTGAATAACATTTAAATGCATCTGCGCTGCAGTAAGTGAAGATGCTATTTCATCATGTAATTTCATTGCTATCATTTTTCTTTCCGTGGTCTCGCCTTCTATTTTAGCTAAAGCAGCCTCAATTTTTGAATTGAGTCTCTCCTTTTCCAATTCATCTTTTGCTTTTTGCTCTTTAATTTTTCTTGACCGTTGAATTAAAAAAATGGAGCCTATCAAAAGCAAACATGTTGAAAGCAATACAGTCAACCAAAGTCTGTTTCTTAAGATTCTCGATTCTTTCTGTGCAACTTCCTTTTCTAAATTCGCACTCTGATACTTTTCTTGAGCCAGATAATTAGATTCATCAAAAACTAAATGTTGATAATGCAAAGAAGAGTCCCTAAACTCCAATGCTTGTTTATAATAACCTAAAGAATCTGCCAAATTAGATTTCAAAAAATAAATATCTAATTGGTTTTGTGGCTTCGCCGATTCATCTAATTCTCTTGTTAAAGAGTCCGCTATTGAGGTGGCCCATTCGAGGTCTCTATTTTTAATCAATGCAGATAACTTATTTTTTCTTATATTAAGCAAAAGCGCAGAGTCACCGTATCTTTTTGCTTTGGTTTGTTGCTCCGATAAAAATTCTATAGCTGATTGATACTTGCCCAGTCCAATATAGGTTGTTGAGGTGTTCATTTGAGCTAGGTCTAATAACTTTCTATCCTTTGATATTTGAGCAGTACTTGTCCATGCTGAAATTGCCTTATTGTAGTATTCTATTTTCCTAAATTCATTTACTTCATTGAGAGCATTCATGTAAAAAAGATTGCCTTTTATTAAGAAGGTAACATCTAACTCATTTTTACAAGATGCAATTTTAATTTCTTCGCTCTGTTTGATGTATTCCAAGGCCTTTTGCCTGTCTAGAATTCCTCCATCCTTCAAGATTAAAACTAGTTCATCCAAAACTCTACCCAACAAGCAGTCATTACTATCATCTTTAAATAATGAAAGAGCTTCATTTAATAATTCAATCCCTTCTGATCTAAAATTATTTGATCTCTTTAGCTTTGCTTGATAAAGGTTATATACAATTCTATCATTCAAAGAGAGATTATTGTTATGTTCTTCTAAATAGTATTTGAGACTATCTTCTAGGTAATTCTCATAATAGTATTCACATTTTTCAAGAGATATTGCTAAGATTGTCCTACTTATTATAAGCAAGATAAAAACACAGGCTGCCTGCCTCATTATTGAAACTTCCTAGGATCACCAATTCTATGTCCCATTACATGGCCATTTGTAATTTCAGTATCACCTGGTTTATGTTTATGCCTTGGAAGATTTTTTCCTAGAAAAAATAACTTTACTACATTCCCTTCGTAGTCAGTATAAAGCTGTATACGTTCATTTGCTTCACTTTTAACTGGGTCTGACGCTGCTCTTTTTCTTAAGCTTATAAATCCTGCTACAAGTGACTCTTCTTGATCAATAGCAAATAATGGGTGAGATGTAAATGATATAAAATCATAGTGGATTTCGTCAGAGTAAGGGTTTATTATTTTTATGGTGAAATATGATTCATCAGATTGATCCTTGCCTAAAACTTCTATCCTAAGTGGTTTATCAAAAGTTCCTTGTACATAATCTTCAATATCTATTTCAATATTCAAATAATTATCTTTAATGGTTTGAGAATCATAATTCTCAACGGCCTTAGCATAAAGAAACTTACGACAGAGCGAATGCTTTTCCTTTTCGTGTTGACTGTTATCATCATAATATTCATGATGTCCCTCATGCTCCCCATGTGTATGATGAACATCAACTGCAATTCTGCATGAATTTAATGTTAATATGAGAGAGCTAATGCATAAGGTGTAGAGATATAAATTTTTCATTTTGTTTTGATTTAGATTATTAGATCAAACCGTTGCGCTCAGCAAAGAGGCCAAGCCCAACGGCATTTTTTACTTGTAATTTGTTAATAAGGTTTTTGCGATGCGTGTCTACAGTACTCTTTGCGATGTAGAGTTTCTTTGCGATCTCATCACTTGTGTACTCTTGTGCAATGAGTTTGAGTACATCCACTTCTCGCTCAGTGAGTTGGCGAAGCATACCACGCTCGATTTGGTCATCATCCTTTTGAGTTTCACCACCAAAAGAAGTCAATATCTTTTCCTGTAAGTCTGGACTGTAATACTTCTGACCCTTTGCTACTTGCTTGATGGCCATCTCCAGACAATCTGTTGCCGATGATTTTGTCACATAACCTTTAGCACCGAGCTTCATTGCTTCATTGACTAACTTGAGGTCATTATAGGATGATAAGAAAATACATTCGCCCGAATAGTCTTGTGCTTTTAACTCTGAAAAAGTGGTAATGCCATCCTTGCCTTTGAGATTAATGTCTAAGACGATGACATCACATGTATTCACTTCTTCATCAGCTAGCAAATCTTCTCCAGAAGCGTGCTTACCCACCACATCAATTCCTTGTCCACTCTGCAAGAGCATCTCAATACCATCAAGGAGGATGGCATGATCATCGATTAGCATTACTCGAATTGGTTGTACTTCCATGTCATTGACCCTGTACAAGCAGAGTCTTGTTTAAGTTAATAAATATAATAAATGCTCTTGTGCATTAAAAACCGGGAATCTCAATTCTAGATTAAGTTTCCCGGCGTCACTTTTTACTACCTAGCTTTCTAGACAGAGTATGTAGAATGAATGTTGTTTTGATTAGAATCGCTCAACTATAGACTTAGCATCTCTGTGGTATGGGTGGTCATAGTTATTAGCAATAGATGTGAAGAGTATGAGTGAATCGTTTTTATCAATCTGATTCATAATCATCGCCTTATCAAATTGTGCACTATATAGGACGGTTTTTTCTACATCCAATCGCTGCAGTATAGCGTCATAGGCTTCTATTGCTGCACTATAGTCTTCTGTGTAATAACAGGCATTTGCATATTGATACATGCGATCTGCATAGTTCTCAGCTGTTTCATCTTGGATGTCAAGATATTCTGCTAATGCTTTTCTGACGAGATTCCATTCTGCATTGGCAATACCAGTATCCGTCACCTGTTCTAAATCTTTCACTCTGGCCAATAACTCTGAGAAATCATTCAGCAAGTTGCAGTTATCTTGTCCTTCTGTATTCGATATATAGGAGTAAACTATATGCTCTTTTCCAAAATCAATTCTCCCTCCTTCACATCGACAAGCTGCTTTCCCTGTATCAAGAATTTGTAATTCTCCGAACACTGTTAATCGCCCTTGATTGAACACCCCATAATTAAAGTCACTACTGCCATTAATTATTAATTTGCCACCATGATCTACTTTTAGCTCAACATTACCGAGTAAGGATAGATGTGCGATCGGCTCTACAACCTCATCAATAATTGGGATATAAGGCAGGTTGGAATCAGGCGAAGCTATGATGACCTGATCATGGAGACCTGGCACACTTCCTGTTGACCAATTTCCGGAGGTGTTCCAATCTGACTCACTACCTGGAGTTCCTCCTACCCAATGTGTTTGACAATTTGCAAATGTGACGATCAGAAGGAATGTGAATGTGATTACTACTGTTGAAGGATGTGTAAAAAGACTAACTAATTGTTTCATCGTTGATTATTTTTTTGGTGAATTATTAAGTTTTAATTGATACCTCAAATCTATGATGACAGGCTAGCCCTTACAATCCTTGAAATAGGGGTACTCACTTATCCATATAAATGGGGAGAAGGTGGTTTAGCAATGGAATAATTGTCTTAATCTGTTTGACTCTACCCTTTCGGGAAATACTTCTTCAACTTCTCAATTGGCGAATCACGCTGCATTAGAGAAGTATCCTCTTCAGACTCTCTGACTGTCCAGACTTGAATTCCAGATTCCACATGCCTATAATTGGGGAAGATTCTCTAAATTAGAGACAAAACCAACAATATGAGAACTACACTGATCTTACTCCTTGGAGTGCTAACTTCATTTTGCTCCGCTCAAACCTATTATGCTGAAGACTTTGAAAATGGCCAACCTGCAGGATGGTACAGTGACAATGGCTGGGGCTTTGGGACAACCTCTACACTGAGTAGTCAATACTTCACTATTCCGGAATCTGGAAGCTTTTATGCTATCAATGATGATGCACTTGGTGCAGGTGGTAACGGAAATGGATCGTTGACATCCACTCTTATCAATCTTTCTGATGCTCCTGCAGATGGTGGTATTTCATTGTCTTTTGATGCATACTTTATTAATGGTGATTATCAAGGTGCAGATGAACGTGCTATCATCTATGGAAGCCGAGATGGAGAAAATTTTGATCAACTGGCAGAAATTCAAAATGGCGTAAGTGATATTGGGGATGATATCTGGCAGACAATCCAATTAAATATCTCAGACTATGCTGGTGATCTCTTTTTTGTGCGATTCGAATATCAAGATGGAAATGGTTGGAACTTTGGACTTGCCATTGACAATATAGAGGTCAACAATGTCGAAGAAGCAAGAAATATGGCACTGAATAGCGCGTTCTTACCTTTCGGTTTTCGCTATGTAGATAGTAGGGAGCGTGTCAATATGTTTTTAGAAATCCAAAATAATGGTTATGAGTCTGTCAATAGTTTTGATATAATCCTGAAGGCTACAGAATCCATTACAGACACAATTAGTCTTGCCAATCTTGACTTCCCTCTCGGTGGTATTGCCTCAGTAGACCTCAATTCTGCCATAGATGTTTCTGAAGCAAGGCAGTACAACATGGAAGTGAGTATAGAGAATATCAATGGAGGAGAAGACGAACTACCTGATGATAATGTACAAACAGTCGAAGTAGTGAGTGTCGAAGATCCACCATCTAGAATCCTCGTAGCAGAAGAAGCTACAGGAACTTGGTGTGTATGGTGTCCGAGAGGAGCTGTATTTATGGACCAAATGGAAGCAGATTATCCAGACGAATTCATTGGCATTGCGGTTCATAATTCTGACCCAATGGCGATCTCAAATTATGATTCTGGTATGACAGGGTCTCCTGGTTTTAGTGGCTTTCCTTCTGCTTGGTTTGATCGAATATTACTTACGGATCCTTCGTCTTTACCAGCCTATTATGATCAAATCTTTAGGATATCACCAATTTCGTTAGACATCGAACAAGACTACAATATCTCCAATCGTGAACTCACAGTAAATGCCATAATCCAACATCACTCTACTTTCGAAAGAGCGTTTAGCCTAGCCATGGTTATGACAGAAAATAATGTAACTGGGTCTTCTTCTGGTTATGCGCAAGCTAATAATTACGCTGGTGGTGCAGCAGGACCAATGGGAGGCTATGAAGATTTGCCGAATCCTGTCCCTGCTGCTGATATGGTTTATAATCATGTAGCAAGAGCACTACTTGGAGGATGGTCAGGCGTGCAAGGAGCAATCAGTAATTCAATGAGTCTTGGGCAAGGAGATAACTATACATTTGAATACGAAATTCCAACAAGTCATGACATCTTTGAGTCACACATCATTATCCTAGTTATTGATGATGAAACTGGAGAAGTGGTGCACGGATTCAAAGATCATGTGAGACCTATCTCTGGAAGCATTGACCATGACAATGATGGATTCACATCTAATATCGATTGTGATGATTATGATGCTGACATCAATATGGATGCAGAAGAAATACCGAATAATGATGTAGATGAGGATTGTGATGGTGTGCTCGGAGTTATTGATGAAGATATGGATGGATTTAATTCAGATGAAGACTGTGATGACACTAATGCCGCGATAAATCCGGATGCAGAGGAAATACCAAACAATGATATTGATGAAGATTGTGATGGCTTTATCATTATTATTGATGGTGATCAAGATGGATACAATTCTGATGAGGATTGTGATGATACTAATGCTGAGATAAACCCAGGCAATGATGAGGTTCCTTATAATGGGATAGATGATGATTGTGATGCTGCAACACCTGATGATGACTTAGATGGTGACGGCTTTAATGCAGAAGAAGATTGCGATGACAGTGACGCTTCTATAAATCCTGGTGCTGAAGAAATAATCAATAACAATATTGATGAAAATTGTGATGGTATCATCTTTATCGATATTGACTCGGATGGATACTCAGCTGAAGAAGACTGTGATGATGTTAATCCGAATGTCAACCCAGGCGCTGAAGAAATACCAAACAATACTATTGATGAAGATTGTGATGGTGTTGTGCTTGTGATTGATGAGGATATGGATGGATTTAATTCAGATGAAGATTGTGACGATAGTAATGCAGGTGTTAACCCACAAATGAACGAAATCCCATACAATGGTTTAGATGATGACTGTGATCCATTAACTCTTGATGACGACCTTGATGGTGATGGTTTTAACCAAATAGAGGATTGTGATGATACTGATGCTAGTATTAATCCTAGTTCAACAGAAATACCAAACAATGCTATTGATGAAGACTGCGATGGTATAGTAGTCTATCTTGATAATGATATGGATGGTTTCAACTCAGATGAGGATTGTGATGATAATGATCCAAATATCAACCCAGATGCCACAGAAATACCGAACAATGATGTTGATGAAGATTGTGATGGTATAGCCCAGGGCATTGATGCAGATATGGATGGTTTCTTATCTGACATCGACTGTGATGATAACAACGCTGATATCAATCCTGAAGCGACAGAAATTCCTAATAATGATATTGATGAGGATTGCGATGGTATAGCTCAACAAATTGATGAAGATGGCGATGGTTTCAATTCAGATGAGGATTGTGATGATGCTAATGCAGCAATTAATCCTGGTCAAACAGAAATCCCTAATAATGATGTCGATGAAGATTGTGATGGAGTGGCATTAGTTATTGATAATGATATGGATGGATTTAACTCGGATGAAGATTGTGATGACAACAATCCAAGTGTAAATCCTGATTCCGCAGAAATACCGAATAACGATATTGACGAAGATTGTGACGGTACTGCCCTAGTCATTGATGAAGATATGGATGGATATAATTCAGATGAAGATTGCGATGATAACAATGCTCAGATCAATCCAGGTCAGGAAGAAGTACCTAATAACGCAATTGATGAAGACTGCGATGGTACTGCCCTAGTCATTGATGAGGATATGGATGGTTTCAATTCGGATGAAGATTGTGATGATACCGATGCATCTATTAATCCAGATGCTACAGAAATACCGAACAACGCTATTGATGAGGACTGCGATGGCGATGCATTAGTGATTGATGAAGACATGGACGGTTTCAACTCTGATGAAGATTGCGATGATAACAATGCTCTGATCAATCCAGGCAATTCAGAAATAGCTTATAATGGTCTGGATGATGATTGCGATCCATTAACTCCAGATGATGATCTTGATGGAGATGGTTATGATCTCGAAGAAGATTGCGATGATGACAATGCAATGATTAATCCAGATGCAGAAGATATACCTAACAATGGCATTGACGAGAATTGTGATGGTATGGATGCGACTAGTAATACTATTGACATTACTGAACTGACATTCAATATCTATCCTAATCCTGCAAGTACACAAGTCATTATCGAAACTGCAACAGAGATGCACGGTCAATCACTCTTAGTCCTTAATTATCAAGGTAAGGTTGTCCGCCAAACTATTATTGATAGCAAGTTAACCTCTATGAGAGTTGATCAGCTAAATGCAGGTCTGTATTTTATCCTTTTGAAGAATACAGAAGGAAAAATCGAAAGATTTGAAAAACTTGTTATAGAGTAAACACTAAGTAATAGAGCAAGAGAGAAGAACAAAATTCTTCTCTCTTTCCTTCTATATAACAGAAATGTTATTTTTAGCCAAGTCTAAAATTATTTCTATATTTGCTTAAAATTTAGTAAATGCTTCTTACTCAGGCGGAAGAAAACTATCTGAAAGCGATATTTAAGATTAATGAAAAGACTAATAAGCCTGCAAGTACAAATGCTATTGCTAAGCATGTGAGTACCTCAGCAGCATCCGTAACAGATATGTTGCAGAAGCTATCAGGTAAGTCATTAATTCATTACGAAAAATACAAAGGCGCTTCTCTTTCAGAGTCAGGAAACAAAACTGCAACACAACTCATCAGAAAGCACAGACTCTGGGAAGTGTTCTTATTTGACAAACTAAAATTCCCTTGGGAAGAAGTCCATGACATCGCAGAAGAACTTGAGCATATTAGATCAGATCATTTAATTAATAGACTTGATAACTTCCTTGGCAACCCAAGATTTGATCCTCATGGAGATCCTATACCAAATGCCGAAGGCAAGTTTATGTTGAGAAATCAATCTACACTTGAAAGTCTACCAATAGGTCAGAAATGTATGCTTGTCGGTGTAACGGAACATAGTGTTCCCTTTCTGCAACACCTCAATGGTTTGAAAATCAAACTTGGAACTCAAATAAAAATATTAGAAAAACAAAGCTTTGATCGATCTATGATCGTAGAGCTTGATACGAAAACACAGGTGACACTCAGTCATTCTGTTGTACCAAATCTCCTTGTAAAACTTATATAACAATGCGTAATTTTTTCATCTTACTGTTCTCCTCTTTACTTGTTCTTGTAAATGCCCAAACAACAAAACCAACTGTATTAGCCTCTGCTTCGATGTGGGCTGATATGGCAAAAGAACTGGGTGGCGATCACATCAATGTTGACCTAATAGTGCCAAGAGGATCAGATCCTCATATGTACGAACCGACACCTGGTGATGCTAAGAAAGTAAGCGATGCTGATCTTATTCTCATCAATGGTCTTACCTTCGAAGGCTGGATCAATGACTTGATAGCCAATTCTGGAACTGAAGCAGAGACAATCACTATCACCCAATACGTAACACCTATCAGTAGTGATGTCTACAAAGCAGCTACAGACCCACATGCTTGGATGGATGTGAGAAACGGGATAAAATATTGTCAGTCCATCCATGAAGCATTTGTCAAGTTGCTGCCCAATAAAAAGGAAGAACTCAAGACACTCTATGATGCTTATATAAAGGAACTAGAGCAATTGCATGGTTATATCAATATGTCTATTGCCTCTATCCCTGAGTCGCAAAGAGTTCTGATTACTTCGCATGATGCATTCAAATATTTTGGTGATGCGTATGGTGTCAAACTTGAAGCAATTCAAGGAATTTCTACAGAGGCTGAAGCTCAATTTTCTGATATGGAAAGAGTAACTGATGCCATCAAGAAATACAAAGTCCCTGCAATCTTTATTGAGTCTACGATTAACCCAAAGATGTTAAAACAAATAGCGGAAGACAATGGTGTAACTATCGGAGGTGAACTCTTTGCAGATTCATTAGGTGATGAAAATGCATCAAGTGGCACCTACATTGGGATGCTAAAGTACAACACAGACACTATTGTGAGAGCAATGACACAAACAAAACATGAAGAAATACATGCTAATGAATCACCTAACCTACTCATCTATGTTGTTCTAGGATTAGCACTTTTACTTATTCTTGGTTTTGTTTTCTATAAAATGAATTGATTAGAACATGAGTAGTCCAGCACTCCATATTCAAGGTCTTAGTCACTCCTACGGCAATAAAAGGATTTTAACCAATATCAATCTTGATATTAGTAAAGGAAAACTCTGTGGAGTTATTGGCCCAAATGGTGCTGGCAAATCAACTCTCTTCAAAAGCATCCTAGAACTTATAGATTTTGACTTTGGAACCATTGAAGTGTTTGGTGAAGAAGTCGATGAGGTGAGAAAGCGCATTGCATATGTTCCTCAGAAAGATGAGGTAGATTGGGATTTTCCCGCCACTGTCCTTGACATTGTGCTTATGGGTCGATATCCTTTTAAGTCTTTACTTCAACGATTGGATAATGAGGATAGAATAATCGCAAAACAAGCTCTCAATGATCTTGATATCGGCCACTTGATTGATAGACAGATAGGCAATTTGTCTGGTGGTCAACAACAACGAGTTTTTCTAGCCAGAGCACTCGCACAACAAGCAGATCTCTATCTTCTCGACGAGCCATTCGTTGGTGTTGATATTGCAACTGAACAGAAAATTATTTCAATTCTTAAAAACTTAGCTTCTAAAGGAAAAACTTTATTAGTCGTACATCATGACCTCTCTACTGTAAATGAATACTTTGATTCAGTAATATTACTAAATCAAAGATTAATCGCTGCTGGTAATACAGACGCTGTTTTCAATGATGTAAACATAGCTAAAGCCTATGGAGGTCAGCTCAATATTCTGCATACCATGGGAATGAAAGTAGCCAACGCAAAAAAGAGATCTTCTAAGAGAATACTCTAAGTAGGTTGTTACTTACATCAAACTCCACTGTAAAAATTGAGAGCCCCTTTGAACCGAGTGGATTAAGTCCTTCACCGTTGAGGTCAAACCTCGCTGAATGTTCCGTACAAAACCATTCATTATCCTCTGGTCGGAAGGTAATCTTATTAAATTGTTCATGACTACATGTAATTGTGGCAGCAACATATTCGTCGTCAAATGTACGAGCAACAATGACACCTTCTGTAATGACAAATCCACCTGGAAAAAGTAGCTGAGAATATGTAGGATCTCCTAAGTCTAACTCAATATCTACTTCGTCAATAACCCTACTATCTTTCAGGCATCCTCCAAGGCAAGTAGATGTGAGAGCAAATGCAGCACCTACCCCTAACTTTGATATAAATTCCTTCCTATCCATTTATTCAAACATTTTAATCATGCATCTATACAACAGCAAATTACAAATATAATATTTTTATAATATGTTGTATTTATACTTAAATAACGATCTTTAATCTTTTGACAGTACAGAACACTATGACCGAATTACTATATGGTATCGTTGCCGACTATTGTAGCAAAAACTCCAAGCTAAACTTCACTGCCTTAAATGAAATCGATAGATATACACATACTGAGACTCTTAAACCCCAGATGTCTACTGATAATTGGCAAGGGAGTTTTCTTCACCTTATTACTCGGCTGAAATCACCTAAAGTAGCAGTAGAATTGGGGACTTTTACAGGGTATGCTACCTATTGCTTTGCGAAGGCTATGCTGCCACAGAGTAAGCTAGTAACTATTGAAATAGATGAAGAAACCCATCTTAAGACGCAAGAGCGCTTCAAAGCATTTTCATTTGATTGTACGATCGATTGGATTCATGGCTCAGCACTAGAATCCTTGAAAGAGCTAGCCTTAGGAGTAGACCTCGCCTTCGTTGATGCAAAAAAAATCGAATATCAAGAATACTACAGCTTACTTCTAAAGCAACTCAATCCAGGTGGAATATTGATACTGGATAATATGTTATGGTATGGTAAAGTGATCAACTCAAAAAAAGACAAGACAAGTCAACATCTCCATGAGTTGAATGTTATGATTCAAAATGATGCATCTTTGACTAACTGTCTAATACCAATACGTGATGGATTACATTTAGTAATGAAAAAATGAAAGATAAACCTACATTAATCTTAGGCGCATCTGCTAATCCATCTCGATACTCTTTCAAAGCAATCTTAGCTTTGCGAAGAGCCGGTTATACTGTCTTTGGCTTAGGGATAAAGCGGAACAAAGTAGCAGATGTTAGTATAAATACTGAATGGCCAAAAACACATAGTATAGATACTATTTCACTTTATCTTAATCCAAAGAATCAAGCAGAATACTATGATAGAATCAAATTATCTGGGGCCAAACGACTCATATTGAATCCTGGAAGTGAAAACTCTGAATTGGTAAAACATTTGGAGAAAACAAACATAGAAATCATCAACGCTTGCACCCTAGTGATGCTTAGTACAGACCAATACTAAAGACACATTTTATTACCCTAGTTGCCGACGGGCTAATTCCTTTGTCAAATATGTTAGCTCTCTCCCCATCTCTCCTGTCACACTTGTATTCTCTTTAGCTCGCCTTATCAAGTATGGCACTACTTCCTTAATCGGTCCATATGGAACATATTTGGCAACATTATACCCTTCTTGTGCTAGGTTGAATGAGATATAATCTGACATGCCGTACAACTGGCAAAAGTTGATATGTGGATTTGATCTTTCAATACTGTGTTCTTCAACCAATTGAGCAAGAAGCTGATTTGATGCGATATTATGACTAGCACAGCACATAGAGATATCTGCGATATGCTCAACACAATATCTCAATGCTTCATCAAAGTCATGATCAACTTCTTTTTTGGTTATGTGTATTGGACTCAAGTAACCTCCTTCTTCTGCACGATCGCGTTCTTTCTCCATATATGCCCCACGCACCAGTTTGGCACCTAAAAAGATGCCATTCTCTTGGGCATTCTGATGGCTTTGCTTCAAGAATTCTAGCCTATCATGCCTATACATTTGGAAGGTATTGAAGACTATACATGACTTATGATTATATCTCAGCATCAGCGTCATGACCAAATCATCAATAGTATTCTGTATCCAAGACTCTTCAGCATCTACAAATACTCCTACTTTTAATTCACTAGCTCTTTCACAAATTTCATGAAGACGATTCAATAGTTTTTGATACTGTTCTTCTTGTCGAGGAGTCTGTTGATTCAGCTGAACTGCCTCAAGAGTAGCATTGTCCGCAAGACCTGAAATCTTAATACTCACCACAGGAACAGAGGCATTGCTTGCAGCCAAATCAATGGCTTTGATTACTTCATCTTTGATGTGTTCTATATCTTCCTCTGAAGATTTACCTTCTAGTCCATAATCCAGAATAGTCTGTGTATGATATTTATAGAGATGATCGATTGTTGCTTGACAATCTAATAGCGACTCTCCACCACAAAATTGTTCGAAAATCGTACTCTTGATGATTCGGTTTACAAGGCCAATATCCAAACCAATTACAGCATTGCCTATGGCGGAACCAATATTGACGAGTCCACTATGACGCATTAATCGAAAGAGCCTATAAGTTTTACGGAGTTCGGCATCGGATTTATGGGAAAATGCCTTCTTTGTATCATCAAAGTTGAGTGACAGTGGTGGCACAGAGTCTTCCATTGTTTTCTTCTTCGGTCAGTTTAGCGTTCCAGATATTCCAAGCATGCTCAGCTTGACTTATCAACATGTGTAATCCATTATGGATTGAAGCGCCTTGCTGCTCACACCTTTCCAAAAATACAGTTTTTTTAGGATTGTAAATAAGGTCGATGCAAGAATGTCCAGGGCCAATCTTTGAGTAATTAATCGCTGGGTATTCTGCTGTATGTGGGTACATTCCGAGTGGTGTAGTATTGATAATCAGAGTACTGCGCTTAATCACCTCATCGGAAATATTATCATAGGTGTATTTACCTGTTCTACCCACAGTAATAAACGAAATTTTCTTAGTCTCTAAAGCATATTGCACAGCTTTGCTTGCTCCGCCACTCCCTAAAATCATTGCTCTCTGAATTGTGCCATTTGATCGCATCGCAATTTCTAGAAGATCTAAAAATCCAAGGTAATCGGTATTATGGCCGATCCATTTACCTTCATTAATATCTATGGTATTCACTGCTCCAATGGTATAAGCAACATCTGATATTTCATCAATAAATGGTAATATCAACTCTTTGTAAGGAATTGTAACATTTAATCCACAAATATCATTTCTTGATTTCAAGGCTGTAACATCGTCTATATGCTCGATTTCGTAGGCATCGTAGACCATGCCTTTTAAATTCAAATCACTAAATTTCTGATTAAAGTATTCTGGGCTAAAACTATGAGACAACTTCTTTCCTACTAATCCAAACTTTATCATATCAGGTTATTCATATTATAAATATCAAATATATAACTTTTCTATATATGAGACATTAATTTTTAGGTTGTCCCCTATTTGCCTTTCCCTTGTATTAATACTAAAATGGTATAGAACAATATTTTAAAGTCGAGACCTAGCGATCTATTCTCTATGTAGAGAAGATCAAACTTCAGTCTTTGCACCATTTCTTCTACGGTGGAAGCATAGCCATATTTTACTTGTCCCCAGCTAGTTATTCCTGGCCTCACCTTCAATAAGTGCTTGTACTGTGGAGATGATTCCATAATAAGATCTATATAATATTGTCTTTCTGGTCTAGGTCCCACTATTGACATATCTCCTTTGATTACATTGAAAAATTGAGGAATCTCATCAATCCTCCACTTCCTCATTATCTTTCCCCAAGAAGTGACTCTACTATCTGCTTCGTTTGACAATTGAGGTCCAGCTGACTCCGCATCGACAAACATGCTTCTAAATTTGTGTATATAAAAAGGCTTTCCTCCTTTCCCTATTCTTTCTTGATTATAGAATATCGGACCTGAAGATGAAGCCCTTACTCTCCAAGCTGCTACTAGAAACACAGGAAAGAGTAAGATAATAGCTACTATGCTTATAAATATATCCATTAAGCGCTTTACCCATCCTTGCCAAGCAGGCATCAATTTGCTTGTATCGACTGACATTAGAGCCGCACCATGCAGGTGAGTTAATTGTACTCGACCAACCATGATATCATACATTGATGGAATCATCTTTATAAGCAGTCTTCCAGAGTATGGCTCAAGTAGGTCAAGTATTCGATTGATCTTTTTATGTTCTGAAGTTTCTATTGCGATAATTACTTCCTCAACTTGCTGATTCTCAATGATTGCTTCTAGGTCAGCAATTTTGCCAAGCTTAGGAAGGAAGGCATCGATTTGATTTTGGCTATTACCATTACTATCTACAAATCCTATGAAATCATAGCCCAGCGAATAATCTCGCTCGGTTATGTCCTCATACAGCTCCGAAGCATTCTTATTACCTCCTATAATTATAGTCTTATAGCTTACCAAACCAGACTTAAGACGGTGCTTAGCATATGTTAGATAGAGCATCCTCACAATGACAGTTATTCCAAAATGCAGTACAAATAACCTGAGGAACGGTTGAAGATAACTTGTATAGTCAAAGACTTGATCGTCTATTAAGACCGTAAAAAATAACATGAGTACTCCCGCGAAGGAGAGAGTCAAAGTAGTCATAAACGTACTGCTCCGACTGAACCTATAAATATCTCTGTGCCTTTCGAATATGGTGTAGAGCAATATCCAACAAGTTGGAATCAATAGAAGACCGTAGTACAATTTATTATCAGCCAAAATCTGACTGAGTTCGATTCCAGGTGACTCAATACGCTTTCTAAAGATGAAAAAGAGAAACCACGCCAACATTGCTGACAAGAAGTCAAAAACTCTATAAATAACAAGTTCTGTCCGTCTTTGGCTCCTCATCGAATGATTTAAAAATGCAACAATTTAACATTATCCACAAGGACTCTGCCTTCCTCCAAATTGCCAAAAGGATCAATGTTTGCACTCAAGATTAAAGAAAACTGACCTATTGATTCATCTGAAATATATGAGGAAATGTCTACATACACCTTATTAAAGTCTTCCTGCTCACGTAATAAAATGATAAACTCATTCTGTAAACTATTGAAGATATTCTTTTGCACTCCGATGGCAAGTGGCACTTCGTTTTTATAGTCAATCTCAAGGTATGTTCTACCTGCAAAATTATCTGGCAGAAAAGTACTTGCTGTTATTACCTCACAAAGAAAATTCTCTTTATTGACATAGAGCTGACCAACAGTATTCCCAAGATTAGTACTATCCTCAACTATTGTGAGATTGGATCCATCAAAATTGTCAGCATCGAGAGTAAACACATGATTGGCATCAAAATCCTCAATAAATTCGAAAACAATATTATCATAATAATCGAAAGTCAAATCCCTTTCATACACTTCTCCAGGCTCTGTATCTATTGTAAATATGGCTGGCTTTAGGAATGGATAAATAATCGGTGAACCCGATTGACCATTCTTCCTGACTCCCGCAAAAATGGAATATTCAGTACTATCTACATCTGATAATACCGGGAGTGTGACTGGTAGTTCGAATGGACCCAATTCGTCATCTTGAGTATAGACCCAAGCATCTCGAATATTATGGGTTGCCGCACCCTGGTCCACCGAGGTAGTAACACTTACCTTATCTAACTTAAGATAATGTGGGTCTAGATCTTGATCTCTAAATGCTTCGCAAGCAGTTAAGAAGAGGATACATAGTGATGTGATGTAATAGTATTTCATAGTCGCAATTTTTTGATCAATCCTGACCAAAACGCGCGTGAAATTACTATAGTATCTTGTTATTAGGTTATAATTCTGACTTGATTTCTATTTGACAAATAGCCAATTATTTCATCATATTGAATAAAATTCTATATGAAATGATGAATTTCTACTGAATATCGATGATTAAGCAAAAAAATATATGAAAATTATTAATAGTTAAAAAAAATATATTTAGTTTCGCTTTATCGATTTTAGCCCAATTAGGATTATGGCCCCTTAGTTCAATGGATAGAATGACAGTTTCCTAAATTGTAGATGGAGGTTCGATCCCTCCAGGGGCTATGTTCTTAAAATTTAAGGCATAGTATCTAAGTCCAAGTCCTGATTCCTTCTAAATCGATTCCTTTCCTCTTTCGTGAATTCGAAAGTATCTCTATCAAGGTAAAAGTTTTCTCTATCATCATCGTCTATCCAAGGATCTCTTTTTGGTTGTTCATCTCTTTCTATCAGCTTCCTCAATAGGTAGGCGACAAACATCCCTACGATTGCACCAAACAAATGACTTTCCCAGGAGATTCCATCCTGATTGGGCACTACCCCAATCAATATACCAGAATACATCACAACGATGATAAGACTTAACACTATAGACTTAATATTTCTTCGGAAGATACCAGACCAAAATATGAAAGAGATAAGACCATAAACAACACCACTTGCTCCAATATGAAAGACTTCTCTTGCAAATAACCAAACTGCAGCTCCTGTGAGCAAATAGATCAATACAAAGGATAGATAAGCTACTCGACGATAGAATAGGAATATCATAGTCAAAGAGACTAATAGCGGAGCACTGTTTGAGATTAAATGTTCGAAGTCACCATGCGATAGTGGTGCTGTCAGAATGCCTTGGAGGCCAAAGGTTTCTCTTGGGTAAATACCTAAGCTTGGATAACCATCAAGAAATGTAATCTTATAAATATGAATTATCCATAGTATCACTACGAAGAATAATGGAAAGTATAAAGCTCTAAAGAACTTCTTTACGGGATTTGCCATGTTCTCTATTGAAACTTACGCTGGACGAGTTTTACAAATTGCTTAGCTTTTTTGATTTTATTCTCATCAGCCCAATTCTCCTCTTTCGCAATTGTCTTACCAAGTAACTCAGTCGCTTCGGAATAATCTTTACATGCCTCGATTTTTGTCAAAGTGGCATTAAACTTTTCTTGATCACCGCCAAATAGCTCCTTTATGGTGAAAATTTTCTCATTTATTCCCATTGACTTTTTTATATCCTCAACTTTGGACAAACCCAGTTTGTCTGAAAGTTCAGAAGTCTTCTCTTCTTCAAAGATTGACAATAGCTCTGCAGGCAACTTATACTTTTCTGGAGGACTTGGAATTGTTGGCTTCTCAATAGTTTTGACTACAGGCACTTTGGCTTCTACCACTTCTTCTGCTACTTTTTGCTCTGCCATTGACGAAAGTTCTTCAACAGGCTCTTCTTTCTCTTGCTCCGCTTTTGCTTGCTCATGTGACTCTTTTTCAACTGTAGACTCTTCTTTCTTTTCACTCCTTGAAGAACGTTCGCTTCTCGGAGTGCGATCAGCTCTTTCAGTTCTTGATGCTTTTTCTTCTTTCTTTGAAGATTTGATTTCTTTGACCTGAGTTGATTCTTCATCTCCATGCATCAAAGCATCAAATAAATTGACGAGATACTTCTTGAGTAGTTCTTTCTCTAAGCTACTGATCACTTCATCTTCAGATAGAGTTGCATACACACTATTAAGCTTAGCTAAATGATTCTTAAACTTTTTCTTATTCATAATTGAGCATCGTATTCTGATTAGTAAACTGTGGCTTGAAGCAAAATATTTAATCTGATGACTATAAAATTTTTCACATCTGCGTTTTCTTGCTGAATTATCGCACAATCTCTTCTTGCTTTATGCCACATTGACAACAATATTAAGTTATTTTGTAATATGTAACTGAGATTTACACATTTTGATCTCAAATAAGCAACTTTATTATTTCTCTGTATTACTCGCATTAGTAATTCATGGACCGATGTTGTTCGAGTCTTATGAGACTACGTATGATGCTTATGTACACATATTTTTTGCCGAACATTATGCTTCACATTGGTTTGATCATTGGAATTACAAGTGGTATACTGGATTCACAGTAACTAGCTACCCGCCTCTTATTCATCAGACCATTGCACTGTTTTCTAAACTAGTTGGATTTAAGCTTGCCTTTATCATTACAGCCCTAGCTTCTATTATGATATTTATACGCGGCGTATTTTACTTTAGTTCGCTTTGGGTTAGCGAAAGAGCCGCCGCTTATGCCAGCTGTGCTGCAGGCCTTTGCTCATCCTATGTTGAAGCCATTCATATTTTCGGGCAATTGCCTAGCATTACTGGCATAGCCATTCTATTAAATATTCTCCCATTTATTTACTGGTGGGTAAGAAAGAAAAAGTCCAAACATGTTATCCTAGCTCTACTTTTACTTTCTATTGTGACATGCACTCATCATGTGACTACCATCTTCGGAATGGTATTTTTCATTTTTCCGATTATTGGATTAGCCTTACTTGATGATACCTACGAAAGAGATAATGCCTACACTATCGTTGGATTTTTACTCTCTTTAAAGCAAAAGTTTTTCTCCCTAATAGGGTTTGGTGTTGCTACACTATGTATTACAATACTTTCCATCTTGCCATATTGGGCTTGGTCAAGAGCAGACCCTATCAGCCAGATACCGATTCCTCATGGCTCAAGAGATTCGTTTATAGAAGTGACATCTAGTGGTTTGATCTTTTTTCTTATTCCATGGGGAATGATGCTGCTCTTTCTTCCATTTCTTTTCAAACAAATTTTCAAGAAAAGAGTCATCATTCTTGGTCTATCGTTAACACTGGCTTTCATATTAGGCACAGGTGGTACGACACCCATACCTCGTATGTTGTTAGGTGAGACTGCATTTAATATTCTCACTCTTGATCGCTTTACCTATTGGGCTACAATTTTGGCTCTTCCTTTCTGGGGGCAATATATTCATCAATTGATTGAAGGAGACTTTAAGAAGTATTTATCTGAATTGTTGAGTCCTTCTGGTTATAAAATACTGTTATCATTACTCGCAGTGGTTACAGTTGGGTCAACAATATTTATCATGAATATTGGATTCTTTAGACCCTTTCAGCCAAAAAAGATTGATGTTCAACCGATTGTTAATTTCTTATCTAGGGATGATCATGATAAATGGAGGTACATGACCTTAGGGTTCGGTGACCAAGTAGCATGGCTTGCTGCTAACACAGATGCATTATCGATAGATGGCAACTACCATAGTGCGAGAAGATTACCCGAGATGACCACTCGTGTTGTTGAAAGACTCGAGAACGCCAAATATCAAGGCCTCAAAGGACTTGGTGCATTGAATCAATTTTTGACCATTCCTGAAAAGTACAATCTGAAGTATATCTTCTGTAATGACAAATTCTATGAACCAATTCTCTATTTCTCTGGATGGAACAAAATCAGGAGACTCGAGAATGATGTGGATGTTTGGGAAAAACCTGACATACTTGCTTTACCTGATCTCTTACCTCGAAAAAATATCCCAAGCTATCAGCAACTGATGTGGAGCACGATTCCAATTGGTATGGTTGCAGTACTTTTTTTCTTCCTTATTTTTTTCAGACTTAGAGGTGAGTCTTTCAAAGAACAGACAGTGATATCGAATGCTAATAGTAATACACATTGGAAGTGGCATAGCCTGTGGGCAATTCTGGTGCTATTTCTGTTTTTAGCGAGTTTCTTACATGCCTATATTACTAATAGAACACACCAAAGCCCAGATAATATTATTGATGCATATTATCATGCTTTAGACTTTAAGTATTTTGATGAAATCTATACTTTCTATGACCCTATTAGTCGTCCAGATAAAGCCCAAATATTTCTAGACATCAGCCTTGAAGATGGGATTGCTAATTCGTTCGGTAAGCTTAATTCTATTCAAAAGACAATTACACTTAAGCAAGATACACTTGCGCTTGCCGTTGTAGATGCTGAGTGGGTGACTGCTTTATCATCGCAAACCATTACTACTGTCCATAAGCTAATCAAGAGGGATAACAGATGGTATCTCAAAGCACCCGAACATGAAATCAAAATACCTCCACAACAAATCGTCACTAACCCTACAGTAAATTATGAAAAGCTTGGAAGAAGAGAAGCCATGGCTAGTGGCACAGACCATAAAGACATATTAGATAGACCAGATATAGGATTTGACAACATTCATTTAATACAAAACGAAGGACAATACTTTGTCATTGGTGAAATAATGAATACTGATATTGTGCCGGCTTATATCACCATTTCTGGTTGTTTGACTGACGAAAAGAAAGCTCCAATTATTTGCTATAATGCTAGAGATAAAGTCATACAAAGATTAGCTCCAAAGGAGCGATCACCGTTTATGATAGAGTTCGATGAAATAAGCAGACAACACTTGATTACTCAACTTGGTAAGGACATTGACTACGATATCAATCCTTTTGATTCCTTACCTTCTGTCATTCACGCTAACATTCAGATCAAGGCCCTGGTAAATACAGATTCTCCATATGTTAATTATGGCATTAAGAACCTAGAGCAAGAGCAAGGTGCTATATATGGAGAGTTATATAATTTTGGTCATGAAGGCGTAAATATTCCTCGAGTTCTTGCTGGATTCTATACAAAGGACAACAAATTAATGTGGGTAGAAAATATCTACCTTGAAAAAGAAGTTCGTCCTTTGAGAAGTAAACAATTTGTTCTCAATACTCATCAGCATCTCTCTTCCAAAATCATGTATAGTCTCACTCCCGATGACATTAAAATAAATGGATTCAACATTGATCAAAATAGATTCGCTTCAGAGCGCAGACACCATAAATTGAGTGATGGCTTTTCGATTGATTTTAAAGCCAATGGATATATCATTGAATGAACCGTCTGCTATACATACACCTGCTTCTTGCTACCCTTTGTCTATTGGGTTGCGAAAGCACACAAGAAGAAATACTCAGAACCGAAAATTTGTATTCAGCAGACTCTATTGTAAACACCCAGGTTGGCCAGCAATCGGTTACACTCAGTGAAGAACAATGCGATAATTACACCATAATCCTGACAGGACTTCATGGTCAGATAACACTTTCTTGTGAAGAAGGTAAGCTCTTCTTACCTGAACTGATTGCGAATATTGCTGGGAGTTACCAACTGCTCTACTTTGATGATCACAGATTGATAGAGCAGCAAGAATTGAGAATCAAGGCGGGTAAGCCAGAAGGAGAAATCTTAACCTATGTTGGCCCTAAGACCACTTCCTTTGATGGCACACCAGGAACAATGCTAACAACCATCATCACTGATTCCCTCAATAATATGGTTGATGATGATATAGCTCTACGTTATCGATTACTTGGCAAGAAAGGTAGATTCGATCGTACAGAGATCGTTGACCACAACTACTTCACAAAAAAAATCTTTCCTCCCTATAACAATGATAAAGTATTGGTTGGTTTGGCTGGACCAAATCTCTACTCATTAGAGTTACCCTTGGAAGGATCTAGTGGATGTGCAAAGTCTGCAGAATTGACACTTCCTTTATTGTATCCATTGGCAGATGGCCGACAAACCTTTGATATCGAAGTGCAGAATGGTATAGACTCTGAAGGATATAAAGTTGAAGATGGTTCATTGATAACTTTATATCTCTATAATTCAAAATCATCCTATAAGGCAAAATATACTAGTGTATTTGTAAATGGAGGTGCCAAATTTACGGTTGAGAATCCTCCTAGAGCAGATATTATCGACTTGGATCTTTACGCTTGTGAACAATTAATTGCCAGCAAGAGAGACGTCGTATTCAATACTGCTGCAATCGAAGTGCCCCACATCTGGCTATCCGCAACAGAGCTACAAATAGGCCCGGTACTGAATACTTTGAATCAAGTACTGCCGAATGGTAGCCCTATTGATCTCTCGCTTGTAGGTTGTGAACAAGCAACTCTTCCATTTATTGAGCTGTATGACGGTATAGCAAGGATAGATCTCAATGAAATTTATACCTCTTGCGACTATTCTGAACTTGTGTTTGCTATAAATAATCAATCAACCATAATCAAAAAACCCAAATCCAATGAGTAGAAGACTGGCTTGGGTTTTTGCGATCGCATTCCTGATCATCAGCATCATGTTGTTCTCAAGAATCATTGGGTATTATAACTCTGGTGCCGATGGAAGTAATCTCTTGCAGACTCAATTACTTGATGAGTTAGACTATTACCCTGAGATTACCTGGCAAGACAACTATCTCTTCAATCAATATCAATCAGTAGCACTGGATTTAGAAGGAAGATTGGTCGAAGCATTTTTTTGGTTGAATAGATCTTTTGAACTGTCAAAACCAATGAAACTTCAAGACTACTTTGATAAAGATCAATATCAAAAGATCACTTCACTCTTGGACTATCAAGTTGGTGAATTTGAAAAGACGCACACCTCTTTTGATTTAGTTCTCAAGCATGTCAGTCTTGATAAGAGTGTTGCGGTGGTAGAATGTATCAACAGCAAGACTTTAGAAAGGATAACGCTCTTTCCCGAACACCCTCACCTCTTCTACAACACTGAGACCTTCACCCTTATCATGGTTGTCATTGATGGGAAATGGAAAGTAAAAAACTGGATTGCTGAACAGAAGACACCAGTTACATGGTCTAAGAGATCTGGTTCTCTATCCAAAAAGTTAGCTTCTCTTGAACAATCAAGAGGAATAAATTATTATCCCGCAAAGCATCCTTGGAGCCTCTTTTGGGACAGCATTAATGTAAAGACTTTGAGGAAAGATTTCAAGCTTATAGATAGTCTTGGATTTAACACTATAAGAATATTCTTGAGTGAAGAACACTTTGAAAAAGGGTCTGATCTTCAGAACCTCAATGCATTTAGACTACTCCTAGATATAGCTCAAGAAACAGGTCTGCAGGTAGTGCCAACACTGTTTGATTTTCCTAAGGGCTTTGATTTGAAGCACTATACTAATCAGCTGTACCAACTGAGAAACATTGTAAACATAGGTAAATCTCATCCAGCTCTGTTGGCTTGGTCAGTGAAGAATGAGCCAGATCTTGATTTTGAGTTACATGGACAAGAAATAATTTTACAATGGTTAAAGGTTATGATAAAATCTATAAGAGATTTAGACGATCGTCACCCTATAACAATTGGTTGGTCAGACAGACAGTATTTACCTCTCTTAGCTGACCATATTGATTACTTCTCATTTCATCTCTATAAAGATTTTTCTCATTGGGAAGCTGACATCGAGTCAATTAGAAGTAAATACAACAAGCTTATTGTTTTAGAAGAGTTTGGATTTAGCACAAGAGATGGATTCAGCAATATTTTATCAAAATCAGAAAAAGGCCAATACAATGAGATCAATTCGATAATAACAAATTGTCAAAATAATAACGTGCCATTCTTTTTATGGACACTCCATGATTTCGAAGATATCCCGACTGGAATCTTTCCAAATCGGCCATGGATCCTAGCAAAACAAAAACATTTCGGATTGGTCAGGACTGATGGCTCATTGAAGAAATCAGCAGAATTACTGTTGGTAGAAAACAAAAAAGATGACTAGGGAATGTCATCTTTTTAAAGTTGTTCATAATAATTGGCCAGTAAGACCATTATTAATTTTCTCTTGTCTAGGGTTATACAGGATACTTATTAATAACAATTCAAAAGTATTAGAACCAAGCAGTAGAAAAGCTGCCTTTTCGGGTTCTGGTCAAAATGTTTCTGTTTTTGGTATCAATTACTCGTGTTCTGGAAAACACCTTCAAAACACGAAGAATTCACGTCGTTTATAGAAAGTATGGGAATGATTAGCAATTAGAAAATACCTTTATACCTTGTTACATATACTTACATATCGTTTTCTCTTTACTGTTTGGATAATAATCTTCAGCTCCGCTATATATAGTCAGGAGATGCGTCAAGGGTTCACTTTATTAGAACAAGGGCAATGGTCAGAAGCAAAAACCTTTTTCGCAGCAATTCTGAAAGATTATCCACAAAATAAGACAGCCCAAATCTGCTACGGCAGAGCAACAGGTCTTAATGGTAATCCTCAAGAGGCCATAACTCTCTTTGAATCATTGTCAAATGATTACCTCCATGACGAAGAAGTTTTACTTAATCTTGCTGAAAGTTATCTCTGGGCAAAAGAACCAAAACAATCAATTCCCATCTATGAAGAAATACTAAAAGTCACACCTAATAATACAGTGGCAAATCTGGGCTTAGCTAATGCATTATCTTCAGCTTTTCAGTATGAAGCCGCGAAACAACAAATTGATAAGACTCTTCTTCTCAGTCAAGACGAAGGAGTAAAATTATCTTATAAATTTATTACCCTAGCCTATGCGCACAATATCAAAGCAACACAACCACAACTAGCTCATAGCTATTTGCTGACTTTAGACCAGCAATTTCCTAATGACACAGATGTCTTAATTGCTTTAGGTTACTCAGCCCTTGGAGTCAAAGACTATGATCTTGCATTGGATTGCTTTCAGTCCTTGGAAGACTCGAATGCCATTGCTTCTCTGTTGGGGAGATCCACCACATATTTGATAAATCTGAAATTTGCGAAAGCAGAAAAACTAGCTTTAGAGGCCAAGTCAATGTTGGGCCCTGATGATAATCGAAATGACCAACTAGAGACGGTATTGTATGATATCTATCTTGCCCAAAATGCAAGAAAATCTGTGCAATCTCAGCTGCCAAAATTGAAGCCAATCCTCAATCATAATCAGCTGCGCGAAAAATATATTTATCACCTTCTCCTGGAAGAAAAATCTGAAAAATCTAAACTTCACATCAATAAATTACGAGACTCCACACTTGCTTATGCCTTACAGTTACGTCATGCATTGGATGAAAAAGACTATCAGGAGGCTGACAAGCTCTATAATAACTTTAACCCTGAGCTACAATCTGAGCAAGCCATGCCTTTGTTATTGAATTATGAAAAGCTGAACAGCATGCCTGCTCAAATGCTTTTTGACCATTTGAATGATAATAATGGAAATCAGGCAAATACTCTCCTGCTTAAATGGTATGGCAAGGAGACTGCCAAGACACAACCTTCGTTTTGCTTCAATCAAAGATGGGCATATAATGATACAAGGTCGATGTTTGGCACAAACAGCGCCGTGCTAGTTGGTGTAAGACAGAGATGGTCTAGACGGCACCAGAGTAGCGCTCATTTCGGGCTACAAGCTGCCTCACTGCTTGATGGCAATCAAACTAATTTTCTCTTCAAACTCTTTCACAAATATGATTTCTCCAATAGACACTACATCAAAGGAATCCTCGAACGCTCTGTTCTAGACTATAATACAGCTCTGCTATCTCAAAATATCAAAGACTTCACTTATGGGTTTGAGCATCATGCCTATGACGGATTCAGATGGGGCAGTTTCACACAATTCTACTGGAAAAATTTTAGTGGTGGCAACTCAGCAATACAGGCTTTTAACAGTCTATATTACATGCTCACCTCTCACATGACGTGGCAGATAGGATTAAATAGTAATTTCCTTTGTTTCTACGAGAGAAACGATGCTTATTTCAGTCCTGAGTTATTGGTTGCTGAGTCAATTTTTACAAAATTCTCGAATGAATATGTAGAACATCAGCGCATGAAGTACTTACTTCAGTTGAGTGGCGGCTATCAATATTTAAAGGCAGAGCGTTCTTGGCAACCAATCATTGGCATCCATGCGCAAGTGGGATATAGTATTGCGCCTGAATTAGATATTGCTTGCTATTATAAATATGCTAATAATAGTTCAATAGTAAATAATGGATATTCTGCTTACCAAATTGGTGTTATTGCTAATGCTTTTTTGGGTTATAAGAGAAAGATATTTAATCAGATGCATGCCTTAAGCCTCTAGCTCTAAATACTTTTCTATTGTTGATTTGAGTTGTGATGGAGTAAAAGGTTTTGAGATAAAATCGGTAACTCCGATTCGAAATGCCTTATCCTTTATTTCTACTAATGCAGACGCGGTAAGAGCCAAAATAGGTTTTTCGCTATTTTCTCCGCCTGATTTTCGAATTTTCTGAATAGCTTCATACCCATCCATGATTGGCATCTGTATGTCCATGAGAATAAGCTGATAATCATTGATCTGAGAATATTCTACAGCCTCTAATCCATTATTTGCCAAGTCATACTCCACTCCATATTTATCTAGGAGTTTCGTGACATAGAGTTGGTTCATCTTATTATCTTCCGCAATAAGAATTTTACCTGAATTCACCATTGGTTTCATGCTCTTTTGGTTGTCTTCTTTAATTGATTGATGTTTCTCTCCTTCTGGTAGTGGCAAACAGAATGTAAACGTTGTCCCTTGACCCAGTTTGCTGGCTACAGCTATCTCACCTCCTAACAGCTCTACAATTTCTTTGGTAATATTTAGACCAAGACCACTCCCTTTATTAAATATCTGATTGCCAGATCCGAGTTGATTAAATTTCTTGAATAATTTATCCAAATCCGAGTCAGCTATTCCTATACCTGTATCTGCTATTGAGAATTGAATTGAGTTATTGTATTTTTCACTTCGTGAAATATGGACTGTAATGGTTCCTTGCTCTGTAAATTTTTCAGCATTGCTCAAGAGATTATTTAATATCTGGAGAAGCAAGAGTTGGTCACCTTCGACGTAGCGAGGCACGTTAACAAATTTGGCGCTCAGCTTTACTCCTTTCTTTGATGCTTTCAGAGCAAATTGACCAACAATACCGTTAATAAGCTCATTCAGATCAAAAACCTCAATTCTAGGCTCAATTTTCCCTGCTTCGATCTTTGCTAGATCAAGAGTATCACTAATTAGAGAAAGCAGAAATTTAGAAGACATATCTAGATTCTTGACAAACTCAACTTGCTCATTATTTAATGGAGTATCGGTCAAGAGAGCCGTCATTCCGATAATTGCATTCAACGGAGTTCTTATCTCATGACTCATATTCGCTAGAAATTTCTTCTCTGCCTCTTGAGCTTTAATTGCTTGATTTCTGGCTTCTATCAATTCTTGGCGGTTCTTTACCATCTCTGTCACATCAGATTCTATTGCCATAAAACCTATGTGATTATCTGACTCATCATATAGTGGATTACATGTTATCTTAATATGATATGGTTTCCCGTCCTTCTTATAATTGATCAATGATACTTCAAATGGAATAACTTGCTTCAAAGCATCGTGCATCACCTTCACTACCTCAGGATCAGACTCTGGGCCTTGCAAAACATCACCTGGTCTTTTGCCAATCATTTCTTCGGCAGTGAAGCCTGTCAATCTGGTGAACCCTGCATTTATCCATTCGACTTTCCCAGAAACATCAGTAATGATTACTCCATTTGTTGATTGACTGGCGACCCATGAAAGCCTCTGGACTTGTTGTTGTATTTTTTTCCTTTCTGTGATATCTCTGCCAATACCGACTATTCCAACTATATTTCCTGAATTATTCTTTAGAGGGATTTTAGAAGTCTCCAACCACCCTTCATATCCTAGCCTGTTAATAATCTTTTCTTCCTTATTGATAATCGGCTCACCAGTTCGAATAATTCGCAATTCATTTTTCTCAGAATCATCAGCGAACTCTGGACCATAAATCTCACGATCCGTTTTATTTAAAATGTCTTCTTCTTTTTCGAATCCTGTGTTAATGAGATCTGCACGGTTGGTTAATACTTTTTGTAAAGACAGATTCTTATAATAAATGGCATCTGGAATATTATCCAAGACTGTTCTGAGTAACTTTCTCTCTTGGTCGAGCTGCGCTTCCGCCTGTTGCCTCAAGGATTTTTCGAGTGCATTCTCAATACTTCTACCAAAAAACTGAGTGACTGGATAAATATCATTATACTGTTCTCTAGTTAACTCAGATTGTCTATAAAAAATAAAAATGTGCTCCTTAAAAATAGGATAACAATAAATGAATTCTCCTTTTGAGCCTCTTAAGTCTGGGCTATACTCAACTGTTCGACTTTGTTGAAGAAATTGTACAATCTGGTCTGGGACAGGTAAAGAACCTAAATACTTAGGAACAATTTGCTCTAGAGAAACTACACCTTGTTTATCTAGTACAATTGCAGCTACAGTGCAACTCAGTCTTCGCATCCAAAGACTAAGTACACTTCTGATCATACTGTCAGAATCCTGCTCTGAACCAATGGCCAGAGTGATTTCCAAAAGTATCTCATTTAAAACTTTTTGTTCAAGCTTTTTCATAAAGATTGCACACTACAGAAGTCTTATTATACACTTCTAGATAGGCATCACCATTGTTCGCTATTTCTCCGAGTGTCAAAGCTCCAAAGCCTGATTTGTCTGGATCTAAGCATGAGAGTTCCTCATCTAGTTCTTCTCCTAAAAATAAGGCTCTTGAAATACAATCAATGATTAATGGAGTAGCTTTTGTATTGGAGTTCAAAGTTGAAGCTCTTTGACTCGCTTCTCTTGCTCCTTTGAACAGGTTCTCTTTATTACCAAACAATACATTCACATAACTCCCACTTTCTATAGTATCAAGTGTTAGTAGAGCTCCATCTTCATGTGCAAAAGGATCTCTAACTACCATTTCAGAATCTAACTTTCCGACTCCAAAAGGGTAACTTTTTACTGAATTAAAGAAATCTTCAAAGTTGAAATCTTTACCACTGTGTTGCTCGACAATTTCTGTATAAACTTCTACAGCTGGTTTCCAATCAAGAGAGATAATCTTATTCCCTTCTGCTTCGGTCACCTTCAGCGGTTCTCCCAAAGTATCATACCCATGCGCCACACCTACTTGAGAAACTATATTACATGCCCCTATCACCATCACTCCTTCCTGAATACCTTGATTGGTATAGACGCATGGAAATGGTTTGAATTCTAATGAACCAGTTCCACCTCCAACATATTTGGGAACTGTACCATAGAGATTATATATGGCATCTGTGACATTCTGCTTCTCTGACACTAATGCATCTACAAAAAGGAAAATAGTAGATTGATTAGGATTAAAGCCTTCAAAATGTTTTTCAATCCGCTGTTCTACATTTTCATACTCAAAATTGTCAATCGTTAGCGTTTTGACAGGTTCTCCTAACGCAACAATTACTGTTCCTTCTTCATAATTTTTTCCTTCATAGATAACTTGCGGGAAGACTCCTCCGAGTACGTTGAGAGAAGTCTTTGTCAATAGTGGATCAAATTGCGGCTTATTTAATTTGGACTTATCTGCTGAAAAGATCAAAACACTTTCAACACTTTCTTGTCCTTCCAGAGTCTGGATAATATTATCTAACTGCTCTAGAGAGACATTGCCTGGGATAAATTGCTTATTCATTGTTGTTCTAATTATTCTTTGAATTACGGGATTCTATGATTGCCATTAATTGATTCGGAAGGAAAGGCTTGTGCAGAATTGCTGCAATTTGCAGATTGAGAATTCTATCCATGAATTCATCTTTGCGTAGAGAAGTCATAATCACAACTGGCGTATTTTGATTCATCTCAGACTGTTGGATTATTGTTGTTGCTTCAATACCATCTAATAAAGGCATTTGGATATCCATAATTATTAGGTCATAATTCTTTTGACTTGCGTATGTAACACCTTCTTTTCCATTAACAGCAAGGTCAAAATTCAATTGGTTTCTTTGTAAGATTCTCGTAATCAGTTTTTGGTTCATTACGTCATCCTCTACTACTAATATGGTTAGGTTTTCATTTGTGATCATAGTTTGGTTTTTTTGATCAACAAATGAGATAGAGCTCTCTCGCATATTTCAATTCTATTAACTTCCATTTCAATTTTTGAGACGTGAACTATTGTCACATCTACTTTAAAGTAACAGATTCACCCCTCCAAACACTACGACGTTTCGGTTTTTGGTAGGAATCCTTCGTTTTTTGGTAATTGCTCTTACTTTTTTGACAAAGATTGGTCTTAGCCGAGCGCATTGAATAGCATAAACCCACTCATAATAATCATCAATGCATCTTCGATTATAGTAATAGTACTCATCGGCAAATCAAATACAGCACCAAGGCAAGCGCATTGTATTTTCCTTTTGTTCAATACACTTTGGATTACTCCAATAATAGAAAGTGACATGACAATAAGCGCTGTCATATTTGTCACTATTGGGTCAAAATTGATCAGGTAGGCAAGTCCAAGAAAAAGTTCGACAAAAGGATACACATATCCCCAAGCCTTCCACCTTGTTGCAAGGATGTCATACATTCTATAACTGTTCGCAAATCCTTCTAGGTTTATCAGCTTAAAAAATGAAAAGCTAAGAAAGAATCCAGCCATAAAATGCCGCATCCATACTAAAAAGTCAAAAGATGCGGCAGCTACCTGGATGATGAGAGTTATACCAAGTAAAAAAGCAAACAGGATGATCAAGGGTATGTAGGTCTGCAAAAAGCTGAACTCTTTTTGGTCAATTAAAGTCCGATCTTGAAGAGAGATGAGATACTTTGAGTCTATAGAGTTAAGTGCAAATTGCAGATTTGACAACGAGACCTTATCTTCAGAAGTAATTTCTACCTCCTGTTTATCTTTATCTGGCGATACATCTTCAACACCAGGTACAGTTAATAATGCTGATCTAACTTTAGATTCACAGCTTTGGCATGACATACCTTTTAATGTATACTTTTGCTTCAAAATAGTTGAATTTGCTCCTAGGTTACTCAGGCGTGACATATCTATGAAATAAACAACTATTAATTCAAACTGGTTGCAATAAAATAATTGTTAATTATTCAAAAGGGTTTGAGTACTCTATGTTGGTTAAAAAAGTCTCATCTGTCAAAGTGTGAAGAAAAGCAATCAAGTCAGCTTTATCTTGCTCGGTAAGCCCCAGACCTCCCTGATCAAAAACAAATCCTAAGGCCGGATCAAGTGTCGAAGACTGCACTATTTGATCATTATAATGATCTATTACCTCTTCTAAAGTTTTAAATCGACCGTCATGCATGTAGGGTGGTGTCACAGCAATATTTCTCAATGAGGTTACTTTAAATTTTGCTCGATCCATTGGATCTCCAGTAAAGTCTTCTCTTCCTAAATCAGTGAAATTGGCATCGCTATCCAAACCATTATTTAGATAGGAGTCATTCTCAAAATTAATACCACCGTGACAGTGTTCGCAATCCGCCCCAGATTTGTCAGGAAAAAATGGATTAAATTCTCCAAAATAAAGCTGTCTACCTCGCTCTTCTTCGTCTGTTAAGACATCTTCCCCTTTGAGATATCTATCATACTTTGAATCGTTGGATACGATTGACAGCATGAATTGTTCCATTGCCAATGACATCCTCTCCGTTGTAATCTCATCATCACCAAAAGCTCGGATAAATTGATCTCTGTACATGGGTTCGCTTTGCAGTTTCACTATTACATTCTCATGCGTTTCATCCATCTCTAATTCGTCTTCTATGGGGAGTAATGCTTGGTGCCGTAGTAATTCAGCTCTACCATCCCAAAAAAATCCGTCTGTATTCCAAGCCAGATTAAACACACTCATGGCTTGTCTCTTACCAGGTAGCCCTTGGACGCCTAACGAAAATTGCAAAGTATCTGAGAATGCATCCTTTTGATTATGGCAACTAGCACAAGACTGAGAATTATCTCTAGATAACAAAGGTTCATAGAATAACATCCTACCTAACTGAACTTTTTGGACAGTCAACGGAAGATTGTCCTCTTCTAATAATGGTTCTGGAAAATGGCCATAGGCCAGCAGATATTCAGATTCGTCGTATTCTGCAACTTGCATTGGTTCTTCCTTGCAACCAAAGACAAGTATTGTTACCATTATTATACTTAAAATAATATCAATCCTTGTCATACTCATTGATAAATTGGATTATTAAGGAATTCTTCATCAGTTAACGTTAAAAGAAAATGCAATAATGCCTCTCTTTCTTCAGAATTCAACTCAAAATTTTTTATTCTAGTATCCAAATTTGGATGCTGTTTAACTTCCTGCTCATAATGTCTTATAACGTCTCTCAAGTCACCGAAACTACCATTGTGCATATACGGGTAGGTATGTTCAACATTTCTCAAACTTGGTACTTTATAAGTAGCAAGATCATTCTCATCCAATGTGACTCTGTACCTACCATCATCTGAATATTCTATGTAAAGACCAGTATTAGCAAAGGTATAATCACTAAAGTCGAATCCACCGTGGCAGCCGCTACAACCTAATCTTTCACTCTTAAACAAGTTATAACCTAATTCCTCTTCTTCCGTAAAATTATACTCACCTGTTAAGTATCTATCATACTTAGATTGATAAGAAACTATAGTTCGCTCATAGACAGCCAAAGCACTTGTAATTACAAAAGGATCCGGTAGACGATCATAGGCTTCTAAACTCATTTGAACTATTTCTTCATTCGAATTTAATCTCTCTCCTGCAAGTACTATGTTAAAGTCAAACTCTGCATGCTCTTGTATTGGAACAAATACTTGCATTTCCAAGGAAGGTACGCCTCCATCTCTTGTGTAATAAGGATGAAAGGCTACATTGGCCAGTGTCGGTGTATTCCTATCACCTAATCTGCTTTCAACTCCAATAGACACAACTTCTTGATCTGTAAATGCTTTGTCAGCATGATGACAAGATGCACAACTCAATGTGCTATCAATGGACAACAAATTACTTTGGAAGAGCCTTTTTCCAAGCTCCCATCTAACATCGCTATATTGATTATCTGTAGGAAAGACCAACTCTGGAAAATGAGACGGAAGCTTAGGCAAATAATCTATGTTGTGAATTGGCTCTTCTTTACAACTTTGTAGCAACACTACAAAACAAACTAAGGAGAGTACTTTTTGCATAGTATTTACTCAACAACAAAGGTCTGAGATTTGAATGCCTTATCCTCAGCGATGATATTAACAATGTAGACCCCACCTTCATTAATAAAAACTGATCCCTTTCCCGCATTCAGCTCCTTCTCGATAATTAGTTGGCCTGAAGTACTTACAATTTGGAGCACTGCATCAATAGGTTGAGGCAACTCTACTGCAATTCTTCCATCAGCTGAAGGATTCGGAAAGAGAGAGAAGTCAAATATTTCCTCCTCTACTATGTTAGATGTTGTTGAAGCTTGAGAAAAAACAGTCTCGCTGAAGTTCACTAGACAAATTCTAGCTGGACCTGTCTCACCATGACTGATCGGTGCGGCAGAAACATCAATACTATTAAGAGCAGCAATGTAATTAGCATCAAGATCAATATGAGTAACATCTCCTTCTACACGTGGCTCTACATCTACAGTTGTCTCAAAATAATTACTATCACCAAGCCCATGCAACTGCCAAACAGAACCATTACTTCTACCTTCCATCGCCACAAATCTATAGCCTGCCGTCCAGCCCCAATGCATAGACGGTGCCTGTGGTGCTAAAGGATGTGTTGATGGCCAAGAAGCTGGGTTTAAGTGATTATGTTCTTCATCGACTCCTATGTGTAGTGTGATTGATTCTATTGTTGTAAAATCTAGAGTTCCTAAAGATTCTGCAACCGCTCTTCCTCCATCTGCAAGTATCCATAAATCTTCTATAAGTGTTGAGGTCCCATCATGGTTAACTGTGATTTCAGAGATGTAATACTCCAAGCGTTCAACTTCAAAATCATGGCCCATTGCAGTTGTTCCTGTGGAGTTGAAATCAAAGTTTTGTGTTCCTAATTTGTGATTTATATTCAAAAACACTTCAGATTGTGAAACGCCAAAAGTTGATAATAGCAGTAAAAATAAGAATGTATATAATTGTTTCATTTCACAATAATTAGAGTAAAAAGATTGATTCACCTATGAAGTTAATAAAATATAAATTTCTAACTTACCTAGCTTATAAAATTGATACTCTTAAGCAAGATTGGCTTATGCGCCCGACTTATTGGGATTACTTTTTTGTCAATGACCAAAGTATTGTCTTCTATATCTTTGATTTTCTCCATATTGACTATGAATGATCTATGGACTTTGAGAAAATTAGGATTACTTAATTTATTGTCGAGACTCTTTAGGGCTCCATGCATAATATGATTGCCGTTTGTGGTCTTGATACTGATATAATCACCCACATTTTCGAAGTAAAGAATAGTGTCAAAAGGAATACGTATGTACTTCCCATCTTCTCGGATATACATCTCACGCTTTGCACTTTGAGAAGCAATCGACTCTTCTTTTTCTACTTGTGTAATAACCTTATCAATTGCCTTGTCGAATCTTGGCTTAGTAATAGGCTTCTTGAGAAAATCAACTACATCATACTCAAATGCATCATAAGCATATTCGGCCTTGGAAGTGGTAAACACTACATGTGGGAAGTAAGGCAGTTTATCCAGGAGCTCGAGACCAGACATACCAGGCATTTCGATGTCCAATAGCATCAGGTCAACCTCCAATTTGTCCATCACTTTTAATGCTTCTTCTGCATTTTCAGACTCTCCAATAACTTGTAAATGCGGGTTGTTTTCAGAATACTTATGCATGGCTTTCCTTGCCATGATTTCATCATCTATTATAAGAGTCTTTAATTTCATAATTATTGCTTTTCCTGCAACTCAGAGACTTCTTTCTTGATCATCTCAACAGCGTCTTTGAGTACTGAATATTTGACTTGAACTATTTCACGTACAGATTCTTCTTTATTCCTGGCAGATTGCTCAATTTCTTTCATCAGGTTAGTCAATTGGGGAAACCCCACCATTGTGAATGTGGGCTTAATCTTGTGTGCAACTTGAGATAGCTTATCCAGGTCTCCTTCTGCTGCTAACCTGATTAGTTTTTCTAGCTCGAATGGAGTACTCTCTAAAAATGTGTTGAACATATCCAATTTATACTCTACATCTTCGCCATAATATGCAGTAATATAATCTTGATCAATGGTTAATGTACTCGACTTCTTATCCGATTCCTTACCAGCCAATTGATCCATCAAACTAAATAGAGTATCTGGAGAGAACGGTTTAGATATGAACTCATCCATTCCAGATTCTATTGACTTCTGTCTTTGACTTGCTAAGGTTGATGCTGTGAGAGCAATTATTGGTGTTTTTTTATTTGGACCATCTCCCTTCCTGATATATTCTGTCACTTCATGTCCTGTAGCAAATGGCATTTGGATATCCATCAGAATAATATCAAAAGACTCTTGATCTGACTTTTCCATCGCCTCTTTACCATCTTTTGCAACTGCAAATTTGAATCCTTTCTTCTCTAGTAATTTTGTTACATACTTGAGATTCATCAAATTATCTTCTGCAACAAGCACATAGTTTGAAGTATCAGAGACTTCACTAATTTGATTAGGAGTTTGTTGATTGTTGACTTTTTCAAGCTGAGGTAGGTCGAAATAAAAGGTTGTCCCTTGGCCTATTTTAGAGTTTACTATCAATTCTGTATTCAGAAGACCTGCCAATTTTCTTGAAATAGAAAGTCCTAATCCTGTTCCCCCATAGATACCCTGAATACTTGCATCTGCTTGCTCAAACTCTTCAAAGATGGCATCTATCCGGGATTCTGAAATCCCTATTCCTGTATCTTCAACTGCTATTCTAATCCAGTCATTCTTGCCATTCTCTAATAACAATTTCACACTACCCTCGTGTGTGAATTTCATCGCATTATCTAATAAATTTGTTACAATCTGTTGAATAAGCTGTTTATCAGACCTAGACCAAACCTCAGATCCAATGGATGATTGGTAGAGGAGTTCTACTTTGGGGTTAGGGTGCTTGACTCGGACTGATTTGGCTGTATTATTTAATATTTCATTGAGTTCTACTTCTTCAAAGTTTACTTCAACCTTTCCAGCATCAATCTTAGAAATATCGAGAACATCAGAAACTAGTGACTGCAGAATATCGGCTGCATTTGTGATCAGATGAATGTACTCTGCTTGCTCTTCATCCAAAGTTGTGTCCTTTAGCAAGTGTGACATACCCACTATAGCATTGAGTGGTGTCCGCATTTCGTGAGTCATCACTGCCAGGAATTTCTTTTCTGCTTTCTGTGCTCCTTCAGCAATATCTTTCGCTATTCTAAGGTCATCTGTTAACCTTCTGAGTTCAGAAATATCATAGTGAATGCAAGCAAGTCCTGCTGGATCTCCTTCAATATTATGAATAGGAGCAACACTAACCAAAGTATGATAGGTGTCCTCATTTTTAGATGTCAATCTTAACTCATAGACTGGTTCTATAGTATCGGGATCTACTCGTTCTTGCTGCAAAAACTCAGGTAAATTGTCCTTTTCGACAAAGATTTCTTCTTGTCTTTTGCCTTGAAGTTCATCGATGGTATAACCTATCATTTCCAGTAAGGTTGAATTAGCATGCACTATGCGCATTTCAGAATCTAACTCGACCATTCCTAAGTTCAGATTCTGTATTATACCTCTATATTTATACTCACTTCTCTCAAGACCTGACATTGCAAGCGCCAGTTCTTTCTCTACTAGTTTTCTTTGGGTTATATCCCTACCGATGACAGAATAATACGAAGCATTGTCTTCTTGAACTATATTGACATTCATTCCTAGCCATATGTGATGACTTGTATCGAAAACAATTGGAAACTCTACATAACTAGATTCAGACTCACCATCCCTTAATCTTCTAAAGAACTCTCTCGCTTCTTCTTTATGATCATTATGAATGAAATCAGCAATTGGTTTTCCAAGGAGTTCATCCTTGCTGAGATTGCTAAGTTTTATTGCTTGATTATTAACAAAAGTAAGTACTAATTCAGGTGAAAAATTGAATATAAAATCAGAAGCTTCTTCAACAAGCTGCTTGTATTGTCTTTCTTGTATTTCAACTCGTTGCTCTAACTGTTCATTGAGTTTAGAAAGTCTAATATTTGCTTCGAATAATTCAAGGGCTTTCTGCTCCAGAATAGTTTCTGCATGTTTTCTGGCTTGAATCTCTCGATCTACCCGACGTTGAATATATTCTAATTCAGACATTATTTTCTAATGAGAAATAAGACTTTACTTCCATCTTCAGCTAAAGACTTGACCTCAATTGTAGCTTCCTCATTAAAGTACTCAAGGCCTTTTTCAAGGAGACCTAGTGCAAAGTCAGCCATCTTTCTTTCACTTTGATAGACAAGATGAAGTTCTTTTTCGTCTCTTTTTTCAGTATAGAACTTCGGTAATTCTGCATCAGGGTAGAGTTTTAAGACTTCTACATGAATATATTGTTCGATGGACTCAAAGAAATCATACGCATTATCAACATCTTCGAAAAATGTAGCATAATGTTTAGAAAAAGTATCAAATAAATATCTCCCAAACGCATGTAACAATTTTGGTACTTCTACCTCAGAAAGCTTGCTCAATGAAAAAACAAGCTGCACCATTTCTGAATGCGGGTAGGTGCCAACTGAAGTATAGACTCCTTTTGATTCTACTCCTGAGTCTACAATAATTTTATCGACCATTTCATAGCCAAATTTCCCCTCGACCATTTCCATGAACTCCGTAAATACCATGCCTTTCATAAGCTCCTAGTTAAAGTGTTTAGAATAATCAGATTTAATTCAATTTCATGCAATTACTATGCCTTTCAGCTTCCTAAAGTGCTCAGTTGCAAAGATATCGGTCATACTTGAAATATGATCAATAACATTCATGACTCTCAAATAATAAGAATTGCTGTTTATATCACCTGTAAACTGTTGAGGCATTAACCTCAATACTGTTTCTTGTTGTGGCTTTCTAGTATTAGACAAGACCGCAGGTATGTAGAGATCTAATAATTGATACATGAGATTATATCCAGCCAACTCTATCTCTAATACTTGAGTGTTTCGATAGATCTTTTCGAGAGATATTGTCGCCAGTTCTTTCAATGCAGGTGTACCTTGCTCAATGACTCCAAATAAAGTCTCATTAAAAGTACCTTGCAATATTGCTTCATAATTTTCTTTAAAGACTCCAAAACTAGCTTCTACTAAGGCATTGATCAGCTTTGCCCTTAAGTATGCAACGGATTCATTCTTATCTTGAATTGCATCGGCATTAGTTGCCGTTCTTTCAAAATCGTTACCAGCTAACTCTTTGAATATTGACAAGAATGAATTACTGATCTCTTCATATGATAATATCCCTAGTCTATGGGCATCTTCCATATCAATGATGCTATAGCAAATATCATCGGCTGCCTCAACAATGTAAACAAAAGGGTGCCTTAAATAAGCGCCCGCTTGATCAGGATCAGCAAGCATGCCTAGTTCTTCTACAATGTGTAAAAATGCTTCCTTATCGGCTTGAAAATAGCCGTATTTTTTTAAGTGCTTCTGTTTTCTATTTATTTGATGAGAAGCACATGGGTACTTGAGCATCGATGCAAGTGTTGTCAGAGTCAACCCAAGACCACCTTGACTCTTACCTTTAAATTTCTTAGTCAATTGTCGTAATGCATTCGCATTGCCTTCAAAATTGATAAGATCTGACCACTCACTTGGTGAGAAGTAAGATTTCAATATATTACCTTCAAAGCTATCTCCTTCTTTTTCAATAAAGTAATTGCTTATAGCTTTCTCTCCTGAGTGTCCAAAAGCTGGATTTCCTACATCATGTGCAAGACAAGCTGAAGCAATGACAAAGTCAAGATCATGCTTGTAGAATTTGATTGCTGCAGTTGCACCACTTGGTATCACCTGCTCTGCCAGAAAATCTCCTATCATAGATCCCAGAGAACGACCCACACTTGCCACCTCTAATGAATGTGTCAATCTATTATGGACGAACTTACTTCCTGGCAAAGGAAATACTTGTGTCTTACTCTGTAGTCGACGAAATGGTGAAGAGAAAATCAATCGGTCATAATCTCTCTGAAAATGAGATCTCGCTCCAGAAGATTTCCTTGGTGCATCAATTGATTTCTCAGAAAAACAGGTTGTCCATTGCATGATGCACAAAGATACGAATCACTGTTGCTAATAATTCTTATAATATTCAATCAAATATTATACTACACAGGTTGCGGAATTCCAAATTTTATTCTATCTTATAGATACTATTTTCAAAACAATTAAATTTCTCCAACCATGATGAATGAAGAAGTCAGAAGGATTATGACTATTAATCCTGATATAGCTCACCCTAATCAGACTTTATCAGAATTAGCTGATTACATGCTACAGAACAAATATCAACAATTACCTGTCGCTGAAGATGGTCAGCTTTTAGGGATGATTACCACATATGACATGTGGAAGGAACTCAGAAAATCGCCAGAAGCTGAATCTAAGCGAGTCAAAGATGTAATGAATAAGAAGGTCATCAAAATCACCCCAAAAGATAAAGTTGGAACAGCCGCTGAACTCTTCATGGACAAAAGATTCAAAACATTACCTGTGGTAAATCTCAATAATGAGCTCAAAGGTGTTGTGACTTCTTTTGATGTAATGAGGCACGTTATGAAAGAAGAGTATCCAACTCCTATCCTGTACAAAGAAGCATTAGGGAGTTAAACGCTGAGATCACTTCAGGGGGTTATCTTTGTCATCTGAAATTAGAAAGATGACAGCAACTACCCCCCTTATTGATAGAAAAATATTCTTTGGCAATCCAGAGATTGCAAATGGCAAACTTAGCCCTAATGGAAAGCAAATTGCCTTTCTCAAAGAGCATCAAGGTATCTTAAATCTTTGGGTGAAAGATTTTGATGCTCCATTTGAGGATGCGACACTACTCACAAAGAGTAAAACACCAATTCTTACAACATTTTGGAGTAGAGATAGCGAGTACTTACTCTATATCAACGATAATAATGGAGACGAAAACTACAACATCTTTGCAGTCAATCATAATGCATCACTTAATGCACCAGAAAATCCAATAAGCCGAAATCTTACTAATCTCAAAGAAGTAACTGCACAGATATATCTAGTATCAAAGCAAGATCACGATTTACTTTACATCGGTCTAAATGACAGAGATAAAGCTTGGCATGATCTCTATACCCTAAATATCGCATCGGGAGAACTTCAACTCATTTATAAAAATGAACAAAGACTCACTCACTATTACTTTGATTGGGACGAACAACTGCGCATTGTGTCAAGATCGAATGAGGATGGAGCAACTCAATTTCTTACCATAAGTGAAAACAAAATTGGTACTATGATTTTTGAACATTCGCTGAAGGCACACGCATACATAGCAGGATGGTCCTCAGATAATAGTTCATGTTATTTTGTGACAAATAAAGGCTCGATCAATTTTTCTACCCTATTCACTATGAATACTACGGATGGCAGTCTTACAAAAGTAGAGTCAGATCCAAAAGACAAGGTGGATTTTGGTGGTCTTTGGATTGACGAAAATAGTAGGGAAGTTATTGCCACATCTTATCTCTATGATAAAAAGGTGCGCTACTTTAAAGATGCTGAATGGCAATCTGATTTTGATTTTCTCCAATCAAAATTTGAAGATCATGAAATTGGCTTCACTAGCTTCACTTCTGATTACTCTAAATGCTTGGTTGCTGTTTATGGTGACAGATATGCTTCAAAAGTCTACTGCTTCGATAGAAAGACAAAGAAACTTTGGCTACAGTATGTGCCAAAACCTAAACTTGAATCCATAGAAGAACACCTCTGCGTGATGCAGTGCATTGCATATGCTAGTTCAGATGGATTAACTATTCCTGCTTATTTGACCTTACCAAATGAAGATATAGCTTGTAATGCCGCAATTATCCTTGTGCATGGAGGGCCGAAAGGACCTCGGGACCAATGGGGATATAGTGGATTGGTGCAATTTCTTGCCAATAGAGGTTATGCCGTTCTTCAACCTAACTTTAGAGCTAGCGGAGGATATGGTAAAGCCTTCCTCAATGCTGGAGACAAGCAATGGGGGCGCTTAATGCAAGATGACATCACTTATGGTTATCATTATCTTGTAAACAACTCAATTGCTGCTGCTGATAAAATAGGTATTATGGGAGGTTCCTATGGTGGTTATGCAACACTAGCTGGCCTCGCTTTTACTCCTACTCTGTATGCTTGTGGAATAGATATAGTCGGACCGAGCAATCTCTTTACATTGCTGGAATCAATACCGCCTTATTGGGAGTCTGGTAGAAAATGGCTCTATGAAATGGTTGGTGATCCTGCAACTGAAGAAGGGCAAGCCTTACTAAAAGCAGCAAGTCCACTGTTTAGTGTTGAAAACATGGTAAGACCATTACTGATAGTGCAAGGTGCTAACGATCCAAGGGTAAAGCAGGCAGAATCTGATCAAATTGTTGTTGCCTTGAGGGATAACGGACAGCCTGTAACCTACTTATTAGCACTTGATGAAGGACACGGATTTAGAAAACCTCTAAACAATTTTGCACTTTATGCTGAATCTGAACGATTTCTGAATAAGCATCTTGGAGGGAGGGTGCAGGAAGAATTATCTGATGATGTTCGAGGTAGACTTCAAGTCCTTAATCAAGATGTCAATGCAGTTAAACTTACAGACCAATAATCATTAGCCTTCTTGTGTATAGTCTATTGCCACTAGGATCAATTATCGAATATAAATATGTCCCTTTATGAATGTTTGGGAACTCAACATTGAAATTTGAGATAGTATTCTGATGATCTAAGGTCAATGCATAGAGCTCTTTGCCAATCACATTCATTACCGAAAGTCTATATTTACCTAACTGAGGATTGCTCAAATAAATGTTCATCTGCCCATAATTAGGATTGGGATACAATTGAAAAGCTGCATCAGTGACATTGCACTTGCGATACTTTGAATTTGCTCGAGACTCTTCAAGTATCCGTACCCTCTTTATACGGTGTGATTGGTACGAAACATCAGCCAATAAAGCTCCTCTATAAGTATTGAAGATGAGTTCTCTTATCGACACTGCTGCTGTAAGCATAGAGCTTCCATTCTTGGCTTCTTCAGGTGACCCGTCCTTGTATCCGGTTGCCTCATTTATCGTATAAGATGAAGCAATCTTTACTGGGACAGCTATTCTCTTCCCAAAAGGGAAAAGCACTTCTTGACTCGTTGCTATCTCAACATTCTGAACTGCGCTAATATCAACTCTTATGCTATCATACTTTGAAAAGGTTGAAGTCCTTTTCGGTTTTAAATGTATTTGCCAACTACCCACACTTTCTTTCGTTCCTTCTTTGAGAGGAAAACTAAGTAATGGCTGTACTTTTCTGGGTTCGATTAACAGAATCTCAAATTGCTCAAACTTTTCAATCAGATCAATAGGGATGAGTTCTTTGAGTCCACTCTTACTAACATTAAACTTATAGATTTCTTTCTGCTCATAACTGCCTTGTAGAACAGAATCATTAGCAGAAATCTGCATCAGTTTGCCACAGGAAGCACCAACAAACGAAAAATCATAAATCTCATCACCAATTATTGGAGTACTGACTTGCTTAGGATAGTATTCCTCTATTACCCAAATACTATCATTCGAATTACCCAAATTTATCTCACTGATAAATCTCTGGCCAAAGCCATCTAAGGCAAAGCAAGTTATGATTATGAGATTAAGTCCTCTCAGCATTGCTATTTTGTAAAGTTACATACTGTTGATAAATACGATTTGTTTTCAAGAGTTCTGCATGACTTCCAACTCCAACTATCTTACCCTCATCCATGACAATAATTCTATCTGCATTAATAATTGTGGACATTCTATGAGCTATGATGATACTCGTCCTGCCCTTCATTGCCTCCTGTAATGCACGTGTCACATTATGCTCAGCTTTAGGATCCAACGCTGAAGTAGGTTCATCAAGTAACAATATGCTTGGATTACCTGCCAAAGACCTAGCAATTGAAAGCCGTTGTTTTTCTCCGCCACTAAATTTATTACCTCGCTCTCCCACAGAGGCTTCTAGTCCGCCTGGACTAGTCGAAATGAATGTGCTAGCTTGGGCCATTTCCACAGCCTCCGTCACAGATTTAGGGGTAATTTCCTCTCTTCCAAAAATGATATTTTCCTTGACACTTGCATTATACAGAAATGCTTCTTGAGTGACCCAACCTATTAATCCTCTCAGCGTAAAATTAGAAATGTCTTCAATGTCGTTTCCATCCAAAAGAATTTGACCTTTGGAAGGAAGATGGAATTTTAACAAGAGCTTCAGGACGGTTGACTTTCCAGATCCAGATGCTCCTACCAATGCGATCTTTTCTCCTTTCTTGATGACTAAGTTCATAGAAGCAATTGTCATCTTTTCTTCTCCAGGATATTTAAAGTAAACATCTCTGAATTCTATGCTTTCTTTGAATTGATCAAGACGTTTTATTGGATAATCCTTGTCATCATCCTCATTTGGCAAAAGTAAAACATCGTCAATTCGATCGACAGCTGCCATACCTTTTTGAACGTTGTAATAAGTGTTACTTAGTGATTTACTCGGTTCGATGACATTATAAAATGCAAATATGAAAGCAAAGAAAACTTCAGGAGTAATAGCATCATTAAAGACTAAGTGGCTTCCGTAATACAGTACAATGATGACTACTCCAACTCCAAAAAACTCAGCCAAAGGTGAAGAGAGATCTCTTCGCCAAAGAAGTCTATTCATTATTGACCGATACCTCTCATTAAATGCTCCAAAATTTGCTTTCCAAATATCTTGGACATTGAAAGCTTTAATCACTGACATTCCTGTAATGGCCTCATCAGCAGTGGAAGTAAGATCAGAAAGAGACTCTTGAACTGCCTTGGACTGTTGTTTCAATCTCCGAGAAATTGTGCTGATCAGAATACCTGAAAAGATCATCAAAAAGAAAACAAAGACAGTAAGCCCTGGATGCACATAGAGCATAAATCCAATACTTCCTATTATTAAAAGCGGATCTTTGAATATTGCTTGAATAAATTGCAAAATACTCATCTCCACTTCCATGACATCTGCAGTCAACTTTGTGATCAAGCTACCTTTTCTTTCTTCTGAAAAGTAGTCTACAGGAAGAGATAAGTATTTAGAAAAGAGTTCTTTTCTCAGGTCTCTGACTATACCATTTCGAATAGGTGTCAAGAAATATCGCGCTAAATATCTAAACAGATTTTTGAGAAAGAAACAGATTGCAATACCTAAACAAACATAGATCAGCGCTGTCTCTTTATCATAAGTATTTAGGAGATCTATAAAAATATTTTTCCCTTGATCTAAAATACTTGCATCTGCAGGGGCGACTTTTGCTGGAGGTTCACGTTCGAATAAGATCTGAAAAAAGGGTATAATTAACGGTATACTTACCACTGTAAATACCACCATCAATATGTTGCACAGAATGCTCAGATAGACATACGCCTTGTAGTCTTTAAGTCTAGCAATTAGCCTTAAGAATCTTGACATAATGATGAAAGTTACCCTTGTGTAACGTGAATATTACTCGAGTTCTTTTAATTCGAAGTTATTAAGAAACCCAGTATTGAAATTGCCTTTCACAAAATCCTCATTATCCATCAGTTGTCTGTGGAAAGGCACAGTAGTTCGGATTCCCTCTACGATAAATTCATCAAGTGCTCGTTTCATCTTCTTGATACACTCTTCTCTTGTTTGAGCCTTACAGATGAGTTTGGCAATCATAGAATCATAATACGGAGGAACTGAGTATCCTGCATACACATGGGTGTCAACTCGCACTCCCTGTCCCTTAGCGCTATGAAAAGAAGTAATCTTTCCTGGATTTGGTCTGAAGTCATTATAGGGGTCTTCAGCATTAATTCTGCATTCTATCGCATGCATTTTTGGAAAGTAATCCTTACCAGATACTTTCTCTCCTGCTGCAACCTTGATTTGTTCCTTTATCAGATCGTGGTCAATCACTTCTTCTGTGACTGGGTGCTCCACTTGAATTCTAGTATTCATCTCCATAAAGTAGAAGTTCTTGTATTTGTCAACAAGAAACTCCACTGTACCTACACCTTCGTAATCAATAGCTTTACCAGCATTGACAGCTGCTTCACCCATTTTCTTTCTTAGTGCTTGTGTCATGAATGGTGAAGGACATTCTTCCACCAACTTTTGATGCCTTCTTTGTATTGAACAATCTCTTTCAGATAAGTGAACAACTGTTCCATATTGATCTCCAACTATTTGGAATTCGATATGTCTTGGTTCTTCGATGAACTTTTCCATGTAAATACCATCGTTGGCAAACGAAGCTTTAGCCTCTGTTCTAGCCTTTTCCCACTCCTCTTCCAGTTTATCAGCCTCCCAGACAACACGCATACCTTTACCACCTCCTCCTGCTGTTGCTTTTAGTATAATCGGATATCCTATTTCTTCAGCAAGTTTGAGTGCATCCTTTGTATTAGTTAATAGTCCATCAGAACCAGGTATGACTGGAACATTGGCCTTAACCATTGTATCTTTTGCGGTGATTTTGTCACCCATCATCCTAATCATATGAGCACTAGGACCTATGAATTTGACACCATATTCATTACAAATCTCAGCAAATTCAGCATTTTCTGCCAGAAAACCATAGCCAGGATGAATTGCATCCGCATTAGTAATTTCTACAGCAGCCATAATCTTAGGTATGCTCAAATAACTTTCAGCAGAACTCGCAGGACCGATGCAAACAGCTTCGTCTGCAAACCTTACATGTAGACTTTCAGCATCTGCCTTAGAGTAAATTGCTACAGTCTTAATACCCATCTCTTTGCAGGTACGAATTACACGCAATGCGATTTCACCTCTATTAGCGATCAATATTTTTTCAAACATGCTCTTGATATTTGGTCAATCGACCGTTAACTCGGGTCAACTAAGAAAAGTACTTGGTCATATTCAACTGGTGAGGAATCTTCAACCAAAACCTGCACGATTGTTCCAGCTACTTCACTTTCAATTTCATTGAACAGTTTCATAGCTTCAACAATACACACGACATCTCCAATAGCGACTGTGTCTCCCACTTTTTTGAATGGTGGTTTGTCAGGTCCAGATGATCTGTAAAATGTACCAACAATTGGTGATCTCACTTCCAACAAGTTAGATGTATCATCTGATGCTGGTTTTGCTTCAGTCTTTGCTGGGCTTGCTGCAGGTGGAGCGGGAGCAGCTACTGGCTGAGCCGGAGCTGCTATTTGTTGAGGAGGCATACTTACAAATTGTGGAGTTCCTTTTCCTCCTTTGTTATATGCTTCAGTTCTTATGGTCAGATCCACTTTCTCAGTTGTCAACTTAAACTCTGAAAGATTTGACTTCGAAACTAACTTGATAAGATCTTGAATTTCCTTGAAAGTCATATTGCTTATTTTACTCTTTCCATATAATTGCCAGTGGCAGTATCAATTTTAATTTTATCACCTTCATTGATAAAAAGTGGAACACGCACCTCTGCACCTGTCTCAATAGTTGCAGGTTTGGTTGCATTAGTGGCTGTGTCTCCTTTGACTCCTGGCTCTGTGTAAGTAATTTCCATTTCCACATACTGCGGCATATCTAGAGTAAGAGGTGTTTCTTTCTCTGCATGAAATAAAATCTCAACTGTTGAACCCTCCTTCAAAAAGCCTGGTCTATCAATGAGTTTTTCAGATATCATCGCTTGTTCAAAAGTTTCATTATCCATGAAGTGATATCCTGTGTCGTCGTTGTAGAGATATTGGAACTTCCTTCTCTCTACTCTGACTACATCGATTTTATGTCCTGCTGGAATGGTTTGGTCTAACACTTTTCCTGTAGTCAAACTCTTGAGTTTTGTCCTTACGAAAGCTGGGCCTTTACCAGGTTTTACATGTAAGAATTCGATTACAGAGTAGACATCATGATTATGATTTATGCATAATCCATTTCTAATATCAGATGTTGAAGCCATTGAGTAATGTTAAATTTGAGAAGCACAAATATAACGATTCGATACCATGATTTTTAAAAAGGATTCATCTAAGAAAAATTCTTTCCTTCATAAGCCCAAGTTAGATAGAGTGCTCCCCAGGTAAATCCACCACCAAATGCTGTGAGGACAATCTTATCTCCAGGTTTTAATTGTGGCTCATAGTCCCTCAGGCAAAGCGGGAGTGTGCCAGCTGTTGTATTGCCTAAGTATTCGATATTCTGCATCACTTTTTCTAGAGGAAAATCAAGTTGACTAGCTACTGTATTAATGATTCTCATATTGGCTTGATGAGGTACAACCCAATCAATCTCTTCTTTTGTTAGATTGTTTTGCTCTATCACTTGCTTGACAGTAGAAGACATGCCTTGAACTGCTCTTTTGAAAACTGGACCTCCATTTTGATAAACATAATGCAATCCTTGTGCAACAGTTTCTTCAGATGTTGGCATTTTACTCCCACCTGATTTTGCATGTAGATATTCTACTCCACTTCCATCCGCTTGAAGTATTGCATCTTGAATCCCATATTGGTCATTGGGTTCAAGCAATACTGCACCTAAGCCATCACCAAAAATGACACAGGTAGTACGATCTGTATAATCTATAATACTAGACATAACATCACCACCAACGACTACCACCTTCTTGTACGTTCCAGATTCAATAAATTTGGCTCCTGTATGGAGTGCATAGAGAAATCCTGAACAAGCTGCATTTATGTCAAAGCCAAATGCATTGGTAGCTCCAACTTTTACTGCAATCTGATTAGCAGTATCGGGAAATATCATATCTCCTGTGATAGTTGCACAAAGGATAAGATCAATATCTTCAGGCGATGTTTGAGTTTTTTGTAAGAGCTCATTCACCGCTTTTTCACCCATGTGAGACAAACCTAGCCCTGGTTCCAAGATTCTTCGTTCCTTGATTCCTGTTCTGGTATAAATCCACTCATCAGTGGTTTCCACCATCTGCTCTAAATCATGATTGGTAAGCTTTCTTTCTGGGACAAAACCAGCTACTCCTGTTATTGCAGCATTTTTTCTGGACATATTTCTTAAATCAAAGCGCAAGGTATAAAAATAGAAGGAAAACTATTGCTCAAATGAGCCATGCTTAGTATGACTTATTCAACAACAAAAATTTTGCATCCTAATGATTTAACCAATTGCTAAAGTGTACTTTTACCCAGAGGGAAAAGAAAATATTCTTTTTTTGTATTCAGCGGAACCTTTCTCTGCTGAAGAGGGTATCAACTACGTATTTATTAATCTCAAAAAAATAGTAACATGGGTTTATTTTCATTTATTAAAGGAGCTGGAAAAAAACTTTTCGGCAAAAAACAAGAAACAGTTGAAGTGGCAAACGCACCTGCACCTGTTACCAAAACTGATCTTTTAAAAGAAGAAGTAGCAAGATTAGGAATTCCAGTCAATGATTTGAATGTAGAAGTTTCGGAAATGGTAACGGTTTCTGGTACAACTGCTACAAATGCGGATCGTGAAAAGATTATCTTAGCTATGGGAAATATAGATTGTGTCGGATGCGTAGAAGATAATATTACTGTTACGAATCCTGAACCTGAAGCTATATTCCATGTGGTTGAGTCGGGAGATACCTTATCCATGATTTCCAAAAAAGTCTATGGCGATCCGATGAAGTATAACGTTATTTTTGAAGCAAATAAGCCAATGTTAGAACATCCTGACAAGATCTATCCTGGACAAACATTGCGAATACCGCAAATGAATGCATAAATTGAAAAAGGATGGTTCTTACCATCCTTTTTTTATTTGTACTCTGTGTCTACCCAAATAAAGCTACTTTTGTGGCATAATACATGAGCATGACCTTTGCAGAACTTGGATTAAACGAAACCTTACTTGAAGGTCTATCTTACATGGGCTTTAAAGAAGCTACGCCTATTCAAGAACAAGCAATACCATTGATACTTGCTAAACATGATTTATTAGCTTGTGCGCAAACCGGAACTGGTAAAACTGCAGCCTTCATTCTTCCTGTATTGAATCTACTGGAAAACCAGAAAAGGGGAAAGATCTCAACAATGGTTATTGCCCCAACAAGGGAACTAGCCCTCCAAATCGAACAACAAATCCAAGCTTTTGCTTATTTCAGTGGAATCAGCTCAATAAGTATTTATGGAGGTGGAGATGGCAAAGAATTTGTAGATCAGAAGAAAGCACTAATTGGTGGAGTGGATATTGTGGTGGCGACACCTGGAAAACTCATTTCCCATCTCAATATGGGTTATGTGGACTGTTCAGCTATTAACTACCTCATATTAGACGAAGCTGATCGTATGCTGGATATGGGTTTTTATGAAGACATAAAACTCATTGAAAGTCACCTTCCAAAAGACAGACAAACATTGATGTTTAGCGCTACAATGCCTCCAAAAATAAGAACACTGGCAAAAGGAATTTTGAAAAATTATCAAGAGATTTCATTGGCCATATCAAAGCCAGCTGCTGGTGTTCTGCAAGGTGCCTATGTAGTCTATGATAACCAAAAATCAAGTCTGATAAGGAGATTGATTAACGACAAACCTAATTATGAATCGATAATCATATTTACATCGACGAAAAAGAAAGTCAATGACATAGTTAGGGCAATCTCTAACCAGGGATATGAAGTACAAGCAGTATCATCTGACTTAAGACAGGAGGATAGAGAACTTGCTTTGCGCAAATTCAGAGCTAAAACAACCAGAGTATTAGTCGCCACAGATGTCTTATCCAGAGGAATAGATATTAAAGGAATTAATCTTGTTATTAACTATGATGTCCCAGGAGATGCCGAAGATTATGTGCATCGAATAGGAAGAACTGCAAGAGCAGATGCTACAGGGGTTGCTTTGACATTTATTAATGAAGATGATATGCATAAATTTGGCAAAATCGAAAGATTGATTGAGCAAGAAGTGATGAAATTGAATTTGCCAAATGACTTAGGTGATGGACCAATCTATAACCCAAAAGGACAAAGAGGTGGTTCTCGAAAGTCTTATAGTAGAAAAAGACGTCCATCGTCAAACAAAAGCAAAAGACGGTGAAACTAGGTCAAATCAATCAACTTACCGTTCTGAGGAATAAAGTGCATGGGGCTTACCTAGGGGTAGACGAGCAAGAAGACGGTGGAATCTTGTTACCAGCTAATGAATTTGAAGTGCCGCCGCCGCCCGGTTCTGTTCTGAATGTATTCGTCTATCATGATTCGGAAGGCAGACTTATCTGCTCGTTACGAGAACCGCTTATCACTTTACATCAATTTGCATTCTTAAGTGTCAAATCAGTTACGCCTTTTGGTGCCTTCATTGATATCGGAATGCCAAAAGATCTTTTTGTGCCATTCAGCGAACAAATGACTCCAATGGTAGAGGGCAATTCCTATGTCTGCTACATGTACATTGATGAAATCAAATCGAAGTTGATTGGTTCTACTAAAATTGAAGATATCATTGACAATGAAGAATGCAGCCTACAAGTCAATGATGAGGTAGATCTATTGATTTATCAAAAATCAGATCTAGGATTCAAAGCAATCATTAATCAAGAACATCTTGGTCTGATTTTTCACTCTGATGTTCATAAGCCCTTAGCCTTAGGAGATAGACTCAAGGGATATATTAAGACAATAAGACCTGATCAAAAAATAGACTTAGTCTTAAATGTGCAAGGAGTGGAACATATAGGAGTAAGTGCAGAAGAAATCTTGACCAAACTTGATGAACATGCTGGTTTTCTTCCTTATAATGATAAATCAGCTCCTGAAGAAATTAAGCAATTCTTTGGAATGAGTAAGAAAGCATTCAAGAGAGGTATTGGTAGTCTCTACAAAGCAAGAAAAATTACAATTCAGTCAGATGGCATAAGAAAAATCTGATTATGGCAACCTACCTCATCTTCAAGCCATATGGCATGCTTAGCCAGTTTTCGAAGGAAGTGGAAACTCACATCACTCTTGCTGATCTAGACTATGATTTTGAAAAAGATGTTTACCCAATAGGAAGACTTGATAAAGACACAGAAGGTCTGCTAATGTTAACAAACAAAGGTCAATTGAATGCCCAATTGCTTAGTCCATACTCTAAAACGAAAAAGATCTATTTAGTTCAAGTAGAAGGGATACCAACTCCGAATGAGGTTTTACCATTAAGTCGTGGAATCAAGATCAGGATAAATAAGAAAGAGCATAGGTGTCTTCCAGCAGAGGTTAAGATCCTATCAAATGGATTCAGTATTGTAGAAAGAAACCCACCTATTAGACAGCGTAATTCCATACCAACATCATGGCTAGAACTTACAATTACTGAAGGAAAAAATAGGCAAGTTAGAAGAATGTGTGCTGCTATTGGATTCCCAGTTTTGCGTCTAATTCGAATTGGTTTTGCGAATTTTCACTTAGATTCTCTTCCACATCTTTACATGAATCCAGGAGCTGTTTTGCAAATAGATGAAGAAAAAATACTCCCTAAGAGAAGTTAAAGTTTTGTCGATCTAAAGTACTCCTATTTATAGCATTATATATAATTATAATTTAATATGTTAAGAGTTAACAGCATATTAAACATATTATATTTTTTCGGCATATTATTTGCCATTTATCTGACAACTAAAGTTTTACACCTCTAAAAGTTGTTAGATATGAATTACTTCAAGAACATTTTTACCCAGACAGCTCTCTTGTTTGTATTTGCAAGTGCTTATGCAAATGTAGAGGCAACACTACCTACAGAACCCTCATCAAATATTAAATTTTATGTTGGCTCATTCAATTCTGCGAAAGTAAAAGCACAAGGAGAAGGTAAATTATTCTTTGTTGACTTCTATGCTAATTGGTGTACTCCATGTAAGTGGATGGAAGAATCTACTTTTAAGGATAACAAAGTAGTTGAGCTTATGGAGGAAAGCTATGTACCTTATAAGGTAGACATAGATAAGCCTGAAGGCTATGAACTGAAGAAAAAATTTGGTGTTCGAATTCTTCCAACCTTCTTAATATTTAATAAAGATGGCGAACTTGTTGAAAGAGTCGAAGAAACACTTGACGCGCAAAAATTAAGAAACCTGCTTGAATTTCACGCTGGCAATAATTCTAAAGTGATAGTAAGACCTCCAAATGTGAAGCCATCTGGTCAAAATAAGACTGTGGAAGATGAGCAAGAGCTTGCGGAGCTTTACAAAAACTATAAAGAAAAGCTGAGTAGAGAAACAAAGACTTTCAATGCGCAAATTGGAATGTTCCCAGACTATAGAGAAGCTTATTCTTATGTAAACGCAATTCGCAAGCAATTTCTCGAGCCAATACTAGTGATCGCTGATTATAGGGACGGCGTGACTTTCTACAAAGTCCTTCTAGGTCAATTTCAGACCATCGAAGAAGCCAATAGTTTTTGCAAAATATTGATAAGAGATCATGAGATCCAAGCGATTGTGCACTAGTCTTAATTATCTTTGACCTATGAGTCAAAACAATGCAATTCTCATTACCAATATTGGTAGATGTTATGGAATATCAGAAAGTCCTTACTCTTTTAAAAAGGGTAAGGACTTTTCTCATGTAGAAGTATTGGAGAATGCTTGGATATATATTCAGTCTGGGCGAATTGTGGAATATGGGACCGGTCATCCACCACAACAATATTCTGCAATCAAAACTCTAGATGCCAAAGGTGGAATTGCCCTACCCTCCTATGTGGATACACATACACACATAGTATTTCCGAAGAGCAGACATGAGGAATATGTCATGCGAATAAAAGGAAAGAGTTATGAAGAGATTGCCAAAGCTGGTGGCGGAATTCTCAACTCTGCTAAAGCAATGCAACATGCTAGTGTTGAAGAACTCTATCAAGCTTCCAAGCTCAGACTCAATTCGATGATTGCGCACGGAACAGGAGTCGTCGAAATAAAGAGTGGTTATGGCTTAACTAAAGAATCCGAGATAAAAATGCTTGAGGTCATCCAGTTGCTCAAAGAAGAAACTGATGTCTGCATAAAGGCAACTTTTCTTGGAGCTCATGCTATCCCTCTCGAGTACAAATCAAACAGAGCTGCTTATATTGATCTCTTGATTAATGAAATGCTTCCAGAAGTTGCTCAAAGAAACTTAGCAGAGTATTGCGATGTATTTTGCGATGAAGGATTTTTTACCATTGACGAAACGCGCTTAATCTTGAATGCTGCTAACCAGTATGGTCTCAAGCCTAAGATCCATGCTAATGAGCTTGGTGTGAGTGGTGGTGTACAGGTTGGAGTGGAATGCGATGCAATATCTGTTGATCATTTAGAATGTACTACAGAGAAAGAATGGGAAGCATTAGCAGGTAGCAAGACTATTCCTACCCTATTACCTGGAACTTCATTCTTCTTAGGTATCCCATTTGGTGCTGCAAGAGAAATGATCGATTATGGTCTGGGATTAGTCCTTGCTTCAGATTTCAACCCTGGTTCCACACCTTCAGGAGATATGCAGTTTGTCCAATCACTTGGATGTATCAAGATGAAAATGACACCAGAAGAAGCATTCAATGCGGTAACATACAATGCAGCAGCTGCCTTAGAATGTCAGCATGATTATGGAAGTATTACAAAAGGGAAGATTGCCAATATCCAAATCCATGATAATTTATCAGACTTGAGTCAAATATCTTATTATTATGGGCAAAATACCCTGACCCATCACTTGATAAATGGCAAACTCCAATTAGTCTAATTTGGTAATGCCTTTATAAACGCAAACTACTGGCCCACTAAGCATAATATTGGTGAATGATTGATTAGTATTTGCAATAAAGTTTACCTGAAGTAATCCTCCCTTAGTTGCTATTTGAAGTGACTGTTCACCTTTTAGATTAGACTTAAGTGAATGCACTAGAGCTGCTGCAGTCACACCTGTTCCACAAGAATAGGTTTCATCCTCGACACCTCTTTCATAAGTACGCATTGACAATCCTTCTCCTGAGCTAGACACGACATTCACATTAATACCATCTTCAGCATATGCTTCACTATATCTGATTTCTTTAGCAAAGGCAATTAAGTCTATTTGATCAACATCACCTACTTCAGAAACATAGTGAGGCGAACCCGTGTTAATCGTGTAGTCACCATTGATAAAATGCTCAAAATCATGCACGTCTTGCATGGATATAGTTATGAGTTTTTCAGATCTCTTCCCAAAGTGCATTCCATCTACAGCCTCAAAAGAACATTGATCGAAAACAACACCCTGCTCAATGGCAAAATCTACAATACATCGTCCACCATTACCGCACATTGAGCTTTGTCTACCATCTGCATTATAATAAAGCATCCTGAAATCCGCCTTCTCACTCCTCTCCATGATGATCAAACCATCTGCTCCAATACCAAATCTTCTATCACAAAGCTGCCGCACTTTTGACTCTGAAAAAAGATCCATATTTAAGGTTTGGCTGATACCATTAATCATGACAAAGTCATTTCCAGTCCCTTGATATTTATAAAACGTAAATTCCACCTAATTCTTTAATTAATAACTATTTATCTATTACAAAATTATTTAATGTATCTTAGATGTTTAATCTGAACATCGATTAAGAACAATATAGAGACATAATTTCGTTCTAAGGTTATGAAGCATTGGGTTTTCACATTGTGTATTTGTCTTATCACTAGCTTGATAACAATCTTGTGCTATGAGGGTTTGAGTACAAAGGTTCAATCTTCAGAAATGGAGAAGAATTACTCCTATGTTGTCAATAATAAGGATCTCAACCTAGGAGGCAATTTGCGTGAATATTTCTATTCAGCTCACCCAACTGATTTTATTAGCGCTGCAAAACGATCAATACCTTCTGTAGTAGCGATTTTAGCAGCAAATCAAAAAAGTAAACAGAGTAATACGAGATCAAATTCAAATGGCAGTGGTGTTATCATTAGTAGCCAAGGGCACATTATCACTAATCTCCATGTTGTAGATGGTACTAAAGACATCAAAGTAGTCGATGATCGAGGATTTGAATTTGAAGGTAATGTCATAGGTTTTGATAAATCGACAGACCTGGCAGTATTAAAGATTGAGTCCTCAGCAATGGAGTTCCTACCTTTCGGAAATTCTGACTCCCTACAAATAGGAGAATGGGTATTAGCTGTCGGCAATCCTTTCAAATTACATAGCAGTGTAACTGCAGGAATCGTAAGTGCTAAAGGCAGAGATATTAACCTATTATCTCGACAAGGAATCGAAAGCTTTATTCAAACTGATGCTGCAATCAATCCAGGTAATAGTGGTGGAGCTCTTGTAAATTCAAATGGTGAACTTGTAGGCATTAATACTGCGATCTTAAGTCATTCAGGTAGCTATGAAGGATTTTCATTCGCCATACCTAGCAATATCGTCCAAAAAGTAGCCTATGACATCATAGAATATGGAAGTGTCCAAAGAGGCTGGCTAGGTGTCAATATCTTTAATATCACTCCAGAAATTGCCCGTTCACTGGGCCTAATGAGCAATGCAGGGGTGTTGATAGATCTTGTTGAAGCAAATAGTGCTGCTGCTGACGCAGGAATTAATAGAAATGATGTTATTCTCAAAGTAAATGGTGTTGCGACTCCAAATACTGCCATGTTTACAGAGCAAATCGCACTCTATCGACCTGGTGATAAGGTCACTCTCAGTTTCATTAGGGAGAATAAAGAATACGAAAAGGATGTCATCTTACGCAATCAGTTGAATACAACTGACTATATATCTGTCAGAAAAGATAAGACGTTTACAGATTTAGGATTCGAAGTAAGGGATCTTGATAGCAATGAAAAGATTCGACTTGGCAAGGAAGGGATCTATGTTGTAAGTATTGCTCGCGGTTCTACAATTCATGAGACCAACATGGATCCTGGGTATATCATCACGACTATCAATGGAAAGAGAATCACATCCTCAGGCCAATTACTCAATCAATTGAAAGCTTCTAAAGGTCAAATTTTTCTTGAAGGTTTTTATGAAAAGTACCCAGGAGAATATCCTTACACTTTTTATTTAAACTGATGGATACAAAGGGTATTGACTCATCTTATTTGATACTTTAGTCCCGATATCTTTAATCAAACTTTCATTACTGTGATCCTTTAAGATTGCATCTATCCACCCAACAATTTCTTGGCAATCGCTTTCTACCAAACCCCTGCTTGTTATTGCAGGCGTGCCAAGTCTTATGCCACTTGTGACGAATGGACTCTTATCGTCAAACGGAACCATATTTTTATTCACTGTGATATGAGCATGCCCCAGGGCTGCGTCAGCCTCTTTACCTGAAATAGATGTATTCTTCCTCAAATCTAACAGCATCAGATGGTTTACAGTCCCACCACTTACTATGTTATAACCTGCATCAATAAATGCTGATGCCATGGCTTGACTATTCTTAATAACTTGCTGAGTATAAGTCTTGTATTGTGGTGTCAGTGCTTCATTAAATGCAACAGCTTTAGCTGCAATGATATGCTCAAGCGGACCACCTTGCATACCCGGAAATACTCCACTATTTAATATTGAAGACATCTTTATTGGATTTCCTTTCTTTGTTGTCCTCCCCCATGGGTTATCAAAGTTCTTACCCATCATTATTACGCCACCTCTAGGGCCTCGAAGCGTTTTATGCGTTGTAGTACTAATAATATGGCAATGTTCAACGGGATTGTTTAGGAGTCCAGTAGCAATGAGTCCAGCAGGATGAGAAATATCTGCTAATAATAGAGCGCCAACACTATCAGCAATAGCTCTAAACCTTGCATAATCCCAATCTTGCGAATATGCAGATGCTCCACAAATAATGAGCTTAGGCTTAGTGGCATGAGCCTTCGCCTCAACCTTGTCCATATCAATTACTCCAGTATCTTCTTCCACCCCATAGAACTGAGCATCATAGATTTTACCTGAGTAATTTACAGCTGATCCATGTGATAGATGACCACCATGCGACAAATCAAAACCGAGTACTGTGTCACCAGCTTGAAGACAAGCAAGAAAAATGGCAGCATTGGCTTGTGCTCCTGAATGAGGCTGGACATTTGCATATTCAGTGCCGAAAAGTTGATTCAATCTTGATTTAGCTAAGTTCTCAATCTGGTCAACAACCTCACATCCACCATAATAGCGTTTTCCGGGGTAGCCTTCAGCATATTTATTATTGAGCACATTTGCCATAGCATCGATTACTTCTTTGCTAGCAAAGTTCTCAGAAGCAATTAACTCTACACCATTAATCTGTCTTTGCTTTTCTTGCTCTATCAGATCATGTATTTGGCTATCAAACATGAGGATTAGGTTTTGTTTAAAATAAGTGCCAAAAATATAGAAAGGAAACTAGACAATAAGCATAGGCATAAAAAAAAGCCTCGACAAATCTGCCGAGGCTTTCATTAAGCTTCTAGAGAAACTCTATATTACTTTACACCTAAAGCTTTAAGTGTTTCATAATCTAATTGTCCGATTGGAAGACCATTGTCTTTCTGGAATTGAACTAAAGCAGCTTTAGTCTTAGCACCCATTACGTTGTCAGCAACTCCTACATCATAACCTCTTGCATTAAGAGCACTCTGTACTTGTCTAACAATATCATCATAATTAGGAGCATCTCCACATACAACTTCTTTCCACTCAGTAAACCCACCTTGAGACTCAAGTACTCTCTTAGACACTGTCTGGTATTGAGCAGGTACTTCGATAGTTCTTGTAGTCGCAGGACTAGCAAGTCTCTTGTATGTTCTGTTCTCGTACTTAGCAGGAACATCATTAGAAGATGTAGTCGCAGGACTAGATAATCTCTGGTATGTTCTTGATCCGTATTGAGCAGGAACCTCTGCAGACTGAGTAGTTGCAGGGCTAGCAAGTCTTTCGTAAGATCTTGTAGTATACTTAGCAGGAACATCTGCAGATGATGTAGTCGCAGGACTAGTCAATCTCTGATATGTTCTTGTTCCGTACTGTGCAGGAACTTCAACAGAAGTTGTAGTCGCAGGACTAGTCAATCTCTGGTATGTTCTTGTTCCATACTGTGCAGGAATATCTGCTTGAGTAGCTCCAGAAGGAGTTACAAGTCTTTGGTATGTTCTTGTTGTATATTGAGTACAGTCTCCACCACCAGAAGTACTACCAGCAGTTACCATCTCAACTCTTCTGTTCTGAGCTTTTCCTGAAGAAGTAGCATTAGATGCAATTGGAGAAGATTCTCCCATTCCTTCATAACTCAATTGAGAAGCAGAAACACCCTTTGCAATTAATGCATCGTATACCGCTTTAGCTCTTCTAGAAGAAAGATCTAAGTTACTCGCTTCAGAACCATCACTATCAGTGTGTCCAACAATTCTTGCAGACTCACCACTAGCATTAAGCTTAGCAGCTACTCTAGTAATTTCTGAATCAGAGTTTGCAGTAAGAATAGCATTACCTACACCGAAGTTTACAGCTAATCTTGTTCCACCTGTAGAAACAGAACCACAAGGTCCTTCTTCAACAGATGCTCCAGCAGTCAATCTCTTGTATGTTCTTGTACCATACTTAGCAGGAACTTCAACAACTTCTGTCGTTGCAGGAGAAGAAAGTCTCTTGTATGTTCTAGTCTCGTATTTAGCAGGAACTGTAGTAGACTCAGATGTAGCAGGACTTGCTACTTGCTGGTAAGTTCTTGTCTTGTATTGTGCAGCTACATCAAAAGTCTCTGTAGCAGCAGCTAATACTAAAGTTTGATATGTTCTTGTACCATACTTAGCAGCTACATCATTTGATGTTGTAGTCGCAGGTGTTACAAGTCTTTGGTATGTTCTTGTACCATATTTTGCAGGTATCTCAA
>JAHDEL010000009.1:10707-53456 GCA_020628855.1 Saprospiraceae bacterium | reverse complement strand
GCAGGTGTTACAAGTCTTTGGTATGTTCTTGTACCATATTTTGCAGGTATCTCAACAACTTCTGTAGTTGCTGGAGTAACAAGTCTCTGGTAAGATCTTGTACCATACTTAGCAGCTACATCATTTGATGTTGTAGTTGCAGGTGTTACTAATCTTTGGTAAGTTCTTGTCTTATACTCAGCAGGTACATCGATAGTTCTTACACAGTCATCTCCCATGTCAGTATAACCATCATCACAACCTACTCTTCTTTTCTTAGTAACAGTTCTGTATGATGCAGGAGTCTCAACTAAACACCAAACTAAGCAGTCGTTAGGATCAGCAGAAAGGCAATTTTTGTCAGCTTTCTTCTTTACCCACTTCTGAGAAGCTGGAGCAGTTTCGATTTGCTCAGTATAAGTTTCATATTGCGCAGGTCTCTTTTCAATTCTAGAACCAGCTTCTTTAACAAGTACTTCTTCTGTTACTGTCTCATATTGAGCAGGTACAACTGAAAGAGTTGTATACGCATCTTTCTCAAGTACTTCTTCAGTTACTGTCTCGTATTGAGCAGGCACAACTCTAATTGTTGTTGAAGCTTCTTTTTCAAGTACTTCTTCTGTAACTGTCTCATATTGAGCAGGTACAACAGCTAATGTAGAGTAACCATCTTTCTCTAATACTTCTTCTGTAACTGTCTCATATTGAGCAGGTACAACAGCTAAAGTAGAATAACCATCTTTTTCTAATACTTCTTCTGTTCTTGTAGCATATACATTACCATACTCATCCTTTGTTAGTCTAGCCCCAGAACCACTAAGGCTTCTAATAGCTTCTAACTCTTGCTGAGAAAATGTTCTTGTGAAGATTCCAGATCCAGCACCTGACCCAGAGTTTCCTCCAGCTCCCAAAGACCCGTCAGAACCAGTACCAACAACTTGTCCTGAATTATTGAATCTAACAGTAGTAGCACCACCCATAACAGCGTCTAAAAGACCACTCATATCAGTGATAGCAGGTAAAGATCTTGTAGTTGTGTAAGCATCTTTAACAAGTACTTCTTCAGAAACAGTTTCATATTGTGCAGGTACAACTCTGATTGTCTCATAAGCATCCTGAACTAAAACTTCTTCTGTTACTGTCTCGAATTGAGCAGGAACAACTCTTAATTCTGTATAAGCTTCTTGAAGAAGAACTTCTTCAGTAACTGTTTCCCACTGAGCAGGTCTAACAGAAAGAGTTGGAGCAAGTACTTTAGCTATAACTTCCTCTGTTACAGTTTCAAACTGTGCAGAAGTTGTTGCAACAGACTTACCAGCTTCTCTAGTTAGTACTTCTTCTGTTACTGTCTCGAATTGAGCAGGAACAACAGATAGTGTAGATGAAGCTTCTTTCTTCAATACTTCCTCTGTTACTGTCTCGAATTGAGCAGGAACAACAGATAATGTTGTAGAAGCATCTTTAACCAATACCTCCTCTGTTACTGTCTCATATTGAGCAGGAACAACAGACAGTGTAGATGAAGCTTCTTTAGTAAGAACTTCTTCTGTTACTGTCTCGAACTGTGCAGGAACAACAGATAATGTTGTAGAAGCATCTTTTGATAATACTTCTTCTGTAACTGTTTCATACTGCTCAGCAACAATCTCCACTCTTGAAGATGCAGCTTGAGTTTGTATTTCTTCAGTTACCGTAGTGTAAGTATCTTGGATAAGACACTTTGCGTAACATTTTCCTGGTTCAGAAGGCATACCCGGTTCTGGTTGGGCATATGCGACAAATGCCGCAATAACGAGCAACGATGTTAAAATCGTGTTCAGTTTCCTCATGATATAATTACGGTTTTATTAATAAATAATTAGTTTACCTTGTAAAATTCGTGCAAAGCTACAATTAATTTCTGGCAAAGCATACATACTCTGACCTTTCGGAAAAATTAAATTCTAAGCTTTTTACAAAAAAAGAGATAGGCTTAATGGCCTTTCGCTTCGTCTTTATTTCGATTTCGTCTTTTCTACTATATGTTAAATTATCGATAGTTCCTGACCGAACAAAATATTTCGTATCTGAAACATCAATATTTAACGTTTGCGCCACTTTTTGACGCATATCTATAATGAAGTCACTTGGCTTGGGAAAATCTGAGAATTCAATTGAAAATAATCTCCTATTTAAAATACTCTGGGCTAATAAACTCAGTATTTTATCTTCACCCTCCGCTTCGTCTTTAATCAACTGAAAGATATCAATATCATCTATCTTCAGAAAATCCTCAAGGAGATCAGCATTTCGTTCGCCCAAAGTTATATCTAAAATTTCAGTTAACCTATTTCTAGAGACAATCTTATTTGCATTACAGCAATCTCGGTATCTTTCTAAAAAAGAATTGAGCATGACATCAAGTATGACAACCACTTTATGTAAATACACTTGCATGTACATAAATCGTCTAGCCATAAGAAATTTCTCAACACTATACATACCCTTTTCTTCTACCACCAATCTATTGTCATGAACATCCATCATCTTCAATATCCTGTTATACCCTACCCTACCTTCTACAACCCCTGTATAGAAACTGTCTCTCGTGAGATAGTCTAATCTATCGACATCTATTTGACCTGAAATAATTTGATGCAAAAATTTCTTTGGATGTGCATTAGTAAACACTAAGATGGCTTGATCCAGCATTCCTTCAAATTCTGCATTGAGTAAATGCATAATCTGTAATGATAGGCTTTCATGATGTTCATTCAAAATTGCTCGCTCCAATACATGACTGAAGGGACCATGCCCAACATCATGCAACAAAGCTGCCAGCACGACAGCTTCATGCTCTTCTGGTGTAATGTCAACCAACTTGAGCCTCAATACATCAATAACAGCATCAGCAAGATGGGCCACTCCTATCGAATGATGGAATCTTGAATGCGAAGCACCAGTATAGACATAGGATGAAAGTCCCAATTGTGATATTCTCCTTAGTCTTTGAAAATATTTGTGATCAATAATCTTGTAGACAGATTCGAACGGAAATGAGATCAGTCCATACAGTGGATCATTAAATATCTTTTTCTTTATTTCCATTTAGTAATATTCTAAGACTTCAGAGCGTTCAGTCTACTCTGGCGCAAATGTAATATGTTTATCATCCTACTTATCGTCAGATATCAATATTTCATATATAATAAACTCTTTCTATGTCTGACATAAATATCCTTTGGGCTGATGACGAAATCGAATTGCTGAAGCCACAACTTTTCTTCCTTGAAAAAAAAGGATATAATGTCACTAAAGTCACGAATGGTCATGATGCCCTAGATGTCTTAACCGAAGAAGATATCCAAGTTGTCTTTCTAGACGAATCCATGCCAGGAATCACGGGATTAGAAACTCTTGAAAGAATAAAATCTAAATATCCGCTCCTTCCTGTAGTGATGATTACAAAGAATGAAGCTGAAAATCTGATGGAGGAAGCCATTGGGAGTGAAATTGATGACTATCTCATCAAACCTGTCAATCCTAATCAAATTCTTTTGACTCTCAAAAAGATTATTGACAACAAGAGGCTGGTTAAAGAAAAAACAGCAATGGATTACCAACAGGAATTCAGGCAATTGAGTATGGACATTAACAGCAGTCCAAATTTTGAAGAATGGGTAGAACTTTATAAAAGGATCATTGCTTGGGAACTCAAACTTGATAACAGTGAAAACGAGGGACTCAATGAAATTTTGAATATCCAAAAGAAAGAAGCCAACAAAGAGTTTGTAAAGTATATTGACAAAAATTATCCTGATTGGTTTGATGGACAAGGGCCAACACTCAGCCACAATCTGTTCAAAGACAAAATCTATAAAACCCTAAATGAAGAAGAACCTACTCTGTTTCTACTTCTAGACAACCTCCGATTTGATCAATGGAAAATTATTGAGCCAATAATAAGCGAATTATACAAGGTAGATAGTGAAGATTACTTCTATTCAATTCTACCTACTACGACTCAGTACAGTCGAAACTCGATTTTCGCAGGAATGACACCTCACGATATTCAGAAATATCATTCAGATAAATGGGTGTTTGACCATGAAAAAGGTGGAAAGAACATGCATGAAGAATTCTTTCTTCAAAATCAACTGGATAAAGCATTCCAAAGGAAAATCAAACTACAATACTTTAAAGTGACTAATAATAGTGTCGCTAAAGACATGGTAGACAAAGCGAACAATATTCTCAATTATGATCTAACCGTTGTCGTCTATAACTTCATTGATATGCTTTCTCATGCCAGAACTGAGATGGATGTTCTAAAAGAACTCGCGTCAGACGAGAAGGCTTATCGTTCGCTAACTAAGTCTTGGTTTCTGAATTCGCCGCTTTGGACTATGTTGCAAAATGTTTCTAACAAAAACATCAAATTAGTTATTGGGACTGATCATGGAACTATCCGCGTTGGTCAACCAAGTAAAGTGATTGGGGATAGGGATACTACAACCAACTTGCGATACAAAGTAGGTAAAAAGCTCAATTATGTAGAGCAGGATGTCAGTGCTGCAAAAGACCCTAAATCTGTTGGATTACCAAGACCTAACTTAAGCTCAACATTCATTTTCGCAAAAGAAAATCGCTATTTCCTGTATCCAAATAATTACAATTACTTCATGAATCTTTATGCAGACACTTTCCAGCATGGCGGTGTCTCCTTAGAGGAAATGATCTGTCCAATAATTACGCTATCTCCAAAGTAGTTATTGAGTAGGGAAATACTCATGGCATTCTGGATAATGTAACAAATAATCGTCAAAAGTAGCCTTGTTGAGCAAGTAAGAAAACTTCTTACCAAAAGCTCCTTTTTGGTGAAGTTCGGAGCGTAAAATTAAAGCTAGTCCGAAATCGATCTCCTTAACAGCTTTGATATCTTGAAGCTTGTATCTATACGTCTTAAAGTAATTGGATACATAGATATATTCTTCGTCGGCATCTACACGCTTTAAAGACATTACTGTTAAAAACAAAACCAAAAGGAATACCAAAAAGATTGCTGTGAAGATGAGCTTAGCAGTAACATTTCCAGGAAAAAGATTATCCTCTGGGTCTGCAATGAACAAAGACAATGTCAGTAGACCAAAAAAGACTATCCAAAAGGTTGGAAAAAACACTTTTAAGACTAAAGTCCAATTACTTGACAATCTGAATTGCTTAGACATCTTCAAAATATTTTTTTCTTGTTCGACCTGCAATTACAATACTTATCTCATACAGAATAAATATTGGGATACCAATCAAAAATTGCGTAAGTATATCAGGTGGTGTAATTATGGCAGCTAGTACCAAAATAATGACAACTGCGTGACGTCTATACTTCTTCATAAATTCAGGTGACAGCAATCCTACTCTTGATAGAAAGTAGACCAATATTGGCAATTCAAATACGAAACCGATAGGCATCGTAAACATCGTCATGTAATGCACAAACGAAGAAAGTGTTGGACTATTAATCGCTTCTGCACCGACCTGATATCCTGCTAAAAATGTGATTGCAAACGGTGAAATCACATAGTAGCCAAATGCAACACCAAGTAAAAACAAGAGTGAACAAGTCAGGACCAAGCCTCTAGCTGCTTTCCTTTCTGCATCATAGAGCCCAGGCTTGACGAATCTCCAGACTTCCCAAAAGACGTAAGGAGATGCCACAACGAACCCTAACCAGAGTGACACTTTTATGTGAACAAAAAATTGCTCACCCAACTCCCTAGTAATCAAATCAAAGTCTGGCGGACTAAAACACGTAGCATCACTTAATCCACAAAAGAAACGATAAGTTAGAAAAGTATCATGCTTTGGAGCGAAGATGATCTGCTCAAAAACAAAAGTCTTAAATAAAAAGACGGCTATTGCACTAATGATAATAGCAGCAACAGCTCTAATGATATGCCATCTTAATTCCTCAAGATGATCAAGAAAACTCATTTCGTTGCCTTCAATATTATCAGACATAGTAACTTTAATGTGGGTACAAATGTAGAATTTTATGCATTGTCAAACATTTTAACTCGATTCATTTCACTCTTGTTTTCAAGAAAATTTAATTCTTTGGGGACAATAGTATATTTGCAGCGTTTTAACTAAGAAACATCCATAGCGCCTTTGACATCTCTAGTAACATTAGTAATCATATTTATAGTCAGCCTTACTGTCTTACTGTATGCATCAGATAAGTTCATCGAGTCTGCAGAAAGAATAGGTTTATCATTTGGTATATCACCATTTATAATAGGTGTGACCATTGTGGCATTTGGTACTTCACTACCAGAACTTGCTACTTCTTTAGCTAGTGTTTTTAGTGGATCTTCAGAAATTGTCATTGGTAATGTCGTTGGAAGTAACATCACAAATATCTTGCTTGTCCTAGGATGTACAGCAATGATTGGCAGAGAGATTAAGCTGTCATTTAATGTCATGGATGTTGACATGCCTCTTTTACTTCTTTCGGCTTTTCTGATGTACTTTATGTGTAGAGACTTACACTTTAGTATTGCTGAAGCTATCTTGTTGCTAGCAGCATTAGTGATCTTTATTATTAACTCTTCACAAGGAGAAAAGAGTGATGAATCAGATCGCCCTTCTGTAAACACATCGCATTATATTATGCTCCTCTTGGGCTGCATTGGTGTCTTCGCTGGAGCACATTTCACTATTTATGCTATTGAGAACATCAGTAAAATAATGGAAATCAGTCCTGACCTTATAGCGCTTACAGTTGTTGCGCTTGGGACCTCACTTCCTGAAGTAGTAGTAAGTATAGCTGCAGCAAGGAAAGGGAAACACGCTATTGCCGTTGGTAATGTACTTGGATCTAACATGTTCAATACGTATGCTGTTATGGGTATAGCTCGTTTGTTTGGAGATTTGCAAATCAATCAGGAAATAGTAGACTTCGGTTTACCGTTTATGTTAGTAGTGACCATCTTATTTGCTATCGTAACATTTTCAAATCGAGTTAGCAAGTGGGAAGGTATGACTCTACTATTATTTTATGCTTTCTACATTATCCAATTGGTCGAATAATATGCTCAACTTTTCAAGAATTCTTTGTCTGTCTCTGGCTATGAGTCTGTTTTGCTTTAGTTCAGCAGTTCAATGTCAAAATAGCTTTGAATTTAACTTTGATGGGTGTTCTCTTTCAGATAGTCAGGGTAATGTTGGAGATATTACTCCAAATACTTTAGTTCAATGTGTTTGTGGTGTTGAAGCCGATGGTTTAGATTGTGATGGATCCAATGTCTTCTATCAAATGGATGACCTAACCGCTTATTTCAGCTTACCTGAATATACTTTTGAGTTTGATTTTTTAGCAAAAAATAACAACCAAGTTCAAGCTCTATTTTCAGTAATGAAAGACTGCAGCAAGGACTCCATGGTAGCTTTCCAATATATACCCCAAGATAATGAGGTAGAGCTAGTAATCTCCAGGATAATTGGAGATAGTTGGACTGAGAGAGGTGCCATAAATCCTGATCTCTGCTGGCATCATGTTGCTTTTACAAAATCAGGAAGCGAATACGTTTTTTATGTTGACTATAATTTTGTCGGTGCCTTTGATAATTTGACCCCATTCCCAGTACACCCACAATCAGTCAGCAGTATTGGCTTCTCTCCTTGTGTTGTAGCCGGCACGGACAATACCTTCAATGGTGTAATTGATAATGTGATATTTACCCCAACAGTCAAGACAGGAGTACAACTCAGCAATGAGAATTCGTTTGTAGATCTCATACTGAATAATGACACTACAATCGTTCAAGGTGAAGCTGTCCAGATTTTTTCTGGTGCGTCATGCAGTTCGACTGTGGATTGGAACCCGACTTCAGGTATTGATGACCCAAGTCAATTAGAACCACTTATCACTCCTGATGCTTCTACAACGTATTACAGGACATTAACTCACAATGGATGCACAATGACAGATAGTGTGAGGATTAATGTATTTGACCCAGCAGACTTGGATTGCAGTAAGTTGCTTATGCCAAATATATTCACTCCGAATGGTGACAATACTAATGATCGCTATGGCATCGCGAATGATTTTATAATCGATGAACTTTTGGCATTTAGTATCTTTTCTCGGTGGGGTGAGCTGCTCTTCACTACTAATTCTAAAGGAGAAACTTGGGATGGTATTTACAAGGATACCCCTGCCATGTCAGGTATGTATATGTATCAGGTTGACTACCTCTGTGGTGGTCAAGAACAGACTGCCAGAGGCAGCTTTGGTTTGATGCGTTAACTTTTGATTGTAAGAATATTCACAGTCTCTTGAAAGTCAGTGCCAAAAATTTAAGTAGTTTTGGTGTAACCAGCTTAACTTATCATGGGAAAACTGAGTAAAGTTTTCATCGGTATAGTATTTATAGCGATGTATTCTTGTGGCTCGGAGTCGCCACAAAAAAGTGAATTATCCTCCGAACAAGTCTCTGTCAATGCTGACAGTACGACAAGTGATTTATCAACTAATGACACACTCAATGGCAATAACACAACGCCTGGAGTGCCTACTCCCGTTACGAGTACATCAAAGAAAAGCAATAACACAACGGCCAAAACAGGCGCACTTTCTCGAGCACAACTCGATAGCATAGAGAATGAAGAGTTTCGTAAAAAAGAACTAATTCGAAGAGCAAAGTTAAGAGGTGAAACACTCAGTGAAGAAGACCTAGCTGGGGCTAAATTTGAAAAGAAGGTAGTAGCTAACACAAGTCCTAAACCTAAAAAAACTAGTCCTAAAAAGACTCCAAAACCCAAGGTTGAACCAAAGACTAAACCTGTGGTAACCACACAAAAACAAGCAGGGAAACCTGGAATTGTTTTTGAAAAAAGAGAAATTCCTTTCGATACAATTACTGAAGGTGACAAGCTTGATTTTCAATTCAAGTTTACTAACACAGGAAATGCACCATTAGAAATTACTAATGCCAAGGCAACATGTGGCTGCACTAGACCAAGCTTTCCTTTTCTACCAATTGAACCAGGAGAATCTGGATTCATCGGGGTCTCCTATGATAGTAGAACAAAGTTAGGTGAGCAGATTCCTGAAATTGAGGTATTTAGCAATGCAGCTGAATATCCGACAAAGCTATTTTTGGTTGGATTTGTAAAAGAGAAAGCCGAGTAGCCTATCTCAATAAAGTAATATCCTTTGAGAAGATTCTGGATTCACCATCCAAGTAGGTGACTTCAGCAATATAAACATAGACTCCTGTTTCAGCAGGTGTTCCATTATATTCTCCTTCCCAACCATACAATGCCGCATCTTCAGCAGGAATGTCTGTCACACTATAGACTAAGTTACCCCAACGATCATAGATGTTGAAATAGTTTATCATAGTGGCTCCCCTATCTGGAAAGAGCATGACTCTACCATTTTCTAAATCCCCGCCAATCAATATTGTGGGAACAAAAACATTCCGTTGGTCGTCAACACTAATCTGAATTTCATCTCTTGCGGTGCATCCATTCTCATCGGTAACAATGACTGATAATAATTGATCCTGAGTAACATCAATTGTGATTTCTTGACAAAGGATATCAAGACATTCGAATGAATCAACTAATGACCAAGTAACACTATCAATAGGATTGTCGCCTATATAATCAGCCAATACCACTACACTATTCTCTCCAAGCTGTACTTCAATGTTATCCCCCAAGTCTACCTCCGTAATTGTTGGTTCTGCTATTTGTATAATCGTATCAAATGGACAACCTAAACTATCAAATACAGTTACATCATAAGTCCCGGCAAATAGAGTCAAGCAAGAATCAATTGGCAAATTATTTTGGTTACCTACACTGTAAAAATATGGGCTCCCGCTACCCCCACTAACAGACTCAATGGAAAGACATGTTGTACCTCCAGCACAAGGTGCTGGATCTGGTGTAGGAATGACAACATCCATTGTCGCAGCAGGTGTTATTTCATAAAATGTGCTTGCTGTACACCCATTGTTATCCGTAACAGTAATCTCATAGAATCCGGCCTCTAGATTATTTGCAAATACGTTGACAGATACTGGCGGATCCCACTCATAGAACCAGTCCGAAGGATCACCACTACCTCCTGAACCAATTACTGCAATCTGTCCACTACTCATTTCTGCATCATTGCAGTTAACGGATTTGGAAAGAGTGCTATCAATTTCAAGGATAACTGGGTTGGTGATTACTGAAAAATCAAATACAAAATTATTAGTGCACCCATTAGCATCTTCGACTGTGAGCTCATAGACTCCTGGACACAAGTTTTCTCTAACGAGATCATTAGAAGCATCTTCCCACAAAAAGGAGTACTCTGGCTCTGTCGCTTCTGGAGTTCCTCCCAAGATTTCTATTTGTAATATTCCACTACAGTCTTCTGGACAATTTGGTTTTATTTCAATACTGGCTGCATCATCAATAGTAAGAGGTTCTGGTCCTTCGATATCAAAAGCTACTTCAATTGAACAATTATCTTCATCATACACTGTCACAGTATAGTCTCCTATACCAAGATTCATTGCCTGACTCTGGGTCACGTTAAACTCATCTGGAATGTTGTCAGACCAATCAAATGTGTAACCATTAGGAGCATTTCCTCCTGAAGCATTGACAGTGAAAGTCCCATCCATGCTATCAAAACAATCAGTACTCTCCTCATCGACATCAAACGTAATCGGATCGGGAGCCGTTAAAGTCACAAAGGTGTCTCTGGTACATCCAAAAAAATCAGTTACTGTCACTGCAAAAAACCCTTCTCCAGCTGTTGTAATGATAGTATCAGTGCTACTAAAATCAGCCCATATTCCTGAATAGGGTTGAGCCCCACCCTGAATATCAAAGATTTCTATGATACCATCATTCGAATTAAAGCAGCTAGGGTCAGTAAATGTAAGATCAAAACTCAGATCATTTACTGATGTCATTGTAATGGTATCAGAATCGACGCATTCTGAAATTCCGCCAGTCATTATAACATGAAAAGTACCTTCATTTACATCCACATTTGGTCCTACACCAATCAGAGAACCATTTGTTGTATTGTACCATGCATAGGTATAATTTAACGGCGAATCACCTACTGGTGCGGCCGAAAGCATTCCTTGCGTAGACCCATTACATCCAATTGGACTTTCGACACTAATTTGGACTTCAGCAGCATTCATAATACCAACCTCGACTGTAATAGTATCTGTACACATTGCTTCATCTGTGACAGTAATTCTATAGGTCCCAGGTTCCGCATTTAATACTGTATTACTATTCGTGACATCTGGGTCCCAAGTGTAGTCATAGGAAGGAGTCCCGCCAATACCCCGAATGAATATTTGCCCATTAGGGCTAGAACATGACGTCGCATCACAAACTTTATCTAAGATTAAATCGAGCTCAGTGGGCTCAATGATGGTAATCAATGTATCAAACCTACAATCTGTCCCTGTCTCAATTGCAACCACTTGGTAAGAACCTCCACAAAGATCTGTGGCATTCACTGTACCGTTGGAAGCATTAGGTATCACATTTTGGGCTGGTTGACCAGTCATAGCATCAGTCACTGAGAAAGCAAAGTTGCCATTATATTGGATGTCCATGAAAAATGAACCATCACATTCACCGAAACAGGACACATCTTCGACATCAGTCAAACTAAACAAAGCAGGAACAACATCCTCTACCTCCACTTCAACTATTAGTTTACAGAGTGAAGCATCTGTGATATCAAAAACATACGTACTCGCAGCCAGTTCAGTAAAGCTTTGCGAGCCAGAAATTGGCCCTGTAAATGGAACTTGGAAAACTGTTAGATCATAACTTCCATCTGCTTCAGGTGTTCCTCCTGTAATCTCAAAGTCTATACGACCAACTTCTCCACTACAGGTATCAGGAATAACCATATAGTTCAACTCCAGCTCAGGAACATCAAAAACAAATGTCTCTGTCGCTGTACAGCCTGATGCATCTTCGACAGTTACAGTGTAAGAACCATTGCCTAATTGCTCCACATATCTTGTAAATTGTCCGTTTGACCAATTGTAAGAATATCCTTCAGTACCCAATATGTTCGTACCACCCACTCCTTGAACTTGCAGTATTCCGTTCGACAGGCTAGCACATGCTGGCTCTATAAACTGTTCAACCGCAATAGATAACGGAGGCTTATCTTCAATGACGAAATTCTCAATATAAGGAGTACCATTCGAATCTGTAATAGACAATGTATAGGCTCCTGGCTCTAGACCATTCACCATCTCTTCGATATTTGCCCCAACTGTACCGCTAGTAGAAGTAATCGGGCCATTTAGAGTCCAATCATAATTTGGTGAACCACCACAAATTGTGAAGGTAATGCTAGCATCATTATTTTGACCATGGCATAAACCCAAATTTGCACTCACGTCATCGGGTACAACACATATCTCACCTAGCGTAAAAGCTTCGTATTCATATGTGCAACTCATGCCATGTACTATCTCAATACTTGTAAGATTATTTGCATTAATCACGTTAAATGTTGCGCAAGTGCATGGATCGCCTATGACATCAAAGCACAGCTGCGCAATAGCACAATCGTCTGCGAGATTATCCTGCATTCCAAATGCTTCATAGACTAAATACACAATACCTGAATCTTGAGCTTGACTCACATTGACAAGCATTGATTGACTCAACTTAGCATAATCGAAGAAGGAATTATCCACATAACTCACTATCGTAGGGTCGAAACTCATTGCAAATTGGAATGACTCAACATTGACAAAATCCTCTACCATGAGGTCAACACAAACAGTCTGCCCGTTTGCAACTAGCTGATTATCAATATAAAAGTTAGGTACTTCGAAACCAGGGCAGTCATCTTGTCCAGCCAAGGACAAACCAAAACAACAAATAAGAATAAGGGCGAAAATATTTCGAAACGTCATAGGATAGTTTAGGAAAATTTCGATTGGCACTCAAAGTTACTCCAATTCAGTTTTTCATCGAAGAAATAACGAAGGAATGCTACTACTAATTATATAACATTTAACGCTAAAGGGCTGCGTTATGCTACAATAATTTCTGCTGTTTGTACCAACTTATTGTTTCTGCAATAGCTTCAGAAAAAGTGTACCGAGGTTTGATATCCAAGAGATCAGTCGATTCTGTATCTACTCTCCAACTTTGGGCCGTCAATTCTGCTATTTTCTCTCGATTAAGTATCGGAGTCTTACTTCCAAATAGCTTTGAAATTACTGTCTGAGTATTTGCCAAAAGTTTAAGCAAAGCCAGCGGTAGTTCTATGTCAATTCTTGTTTTTCCATTTGGAAAGATTTCTTCATAGAACTGTCTTGAGGTTATGGACTCTGGATTCGAGAGATTGTAAGCAAGATAAGCGGGTGCTTGTTCCATCAGATCAAGAGTCATAGCTGCAAGGTCTTTAACATAGATAAATGACAACTCTTGGTTCTTACTCTGTGGATATATCTTGAAGCCACGCTGAACCATACGGAAAATTGGCAAAAAAGCAGTATCCCTTGGACCAAAAACAGCAGTTGGACGAATAATCATGTAAGGAGCAGCACCGAATTGATTAAGTAATTCTTCTCCCTGCAACTTACTTTTACCGTATGTGGTCAAAGGTCTAGGAAAAGTATCTTGATGAATGGCACCTCTAACATCATAATCTGCAGGTCCTAATGCCGCTAAACTACTTATATAAACCAACCTTTTGGGCCACATTTTCTCTTCCTTGAGTAATTTGCAAATCTTACCTATCAAGCTTGCATTTATCTTGTAATAATCAGACGAGGAAGTGCCCGCATAAATACCTGCATTCTGAATGATATAATCAAAATTCTGCTCAGAGATAAGGGATCTGAGTGCATCTTCATTAAAGAGATCAATTCTGTGATTAGTTATTGGTATGCTAGAAAGGTATTCAAGAGAAGATGATGCTCTTGAGGTGATATGTATTTCATACCCTCTAGAAAATGCTTCTTCTGTCAAATGACTTCCAATAAATCCTGTAGCTCCTATGATTAATATCTTCTTCAATCTCTGAGGTTATATTCAAACATTCTGTAAGTTTTTGATCTCTGACCACCAAGTTTTTCTAATGCTTTAATCATCATTGAGTTGTTCTCTAGTATCCATGAGGCTTCTCCACCAATTAAGTTTCTCTTTTTAGCAGCATTAATATTTTTGGCATAAAATACTGCTTCAATTCCTTGTTTTCTATACTCTGGTAATATGCCCAATAATGCAACGCGCACAAATTTTGTTCTCTTCTTTTTTATCAGCAATCTCAAAATACCAAAAGGAAGGATTCTCCCTCTCTTCTGATGTATCATCACTTCATTAATATTAGGTAATGAAACCGCAAATCCAACTGGTTTCCCCTTATGCTCAGCTATGTAAGCAAAATCAGGATCAATAAGAAACTTCAACCCCGCTGCAAGGTGGTCAAACTCTTCAGAAGTAGGTGGGTTAAATCCCCAATTCTTCTCCCAAGCCTTTTCATATATGCTCTTTACAGCCTTAACCTCAGTCTCAAACTGTTTAATATTTAAGCTTCTCACTTTGATGTCCTTTGAAAGCAACCGTTTTACAAGGATATCAGACAATTTCACAGACTTATCAGAAGCAGTATTTGTAGGAATCATATATGCATATAAGTCCATTGCTTTCTTAAAACCAAATTGGGTAATCAGTGCCTCATAATACCGCTTATTATAAGTCATCATAACCAGAGGAGGCGTATCAAACCCAGATACCAATAGTCCGCCAGTATCAGTTGTCAGAGAATAATTTGATGGACCAATGAGAGTTTCGAGATTATTTTGTCTACACCAATCGCAAGCTCTATCTAAAAGCGCTTTTGCAACATCTTGTCGATTATATGAATCAAAAAATCCAAAAAAACCCACATTTGAATTGTGAAAAGCATTGTAAGCAACATTATGAATGGCTGCTATCCTCCCAAAGATTCTATTCCCTTCCAACGCTAAGAATAAGGCAGCTTGAGAATGCTTAAAAAATGGATTCTTGACTTTACTATGCAATTCCTTTTGGGCCAAAAATATTTCAGGTACATAGTTCGCATCATCAGCATAGAGGCTGTGCGGAAAATCAATAAACTCTTTGAGCTCCTTCTTTGATTGTACCAATATGACTCTAATGCTCAAAGGTGGTGATGTTTAGACGGTTTGCTACTTTGGAAAGTATGCGGACTGCTTCTGCGATTTGTTCCTCAGTGTGCGTAGCCATTATACTGAATCGGATGAGGCTGTCTTTACTAGGAACAGCAGGAGCAATAACTGGATTGACAAATAATCCCTCATCTAAAAGAGTCTGAGTCAGTTGGAATGTCTTGAAATCATCACGTATGTAAATTGGAATTATTGGTGTTTGAGTAGGTCCAATTTCCAAACCTGCTTCTGTCAATAGCTTAACTGCAAATGCAGTATTAGATTTAAGTCTTTTTAATCGTTGCGGCTCTGCTTTGAGCAAATTCAAAGCAGCTAAAGCGCTTGCAACATTGGCTGGTGCTAACGAAGCACTAAAAATCAAAGATCTCGCATGATGCTTCAAATAATTGATTGTGTCAGTGTCTGATGCTACAAATCCTCCAATCGATGCAAGCGACTTAGAAAATGTCCCCATTATCATGTCTACTGAATCTACTAAACCAAATGCATCTGCCGTACCTCTCCCCTTCTCCCCCAAGACTCCAATTCCATGAGCATCATCTAAGAAAATATTGGCATTATACTTCCTTGCCAATCGCACTATGCCTGTGATATCAGCCACATCACCTTCCATAGAAAAGACTCCATCTGTTGCAATAATCTTTACACTTTGAGGATTGCATTTTTGCAGAACCTTCTCAAGGCTGTTCATATCATTGTGTTTGTACTTATAAGTCTTACCAAATGAAAGCCTGGCACCATCAAGTATACATGCATGAACCATTTCATCCATGATTATGTAATCGTGCCGTCCTGCAAGACTAGATAGTACACCAAGATTAACCTGGTACCCCGTACTGAATACAAGGGCTTCTGGCTTACCAACGAAGTCAGCCAATGCGGCCTCCAATTCCAAATGAATATCTAAGGTGCCATTCAGGAAGCGACTCCCAGCACATCCAGAACCATACTTTTCGATAGCTTTTTTTGACGCTTCAATGAGCAAGGGATGATTTGTCAGACCCAAATAACTATTTGATCCAAACATCAATACCTGCTCTCCGTCTATCTCGACGATAGTATCTTGTTCTGAACTGATTGTTCTGAAATAGGGATAGACTCCTTTGGCTTGATATTCTTGAGGAAGGTTATATGCTTTTACTTTATTTTTTAGCAAAATCAGTCAGATTCGGTAAACATAAAAATACAAAATTTGTAAGTTGAGTATAGGAAATACATCCTAACAAACTATGATCTACAAAATTGCTTACATTGAATATCATAATACCTTGCCTTTTACTTTTGGCTTTAAAAATTTTGCTGATCATATCGATATTGAACTCCAAACATTCGTGCCATCACAATGTGCAGTGCAATTTCAAAAAGGTGAAGTAGATATTGCTCTAGTTCCTGTTGCTACATTACAGGACTTGAAAGATTTCAGGGTTATGTCAAGCTATTGCATTGGAAGCATTGATCGAGTCGAAACCGTTACTATTCTTTCAAAAGTACCTATCAATACTGCGACTACAATCCATCTTGACCCACATTCTCGCACCTCGAATACACTCATAAAACTATTATGTAAAGAGTACTGGAAGATCAATCCAGAATTTGCATCGGGTCCAACCGACTATGATAAAACTACACAATTAGTCATTGGCGATAAGGTATTTGAACTCAAAAAACAATACCCTTATCATTATGACCTGAGTGAAGCCTGGTATGCTCTTACTCAACTCCCTTTTGTGTTTGCAGTATGGGTATATCGAAGTGATGTTCCACCACATGTTATTGAGGAAATAGAATTGCTATTTGATAAAAGTTTTAATGCAAAGCATCTTTGGTTTGATGAAGATGTTAAGATTGATAAAGAAATCCTAAAGCATTATTTATCAAAGAATATACACTTTATATTTGATGATAATATGAAAGCTGGTTTAGACAATTTTCTGTCTCGTATTCACTAAAATACAATATCATGTTGGAAGAAAAATTAAGTGGCTTATTAGATGCTATAATCTCTTGGTCTCCCAAGTTTGTTGGAGCCATCTTAGTACTTTTCATTGGCTTTTGGATTGCTAATAAGGTTATTAATTTGATTAGGGTTTCTTTTGAAAAAACCTCATTAAGTGAAGAGATTAAACCCTTTCTGATTTCATTGATATCTGCTGTCATAAAAATTGCAGTAGTTCTGATTGCAGCGGGTATTCTAGGTGTAGAAACCTCTTCTTTCGTCGCGATGCTTGCTGCTGTTGGTTTTGCAGTTGGCATGGCTTTGCAAGGAAGTCTTGGACACATTGCAGCCGGGATTCTTATTCTAGTGTTCAAACCCTATAAAGTCGGTGATTTTATTACAATAGGTGATCATAAAGGCTTCGTAACAGGTGTGCAAATTATTAATACTATGCTACGAACACTTGATAATGAGACAGTAATTATTCCAAATGGCACAGCCATAAGTGATGTCATCGTGAACAGCACTGACGATGATGGTATGACGCGACTGAATATTGAGGTATATATGCCATATGAAGAGCAATATTCTAAAATTGAGGGTATAATACAAACAGCATTAGACAATTGTCAGTATGTTCAAAAAGAGCCAGCTCCTCTTATTGGTATTGGCACTTTTGACACACATAGCATTGTTGTTGATGTCAAGCCATATGCTCTAGTTGAGGATTATGAAAATGCCTACTTTGAAGCTACTCAAGCTATTAAATATGCGATGGGTGCTCATAATATCAAAGTAGCTTATAGTGAAGGAGTAGAACTAGGACCGATAGGTGCATAATTAGGATTCGACTAATATCATTATCTTGGGGCATCAATCTTTGAAGCTATGCCCAAAACAAAAATAGCCGGAATCGGTCATCATGTTCCGGAGAACATTTATACCAATGATGATCTCACCAAATACATGGAGACTTCGAATGAATGGATTGTTGAAAGAACAGGCATTCATGAGCGAAGATTTATTACAAAAGGAGAAGATACAACAACTTCGCTGGGAGCTAAAGCAGCAAAAATGGCATGCGAAAATGCCGGAATTGAAGTGGACGAGATTGACTTCATCATTTTCGCAACCTTAAGTCCTGATTACTACTTTCCAGGTTGTGGTGTACTCCTGCAGCGTGAACTTGGAATTACCAAGACAGAAATTGGTGCCTTAGATATTAGAAATCAATGTACTGGCTTTGTCTATGGTCTTTCTGTAGCTGATCAGTTTATACAGAGTGGCATGTACAAAAACATCTTACTTGTGGGAGCTGAAGTTCATAGTGTAGCTTTGGACTTTAGTACTCGTGGCAGAAACGTGAGTGTGCTCTTTGGAGATGGAGCAGGAGCTGTAGTACTGCAGCCTACAACTGAAGAAAACCAAGGTGTAATCAATACTGAACTTCATAGTGATGGCACATATGCAGAAGAATTATCCGTGATTAGTCCTGGTTCACATTCTGGTGTTTACAATAGAGAAGTGAATTATGGTTTTGATGAAGAATCAGATCTTGGTGGCTTCTTTATTACACAGACTATACTTGACGAAGGATTATTCCATCCTCATATGAATGGCCCACTGGTATTCAAGAAGGCAGTGGTGAAGTTTCCTGAAGTTATTGTTTCTGCATTAAAAAAAGCAGGTTATGAAAGTAATGATCTCGACCTCTTGATACCGCACCAAGCAAATTTGAGAATAAGTCAGTTTGTCCAAAAAGTTTTAAAACTAAGAGACGATCAGGTATTTAATAACATCCAACGGTATGGGAATACAACAGCGGCATCAATACCAATAGCAATGAGTGAAGCATTAATAGAAGGCAAACTCAAGAGAGGAGATCTTGTTTGCCTTGCAGCATTTGGAGCTGGATTTACCTGGGCTTCGGCTTTATTTAGATTCTAATAGCTATGGATAGACTAAGTCCAATAGATATTCTTGCAGTAGGTGTCCACCCAGATGACGTTGAGCTGGGTTGTATTGGTACATGCGTGAAACAAAAATCCTTGGGTAATAGCTTCGGCATCCTCGATCTTACAAGAGGAGAATTAGGGACACGAGGCACACCCGAGATTAGAAAGCAAGAAGCTCATGCAGCTGCTTCTCTCTCTGGAGCCAGTTTTCGAGTCAATCTCAATCTTTCAGATGGTTTCTTAGAGCATACCAGGGACAGCCTTTTGCAGCTTATATCTATTATTCGTAGTACTCAACCACGTATAATACTTGCAAATGCTATCCAAGATCGTCATCCAGATCATGGTAAGGCAGCTTCTTTCACAAGTGAAGCTGCTTATCTCAGTGGTCTTGAAAAAATTAAAACTACAGATGCTGAAGGACTTGAACAGTCTGCATTTCGCCCTGCCAAGGTTTATCACTATATCCAAGACTACAATTTAGTTCCAGATTTAGTAGTAGATGTGACAGCACAGTTCAATGTTAAAATTGATTGCATAACAGCTTTCAAGTCTCAGTTCTATGACCCCAAATCAAATGAGAAAGCCACTCCCATTAGCTCTCAAGCCTTTCTTGATTTTGTTAAAGCTAAAGCGAGAGTATATGGGAGGCATGTTGGAGCAGAATATGGGGAAGGATTTACCCTACCCACTCCTATTAGAGTAAATAATCTTTTCGATACAGTATAAGATAATGTCTTCATCACCGACACACATAGTGATGATCGTAACTGATAGTCTCAGACATGATATTGTCTTTAATCCGGCAGGGCCAAGCTTAGACTATGTAAGTCAGCATGCTGATGTATATACTAACATGTGGTCGGCAGGCTGTTGGACGCTACCAGCCACAGCTACCCTTTTCACAGGAAAGCTTCCGCATGAACATGGTGCCACCTCTCAAACAAGAGCTCTACGCCCAGACGTCCAAACTTTAGCAGAACACTACTCATCACAAGGTTATCACACTGTCCAGATTACATCAAATGTTGCTACAACTGAAATTTTTGGATTAGATAAAGGATTTGACGAAGTCTATAAATCATGGAATTTAAAGCCTAGTAGCCACAGCACTTTATTCAAGTTCTTGATGCAGATGGGTAAGCATAGAGTAAGGAGGCGGGCATTATCCAAAGACTTAATAACCAAAAGCTTCAGTCAAGATCTAGATGCAGGTAATGTCTGGTTAGAGCAGTATTACACAACCTCTTTCAATCTAGCCTCACAAATACTCGAAAAACAATCAACTAAGCAAAAAAAGACATTTCTCTTTATCAATTTGATGGAAACGCATTTTCCATATCATATTAGTCATGTGTTCGAATTGCTGAACAAAGGTCCTAAAGCAAAGGCTGAAGAATTGATCGGATTGTATCATTTGGTAAATCAAACATTCTTAAAATCCCAGAACAAGAAAATAAGTCAAAAACTACTTAGTGACTTCAAGAAGCGTCAAGAGCTTGCATGGAAACTCTTAGCCCCAGGTCTTGATTCCTTTATTCAATCCATCCATCAAGATCAAGATACTGCAGTGCTACTTTGTTCTGATCATGGTGAGAATTTTGGTGACGAAGGCTGGAGTTATCATTTCTCAAATGTCACTACAGCATGTACTAAGATTCCTCTATTTGTCTTAAATCGAGGACAAGAAAGTTCTAACGTTATTGACACACAGTTGAGTAGCAGAGGGCTATTTGATGGTCTTATACAATTGAATACTGCGAATAAAGTAGTTGTATCTGATGAAAAGCTACCTATTTCAGAGAGTTATTGGTATAATAATGCGAATAAGACATTAAAGGAATATCAGTATAATCAGATTTGCTTAAGGTTGGATTCGACTATACTTATTCAAAGAAACTCTCAGTGGTTTATAAAGGAAAAGGAAGATCTAGTAAATATTGACGGGAGAATGGTGGAAAATATCCTAAAGGCAAGTGGACGCGAAGAAGCAATAAAAACGGTTGTTGAAAGATATGGAACCTTTGAAAAGAAATTGAGGTGAGTTAACCAGAGATCAACTCACCTCAAAATAATTATTGTCTTACTCCTGCGTAGTCACAGTCTGTATCAATGATAGTAGCATTGGTATCTGCACTCTTACCAACAAGGTTAAGCATGCCATCAAGTGTACTTTCATCATCAGAAATAACCACACTGCCTACGGCATCCACATTCAATTTGATGGTAAGCCCCATAAAGTCATAGTCAATATTTTCTACAGAACCCATGACATCAAGGGTATTTCCATTCACAGAGCCATTCACAGCGATTGGAGGTATATTACCTCCCAAGAAAGTTACAATAACGCTGTCCTTTGTCTCAAAAGCGCCTTCTGTTATTTCGACTGTGATACTATCATTGGATAGCAATGGGTTTGTCGGACAGTCAAGAGGTCCAAGATAGAGACCATAAAACTTATCCCTGTCATATGCGCAAGAGCCATCATCTTCTTCAGCAAGCTCATTATAGTTCAAAGAATCAGGGTCAGTGCAGCCTCTTACTGCGTCTTCTTCGCAGGCAATGAATGTCATTGCAAAAATCATCGCCATGCTGAGCAGGACAGATGATACTACTTTAATGTTAGACTTTCTCATAGTTTTTTCAATTAGGTTAGGTATTATGTTAGTAATTGTATTTCTGTTCTAAAGTATTGACGTAATCTAGGGTCCCAAGCCTTGTTCTTAATGCCATTTTTTTCTGAGTTGGCGTTAATTCTAATTTACAGAAAAATCCTTGTTGATAGCATCTGAATTGATTAAGACTTGGTTGCTTTGGTAACTCATCAATCTGATAAAGCATTTCATATTTTAGACCTTTCTGCGCATTCAGTGAAAGCGTCATCATAACTACGAAATATGCTAGTATAGATATTCTCATCATTTCATTCCTGGAAATCCTTGCATGAGCTGATCCATATTCTTTCCCTTGCTCATCATGTGCATCATCTTTCTCATCTGATCAAATTGCTTCATGAACATGTTGACTTCATGAATACCACGGCCACAACCTCTTGCAATACGTTTCTTTCTACTCATATTCAGAAGTTCAGGGTTTGTTCTTTCCTCTGGTGTCATAGACAAGATGATTGACTCCACTTTACCAAAAGCAGAATCATCAATGTCAAGATTTTTAGTCATTTTATTCATTCCAGGAATCATACCCACTAGGCTCTTGATATCGCCCATTCTCCGAATTTGATTCAATTGTCCTAAGAAGTCATTGAAGTCAAACTTGTTCTTTCTTATTTTGCGCTCAAGCTTCTTAGCTTCTTTCTCATCAAACTGCTCCTGGGCTTTCTCAACAAAACTGACAATGTCACCCATTCCCAAAATCCGCTGAGCCATTCGCTCTGGATGGAAGACATCAAGGGTATCCAGTTTTTCACCAGTAGAGGCAAACTTGATGGGTTTTCCAACTGTATACTTGACAGATAGAGCAGCTCCCCCTCTTGTATCACCATCCAACTTAGTTAATACCACACCATCGTAGTTAATTCGCTCGTTGAAGGCTTTTGCTGTGTTGACAGCATCTTGACCAGTCATTGAGTCTACCACAAAGAGTGTCTCAGTAGGCTCAATGGCATTCTTTATATTTTCAATCTCTGCCATCATCTCTTCATCGACAGATAGACGACCAGCAGTATCTACTATAACCACTTGATATCCATTCTGAACTGCATGGACAACAGCATTTTGTGCAATTTCTACAGGATTCTTGTTCTCTTCTTCCTTGTATACTCCAACACCTACTTGCTCAGCCAAAACAGAAATCTGATTGATTGCAGCTGGTCTATACACATCGCAGGCAGTCAGGAGTACCTTCATGTTCTTTTTTTCTTTAAGGTACTTCGCTAGTTTACCTGAAAAGGTTGTTTTACCAGAACCCTGCAATCCTGAGACGAGCACAACTCCTGGCTTTCCTTTTACATTGATACCAGCAGCCTGACCTCCCATCAACTCGATCATCTCGTCAAGAACGATCTTCACCATAAGCTCTCCTGGCTTTACAGCATTCAGTAGGTTCTCAGTACCCATTGCCTTGTCTTTTACCTTATCAGTAAATTCCTTTGCAATCTTATAATTGACATCGGCAGCAACGAGTGCTCTCCTTATTTCCTTAATGGATTGTGCGATATTAATTTCGGTAAGCTTACCAGTACCGCTGAGGTTTTTAAAGGCTTTGTCTAATCTCTCGTTTAAACTTTCGAACATAAAACCATCTAAATTTGACGTGGACACAAATATACTTCAAATTACAGGATACACTCGGTAATTTTATTTGGCTTAACCACATAGATAAATTTAACATATTAATTTTTTTTGTAATATTGTAATAGAAATACTATGTTGTGATTTCCAAAAGATTAACCCCGTTCATTTTCCTCTTTTTTGCAGTCTCCTTTACTGCTGACAAGCCATCTGTAGGAACAATACTTGATTCGCTGCATGGAGTCGAGGTGTATTACAATGGCCCTTTTGATAAAACTTATGGTAGAAACGTGACCAGAGATGGTTATAACTTAGGTTTGAAATATCAATGTGTTGAATTTGTAAAGAGGTATTATTATGAAAAATTCAATCATAAAATGCCTGACAGCTATGGTCATGCTGTACACTTTTTTGATACAAACATCCCGAATGAAAGTGCTTACAATAGATTTCGTGGGTTATATCAATATAGAAATGGTTGCACACGTAAGCCAAGAGTCAGTGATATTGTAGTATTCAAAACTGAGGGAATCAATATTTTTGGCCACATAGGTATTATTTCAAAAGTGACAGACACATCGATCGAAATGGTTCAGCAGAACTATGGAACCAAGACCAGAATCACTTATGATCTCAAAAAAATCTTTGGTAGGTATTACATGGATGATAAGGAAGTTTTAGGTTGGCTGAGTCGAAATTAATACTGCCTCCACTTCAAATCATCAATATAAAAAAAAGGCCTTCTGAAAATCAGAAAGCCTTTGTTATCTTTTAAGAAATGATGTTCCTAGTTACACATCGTTGAATAGTCAAAAATAAACTGCTCAAACTCATCCCATCTTGGTTTTTCGCTATGCTTAGCCAATACTTTAGGGCATTCAGAGAATATCTCTTCCATCTCCTTCTTATACTCTTTCTTCGATATTCTTCTTGCGAGGTCTTCTCCAGCCTTCTTAATGTAATAAGACTTAGCTAATCCTCCAGCAAGCGTCATTCCACCTACACCTACGCTCATTGACTCTGATGCAAGCGGATCATTGTAGACTTTAACTCCTTTGCTAAAAGAAGGATTCATTAACTGCAACATACAGTATTGAGTCTTCTTTTTCTTTACTTGAACATTTGATGACTCCATGTATAGGTATCCATCATCAAGATGTCCATCATCAAGCTCTCCATCTTTAATCTTAGTCAGATCATAAGCAGCATCAAGCTTTTGAGCTAATTTTGCCAAACCACTTGGTGGTACATACATATGCTTAATCTCTTCAGGATTAATTTTTACTTTTTTGCCATTACTGACTTGCTCAACTTTCAAATCATCAATTAAGCCCCTTTTGAATTTTAAGCTTTTGATGTAGACAGTGATTTCTTTTCCATCCTTCAATGTGAGGTAGGTTGGTTTCTTACGACTATACCCTTCGAAAGGAGGAGCGAAAGTTTGTGCAAAAACAGAAAGTCCTGCAAATAGTAATACAACTGTTGTTAAGTATCTCATATTTATCGTTTAATTAATTCAACTAAAAGTAAGCATATCTGAGTGTAAAACATCTTGAATTAACAAAGAATTCTAAGAAATAACATTATATAAATATGGTCATGCGTGGAGAATTCTATCTAATATTCTTCTCTAAATGCTAGCATATTTTTCTAAGTTACGTAGTAGAATAGTGCAAACATGTATCATTGAATTCTTTTGATGTCATTATATTTAATGAAATTATAACATATCCCAGAGCCCGTACCCAGTACCTAAAAGTTCTTGTTTACGTATAAATTATGAGTACCAGTTTTATTATTAAAACAAGCATGGTATTTGTATACTTATATTATAATATTCTATAATGCGTAATTGTCTATTTATGAGAATCTCTTTCTTGTTCTGTTTATTTATCACCTGTTCTCTTTTTGGCCAGGACAAAAAAGATAATAAAGATCTTGTCCTAGTTCAAGTTCCTTCTATTGGAAATAATGAACGAATTAGTGATATCCAGATTACTGGTGATGATGTAGTTCTTGCAACGCGGACAGGTGTGACATCTCCTCAAGGAAATGTTGCTCCCGGCTTGGATGCATCCTTAGGTGAGGCTACCGCGGTGAAGGTTACTAGGACTGGTAAACTTCTAGCTGGATATGCTGACAACTCGATTTATATAGATAATTACAAAGTCTTTCAGATTAGTAATGATACGGTGTCCATCAACACCATAGAAGAATATCATGGTAAGATGTACGTGGGCACAACCGATGGCATTTTCATTTTTGATCTAAATAAAAGAATCCTAGAAGATCACATGAGTATCGAAGACTCGAATCTAGAGTCTAACAACATCAATTTTATCTTTCATGATACGGATGGCAGATTATGGATTGGAACAGATAAAGGAATCATGTGGAAAAAAGGAAAAGAGAAAGGATACTCAAAAAACTTTGATAAAAACCTAGAATATATTGGAATTACTGAAAATGAAGAAGGCGTCTGGCTCATTGCTGATAAAGGCATGTTTTTAGTTAATGCAACAGATAATCAATGGGTTGATGTCAATGTAGAGAAAGGATTGCATAAAGGCAAAATCAATGATTTGGTTGTTGACAAAGAAGGAAACATCTATATAGCAAGTGATGTGCTAGTCAAATTTAATCCGTACACTAATAAGATAGAACAGTATTCTGACATCTTGGGAATAGCAAGTCAAAAGTGTCTCTCTCTTGCTTGTGATGATGATGGGGTTATTTGGTTAGGTACAGAAGACGCTGGCCTCTTCCAAATCAAATACGGTGAAGTTAAAGTGGATGATCTGTACCTTTCGAGTATTCTCGAAAAATCAATCTCTTGTCCTGGTTCAGGAGATGCTACAATAAATATTTCTGTGTCTGGTGGTACAGAACCATACCAATACTTTTGGAACCCTGTGCGCCTAAAAGGTAAGAATCCTGGATTGCTAAAAGCTGGCAATTATGCCTTGACTGTGACAGACGCAAAAGGCGTGAGTAAAGAGACGACGTTTACGATTAATGAACCTGCACCGCTTGCTTTCAATGTTGTCGAAACAACTAAAGCCACAAGTGCAATCAAAAAGGATGGGAGTTGTACCATTCAAGTGACCGGCGGAACATCGCCGTATGTAGTGCAATGGGATAATAAGGAAGTTGGTACTAAGGCAGAAAAACTCATATATGGATTTCACTATCTTACGATCACAGATAATAATGGTTGTTCTGTAGAAGAAAAAGTAAATATCAAGAAGAAAGCTGCCATGGCAAGCTTGAATTCTGCAAATCTAGTTGTGGGCGAAAAACTCAGACTTGATAATCTATATTTTGAAGCAGATAGTAGCGGCATTGTTGACAGATCACGAGATGCACTAGAAGAAGTCTATGCATTCCTTGAAGAAAACTCCAGTTTAATTATTGAGATTGGTGGACATACCAATGGTATTCCTCCGCATGAATACTGCGATAAATTATCCACAGCAAGAGCAAAATCTGTTGCTGAATATCTTATTAAACGAGGTATTGAAGATGCTAGAGTAAAGTATAAAGGGTATGGTAAACGTGATCCTATTGCGTCAAATCAGACCCAATCTGGGAGAAAACGGAACCAGCGTGTGGAATTAAAAATTCTTGAGATTAAGCAGGAGTAATCAATATTGATTATCCTTAGATAATTGCTTCTCTTGTTCTTCCTTCTTATCAAGCTTGCTTATGAAGTAAGATAAAGTAACATTGCTAAAAAGGTACCAATCATTATCACTTGGATCTCCTCTTACATAGCCTTTGATATGCGGCTGCTGACCATTAGCCACCAATGTATGATATTCTTCACCATATTCAAATTCAGCAATCCTATTCCCTAATCTTGCTGTCAAATCACCTTGTAACTCAGATTGTAATTCGTAATCAACATAGTCTGTACTCACATCATCGAGATAGTCGGTAAATGTCAGTCTCGGAGCTATTTCAAAACCAAGTGAGAACATCGGAGCTATTTCGAATTCGATACCAAAGCCGAGAGGAATACCAACTTGTGTAAGTTTGTACTTAGGGATTCCACCAAACTCCACAATGCCTTGTCCTTCTGTCCCTAGAGGCTGTAAATCAACCCAAACTCCATCGACCAAGGTCCTCGGATTAAATCTAAAAAGTGAAACTCCAGAATATACATACATATCAACACCCCACTTCTTCATTATAGGAATTAGCTCACTGAGATAGATATCTGTTGTCAATGCAAACTCAGTAAGAGGTGACTCGAAACTGAGGTTTCTTCTTCTTCTATTAAAATCTCTTGCTAATTCATCTGTTCCTTCCAACATACCACGATAAAACCGTCCTGATAGTTTGACAGAAGGTGCCAATTCATGACTCACTGCGATTCCAAAAGCAGCTCGTCCTTTAGAAAAACTAAGATTATGTGTGTATGGAGCTAGGTCACCAAGATAGTAGGAGGTCCCTACAAAAGTCTTGACAGAGAATTGTTGAGCGTTTCCAAAATATGAGATGAAAACGAAGAATGAAAGTATGGCTATTCTAAAATGCATGTAAGTTCTTCTACTGTATTAAGACAACTCTATGTCTTAATACCCCTATTGGTCAAACTAAGATAATAACTTCTCCTAGTACAATTCTAATAATCCCTCGACAATCTCCATTCTAAGTACCTTTTTTTGACTATCAATTGACAATATTAGATCTTCATTTAAAGGAAGAAATACCAGTTTTCCATTAGTGAGTTCTACTTGGGCGAGAATATTCTGCCCATGATTCTCTGTAGATCGTATCCTGCCTATAATCTCACTCTTATGTTCAATCTCAAAATCTAAGTAGCCTGAGTGCTCTTCTTCTTGCACTTCGACATTTTCTTTCTCAATAAACAATGCTAATCCTTTATAGAGCATAGCATCTTCTTTCTGGTCTACTCCTTGAATCTTAAGCTGTGCAGGATTTGAACTATCATCTATTGTTGTCAGCTTAAATGGCACTGGCAAACCATCCTGACTAATAAAAATAAATTCAGAAAATTGAATGTCTAAGTTATCAAAGAAATGTGCAGTAATATGACCTTTATAGCCAACCGGTTTCCCGAGGTAGCCAATCTCTAACAACCTCTTTTTAAAGTCATCCACGATTAATCAATGTTTGCTCTAAAAAGTATCCTTTCTCTGCTTTTTCTTCCCATGGATCTGACTCGTTGCATGGTGGGTTATTATTCAAACACTGTGTGTGCAATATGATTCTTGATTTATGTATGAGTCCTACATTTTTGGCGTATGTAGCATGACTAAAACGCCTGTCAACTAGATTAACATAATCAGCTTCTTGCACCTTCAAGGCTTCAGCAAAAAGCTCACCATTAACATCTACTTCAATGTCTCTTTCTAAGATTTGGTATTCCCAATTAATGTAGGTCTTAATCGACTCTCCTTCAACAATTTCCTCTATGTTATTGATGATAAATTGATTTCCATCCCATGAATTACCTATTTGCGCTGGTACTTTGAGTGTCTCAAACAATAGATTATCTTCTACTCTATTAAACCCTGTATCGGTCCTCTCTATCCTAATCAATTTATCCGCCACCCAGCTGTCAGCTAGATTTTTTTTCCTCGATACTTGCACGACATAGATAGTATCATCATTGTCGTTAATGTTTTCTTCAACTACAAGTTCGCGAATAAAGCCAGTTTTGTCTTGAACTAAGGCTCCTAAATTATCATACGTAATACTATCCAATCTATACTCCCAAAACTTCCCGACCTCTAACGGTAGATATTGCAAGTCGTCTTGATAGATATTGGGAAGTGGTTCGTCACTTTGACAGGCAGTAAATAAAAGTATTGAGCTAAAAACGAGAAAAGTATAGCCTTGTAATTTCATGATTATGCTTTGTTTGTTGTGATAATTCCGCCCCCAAGGACATCATTACCTTCATAAAATACTGCAGATTGGCCTGGGGCGATTCCTCTGACATGAGCTTGAAAGCTTACTTCTACCCTATCTTTAGATAAAGGCAAAAGAGTACTCATGGTTCCGGCATCATTATATCTTACCAACGTCTTTACATCATCCATATTGGGTAAGGATGCATATTTCATACTATTTACCTGATCAACAACCATTGTATTCTTGAGCAAATCTTTTACATCGCCTAATACAACTGTGTTTGACTCTGGTCTTATTTCTGTAACATATTTAGGCTCTCCAAACGCCACACCTAAGCCTTTTCTTTGACCAATAGTAAAGAAAGGATAACCAATATGTTCACCAATAGTGTTGCCATTGATATCAACGAAAGTTCCTCCTGCCACACGCTCTTCTAGGTCTGGCTGTCTGACTTTCAAAAATTCCCTATAATCATTGCCTGGAACGAAGCAAATTTCGTAACTCTCAGCTTTTTTGGAAAGACTTTCATATCCCCAGCTTCTTGCCATCTCCCGAATCTCTGTTTTTGTAAAGTCGCCAATAGGAAATTGTGTCCTAGCCAAGCATTGTTGACTTAAGCCCCATAATACATAGGACTGGTCCTTATTCTCGTCTCTCCCTTTTGTCACATAGTATCGACCATCAGCTGCCTGGGCAGTATTTGCATAATGGCCAGTTGCTATGAATTCACAATCTAACATATCAGCTCTTTTCAATAGAGCATTCCACTTAATATGCGTATTACAAAGAATACAGGGATTCGGTGTACGTCCAGCTATATATTCATCCACAAAATTATCAATCACATAATCTCCAAACTCCTCACGAATATCAATAATGAAGTGATGAAAGCCTTTGTCAACTGCAATTTCCCTGGCATCATTTATGGAATCAAGACTGCAACAACCAGTCTCTTTTGAATTAGCTCCACTAGTGGCATAGTCCCACGTCTTCATTGTTATCCCAACAACTTCATAGCCTTCATCATGCAGCATCATAGCACTTACTGTACTATCTATGCCTCCACTCATTGCTACTAATATTTTACCATGCTTACTCACAGAATACTTAATTATGATACAAAGTTACAGCTATAAACTAAAAGAGGCCATCAATAGTATTGATGACCTCTTAAAATATTATCTAGATTGATCTTATCTGATCAATGTGATATTTCCTGTCTTAAGGAACTCTACATCGTCGTCACCAGGACAAGTCCATCTTACACAGTATCCGTACACATCTGGTGATAATTGCTCACCTTCGTAAGTACCATCCCAGAAATCAGACATGTTGTCTCCTTTGTATACTTGCTCTCCCCATCTATCGTAGATAAGGAACTCTACCTCAAGGATATCATCCTCACTGTAAAGAATATACTGCTCGTTAGTTCCATCACTATTCGGTGTAAATGTGTTTGGTATGTAGATAGCATCCTCAGAACATTCAACAGTTGGTTCTTCTTCAACAGTCACAGTCACTTGAGCCATGCTTGTACATCCATCAACAGTAGTACAAGTCACCTCATATGTTGTTGTTTCGTTTGGAGAAACATCAAGCGTAGGACCTGTTCCGATTACTTCCTCACTTCCAAGTACTGTCCATGTATATGTACAGTCATCATCAGGGTTAGTTACTGATAGTGTAGAAGAATCTCCTTGATCAATAACTTCTGGTGAAGCACTAGCATCAACTTGAGGCGCATCTTCAACAGTAACGATAACAGAAGCTGTAGCTTCACAACCATCAGGTGTTGTACATGTCACTGTGTATTCTGTTGTTTGATCAGGGCATACTGTAATACCAGGTGTTGTTTCATTAGTTGACCAAAGAGTAGACTCACAGTCATCACCTACAGTAGCAGTTAAATCAACACACTCTCCAGGACAGATAACAGCGTCCCCAGGCTCAACAGCTATAGAAGCAACTTCTGGTGTTAATGTTATTGATTGAGAATCTTCACAACCCATATCCATTACAGTTGCTGTACAAGTAACTGTACCTTCTGGAGTGAATGTTAATTCATCACCTGTACCAGTCGTGTCATCATCACATACCCAAGTCACAACTAGACCTTCTGGGTCAGTTGTCGCTGTAAGTGTTACTTGCTCACCTTCACAATATACCTCGCCTGTAGAAGAAGTAAGATCTACCATTAAATCGATAGGAACTAGTGTTACTGTATTCACTGCAACACAACCATTATCGAGAATAGCTTCTACTGTACAAACTCCACCTTCCGTTGGAACGAAAGTATATGGATTAGCAGTACTCTTCTCTTCATCGTTAGCATCAAACCATGTTACAGACATAACACCTTGATCAGAAGAAGCAGTCAATGTTACTTCATCACCTGGACAATAGAAGATTGTTTGTACTCCCATTGGATTATCAGCATCTGCATTGATATAAACTTCTGCGTCTAATACAGTGACAGGAATGATGTATTCGCTAACACAGCCATCTGCACTGTAGAATTCTTTTATCAAGTTACCACTACCTGATCCAGTGTCAACAAATGGCATATTATACATACCATCCATAACAGCACCACTTCCTGTGAATGATATTACAGACATTGTTCCTGAACCTGTTGTAACAAAGTACTCATAGTAGCACCAAACTTCAGTTGCATCTGTTTCAAAAGAAACTACTTCTTCACCACCAGGGCATACTTCGATAGTTTCTGTTTCTGTCATTACATCGGGTGCTGCATTATACATCACATCAATCTGCGCAGTATACTCACATCCACTACCATCTGTAGCTGTAGCTGTTACAAAGAATGATGTAGTCTGAGTAACAGATACTTCTTGAGTCGCTAGATTCGTATCAGTAAACTGATAGAATGGATTCGAAGTCCAAGAGTATGTATAACCATCAGCTGCACCTGCATTAAGTGTTACTGAATCACCTTCACATTGACTCACAGGAGAATTTACAGGATTCAATGGATCTGGATTAACTACAATATCAAATGTAGTAGTCACAGGGCAACAGTCAGCACCTCCTGATTCGAAAATCATTTCAATACCGTCGATTGCATTATCACCATCAATACCAACACCAACAACTTCAAAATCTAATGTAGATACAGTTCCAATAATTTGGATTGTTCCTGCTGCAGTTCCATTCATTCCATTTGTACCATCAACTTCACCTCCAGGAGCGTTTGGTCCCAGAGCTACATTTGGTTCTCTATAGAAAGCATTTCCATTCACTACGAATTGAGGATTACCAGATAATCTCATTACTGAAGCACCTGCAGTTGTTAAAGTCCACATTGTACTGTTTGAGATGAAATCAGATTCTCCAGCTCCTCTGAAGTTTCCTCCTAGTCTATCTATATGGATAATTGGGTTAGTTTGGGGACTATCAAAATTGATAGTGACTGACTGAATCGCTGAATCATCAGATGCTTGATCTGTACCATCAGGTGTATCATCCCAGTTTATGGTAAATTCTAGAGACTGTCCACCTGTCGCATCTGAATTAGTCCAATAACCATTATTAGTTGTATTAAATGTACCATTTGGTGTAAATGTCGTTGCGATTGTACCAGCTGCACTACCAGAAATAAACTCAATACCTGCATCGGCATTGTAGTATGTATCTGCAGCGGTCTCGCTCCAAGAACCACCGACAGTTCCACAATCAACTGGTGTTATTTCTACCGTTACTGGGCAAATGACAACATCACTAATTCCGCTACCTGTTGTTGCTGCAGGGAATGTGAATACGTTTCCATCAATTGTTCCTGATCCTGATTTTGTAAACACATAGGTGTAATTAGGATCAGTTGGTATTGTTAATGGTTGACCTTCACAAGCGTAAAGTGGGTCTAGGAAAGTCACATCAGGCGTATTCCCTAATCCAACCTCAACAGACGCTGTTGAAACACAACCTGCTGCAGAAGTACAGTTTACAAAAATTTGACCTCCCATAGCACCAGATGTGAAAGTAACCATGTTACCATCAGTAGCTGATGTAATTGTGATATCACCCATTGAACTCCAATCATAAGTGTTCCCTGAAGTTCCGTCTAATGAAAGCATACCTTCTTCATCACCACACAGACTTACGCTTGGTGGTAACGCTACACCAGGTCCACTATTACCGTTCACAAGTACTACTTGGCTAATCTCACATCCATCTGCACTAGTTGCATTTAATGTAATCGAACCACCATCAGGACCTGACTCAAAAACAGCAGTATATCCTGAAGTAACTATCACTACATCGCCATCTGCTACCCATTGTACCGTTGGATAATCAACTGCACTTACTGAAACTGAACCAGTCCCATCCGTACAAATATCAACAGAAGCAGGTAATCCTGTAAGAGGAGCAGTTGCTACAGTAATTGAACTTGTTGCAGAATACTCACATCCACTAGGATCCATAAAAGACAGATTAACCATAGTTGATTCGTTAACACCTATCGCAACAAGTGAATTATCAACAACAGTTACTACACCATCAGGATCACTTGTTACAGTCCAACCATCCGGCAAGTCAGAAGCTAAAGTAGCACTACCTCCAACACATAATGTTGCTTCAGCAGCTACTTCAAAAGGCGTCATTCCTCCACCATCTCCAGAAACTGTAAACATTCCTGATGTTGAGCAATTTCCATCAGTAGCAGTATAAGTATATGTTACAGCATCTGCACCTACAGCTACTGTTAACTCGTTATTCTCTATTGTTATATTGTCAGGATCAAACGTAAAAGATGTTCCATCTTCAAATGTTCCTAAACTCACGACACTGCCTTCACAACTTGCTACATCTTCGATATCGTAGTTGAAAACATCTCCTGTAACTCCAACTAATTGAGTAACCGACGAAGTACAACCATTTGCATTAGTTACAGTGAGTGTTACATTAAAACCTCCAGCTTCATCATTAAAAGCCAAAACTGCTTCATCTCCTGTAAACGAAGTAGCTCCATCTAAAGATTCAACAGTATATGCATAAGAGTCAATTCCTACATCACTCGTGGATGTACTCGTGATTGTGACATTAACATCGTCAGAACACCCTGAAGTTTCTACATCAAATGAAGCTGTAGGGTCATCAGCAGCAGATAGAGTAACAGACTGCATCACTGTATCTTGACAAGTTCCATCATCTAAGATTAAAGCTATTGTATAAGAACCACCCGTAGCATAAGAAATACTCATTGGGTCTTGGTCTGTTGAAGATACATCTCCAGGATAATCATAAATCCAAGAAAAAGTAACATTGCCATTAGGATCAAAAACGGATGTATTTGCAACTGCAACATCTAGACCTTCACAACTTTCTGCAGGATCTACAGTGAAACTTGCCATTGGTCCAAGATCAGCTTCAAAAATCATTTCAATTCCATCAATTGCTCCTAGTCCATCAGGACCAACTCCCACAACATCGAAAGTCAATGTAGTGACAGTACCCATGAACATCAAAGTTCCAGCAGCTGTTCCATTCATGCCATTATTCCCATCAGCCTCTCCTCCTATCGGATTATTAGGACTACCGAGATTAACGTTTGGCTCTCTATAGAATGCATTACCATTTACTATGAATTGAGGATTACCAGATACACGATTAATTGTAATACCAGGAGTAGTTAACGTCCACATAGTAGAGTTAGAAATATAGTCCTGATTAACTCCATCAGCAGCAAAATTTCCTCCTAGTCTATCGATGTGAACGACAGGATTTGTAACAGGCTGGCTGTAAGTTATTGTTATCGTCTTTGTTGCTCCATCATCTGACGCATCTCCGCTCAAATCAGGAGTGTCATCCCAATTTAAAGTATACTGTAAAGATTGCGCTCCCGCTAATGATCCAGGTGTCCACCAACCCATATCCATACTAAAGAAAGTACCATTAGGTGTGAATGTGGTTGTGTTCGAACCCGCTGCATCAGGAGAATCGAATGTTACTGTAGCAATACCCAGATTTGACGAATATGTTGTCATGTCGCCAGTCCAGTCCTGAGAGAAACTGGATGCGCATTCTTGGGCATTCAGCACCTGGAAGGACAAGCCTACCATGCACAGTGCCATGCAACATATCTTCATATAAATCTTTATCATTGAGTTCATATGTTTATCGTTTATCTGATTCTTAGTTATTGAATTTAATTTCGTCAATCTCCACTCTTCTCTCTCTTGAAGCTTCTGGACTATACACAGACTTTCTTCTGTTGTTCAAGTCATCACTGATACCTTCAGGAGACAATGTCTCACCAAATGCTCTTTCAGTAACTTTTAATTGTCCACTATCTAAGTATGTTCTTAGAACGCCGCCTCTATATCTATTGATTTCGTTTCTTACACTTTGTACTCTTCTTTGAGTTAATGCTTCATTATAGCCATCTCTAGCTAATGGACTAGCATAACCTCTTAAGTACAGATTAGCCGACTGTCCTGCTTGCAGTTGTTTCAAGATACAATCAAGGAAAGCATTTAAACTATTGCAACCATTTAGTACTTCATTGTCAAAGAATGAACCTAATTCTCCTTCTACACTCTCTCTTACTTTGCCACCAAATTGCCCACCGTACTTTCTGATAAACTCTGACTTCTTAGCATAGTAATCATTACATAGCTGGCTATATGAATCAGTAGTAGTCGTAGATTTAGATCTAGGGTTCGGATAATCATTATCGAAATAGAGTCTTAAAGGCAGCATTGCTGAGCACGGAGGCGCACTTCTTTCAATGCATAACTTGTGACTCATTGGCCCGGTCATACCAGCAGTGCTAAACTCTCTTGAGTCAGATGTATACCCACCTTTAGTAGCTACAACTCTATAGTTCTTATCTGATTGTAAAGTAAATGAGCAGCAGTTACTTGCACTACAAGTCTCTTGCGTTCCGTCAGTTACATTGTATAGAGTTACACTTGAATTAATCGCTTCTTTACAATCCTTAGTAAATACACAAACTTCATAAGCCGCAGGAACTATACATAGTGTTTCTTCGATACTCTGCTTTCCTCTCTTTCCAGTATAAGGTCCAACGTTTACAGATGCAGTTGTATATCCTTCTTTCGTTGCAGTAATTGTATAAGCATTATCACAGTCGAAAGTAGTGTTGTACTTATTCTTCAGTTTCTTAGTGTCTGTATAGACAACTTCACCAGTTGTATTATTCGTAATTGTTAGAGTAGTTCCTTTCAGGTCCTCATCTGCTGTACAATCTCTTACTAAAGCAAGAAGATCAACCTCACAAGATTCAACAAGAACTTTGTAAAGGTCATAGCAACATGTTTCGTACTCATCATCTAAGAAATTAGAACCAGGTCTATTAGATGCTAAGTAACCTTCTGAATTATCGCTATTCAAGATGAAATAGAGATCATCATAACTTGTGTTTATTTCTGAACCTAAGTTCATGACTTCGCCACCTTGAGATACGAAAATATCTTGACCACCAAATCCTACTCTTCCATTAGATGAAAAATATAAGTCGCCATTACTATTAATAAATGGTGTGTATTCGTCACCAGGAGTATTAACACCATCAACTGCCGTTACTTCACCTGTTGAAGTCCCACTTACAGAGGTGCTATAAATATCAAATCCTCCCATACCTCCTCCTCTGTTCGAAGAAAAGTAAAGCGTACCATCTGCAGAAACAGAAGGGTGAGTAGAACTGAATCCTTCTCCATTTACTGACCCACTGAGTTTGGTTCCTTTTCCTACCTTACCATCCATAACATCTGCAACATAAATATCACAGTTGATACCATTAATAGCTCCATCGCAAAGCGTGTAGTATAATTTTGTTCCATCTGGAGAGAATGCAGGGTTACTGGTGAACCTTCCGTCAACGTTAAAGTTGTCTTGGCTTCTTACTGCTTTATTAGATACAGCACCATCTTTCATTACTTTTGAATATCCACATTGTGTGTTAGATGCAGTACCAAATCTCAAAGAAGCAAAGTACAACTCATCATCAAGTAAAGCTGGTCCATGCTCAGAAGCACCAGTATTTATACCTGACATCAATTTTTCAACTGTATATTCTTCATTTTCTGGATCCTGCTGTGAAGCCCACTGAGCAGACTTCTTACCAAACCTTGCCAATTTAGTAGTACTTGGATCTAGATCATTATACTGTGATGTATAAAGATCATAATATGTTGAAGCTTCATCATACTTTCCAGCACTTGTCTTTGCTCTGGCTAGATTGAAGATTGCATCTGGATAATCATTACTCTGCAAGCTATCAACAACCATAGAATACGCTTTTTCAGCTTTTCTATACGCGTTTTGCTTCATTGCAGCATTTCCAAATTTGTTCCAAAGCCCAGCATCGTTCTTTACAGTTTTTAATGCTGCGCCATAACTCACTAATGCTTCATGAAAGTTACCGAGTGCATATGCCTCGTCACCTTTATTAATATATTGCTTGGCTGTAGGTTGCGCATAAGCGACCGCACTAAAACAAAGCAACATTACTATATATATATACCTATTCATAATTGTAGTATAAGCTTATCGTGTATTAATGAATATTGATTAATAAATTGGACAAGGCTTGCAAACCTGAGGAGGAATGCAGAACACATTGTACATTAATGAAATCTCCGGACTACCATTTGCAGCATGACTAAATGCAGATGTTAGTATATCGTAGTTAAACTCAGCTTTGAAGTTTCCTAATTGCAATCCAATAATTGGAATTAGTGACTCCAATCCAGTTGAAGAATCATCGTCTAGCTCAATATCAGCTAACCTAGTACCAATACCAAGGTAAAGCGCCTTACTATATGTATCTCCTAAATAGATTTTACCTTGAAGATTAAGTACAATCTCTTGATAAACATCTTGCGAAGAGAATAATCCATTTACTAATAGATCTAACTTATTTCCTAGAGGCCAGTTCAACATGGCATAAAGATTAAGCTTGGGGTTTACAACATCTTCATCAACTGAATTACCTGAGAAAGTTGTAACTGGCTCATTAAAGTGGAAATATCCAACTCCAATATCCAAGAAGTTTCTCCACGCAGTTTGGTATCTAAAGTTTAATCCACCACTCAAATCAAAATATGAAGTACTTGTATTCAAGTTTTCAGGAGTAAATGATCCATCTGTGGTTGGGTAGAGCGCATCTTGCCATCCATAACTTCTAGCAACAAAACCAGCATTAAGACCAGGAGTCAACTTCAAGTTGTCTGTTAATCCTAAAGTATAAGATGCTAGTACATTAAATCCAAAATGCTGCAACCCAAGGTCACCAGCTCTATCATAGTTTAACAAACCACCAAGAGCGAAGTAACTATTCTTAGTTCCACACTTATCGAATTTAAAATCTGCCCCAAGATCAAATGAATTATAACCAACAGGGTTATTCCATTGGTTTTTGTAGTTCAGATGATATCTCTGATTCCCATTAAAAACTCCAGTAAGACCTGGGCTTAAATTTAACGGTGAATTAAAGAATTGTGAATAATGTACATCCTGAGCACTCACACCTAGTGCGATTGCAAAGAATAACATTGAATACAAAACACGTTTTAGCATATCTGTCTATTTAAATATGTAGTCTATAAATAAGTCTACCCCAACATACAATGTCAAGGAAGTATAGATCGGATGAATTGATTTCGCCTTAGTAATACGAAGCTGGACTTCGATTGCTGCCACAAATGTAATAAACTATTTATTCCGAGGTCCATCTTTTATTAATAAATATTGTTAAAGAACACATCTATTTTTTAAGTAATTGATTCTCTTTGTTTTAATTCTTGATAATGATAAAAAATTAACATTCAGATAAAATAATTAGTAGGAAAATTGATCAGTCTTTTTATATTTGCGCTCCCTTCTCAAATGAAGGAAGTTCTTTGTACTGCGGAAATAGCTCAGCTGGTAGAGCACGACCTTGCCAAGGTCGGGGTCGCGGGTTCGAGTCCCGTTTTCCGCTCTTATGACGAAAAGGTTATTGAAAGTCATTTTTGATAGCCTTTTTTTCTGCCCGGGTGGTGGAATTGGTAGACACGCAGGACTTAAAATCCTGTGACCATTAGGTCGTGTGGGTTCAAGTCCCACTCCGGGTACCATTTCAATTTGAACTTCATATAAGTTTTTTTTATAATATATTAGTAGCTTTGTATTTGCACAATGCAAATACACCATGCTTAAAAGTCTCTTTTCATTTTCTCTTCTTCCTTTCTCGTTTTTGATGTTTTCTCAAGAACCTTACGGACATCTTGTCTCCTCTGATACTCCTGCTGAAATCCTGTATACTGAAAACTATAATCTTTCAGCATTTCTAACTTATAAATTGGAATCTCAATCCCAATTTTCAAAACTTGATGCAAGCTTCTTGAAACGGTCCTTGGAGATGCTCAATTTGCTTGAAAGTAGGGCTATAGAACATCTTAAAATATCTGAAGTAAAAAAAGAAGGAGAAAACTTAGAATTACAAGATGCCAAAATCAACTATTTCTTCTCAAAGCGAGAATATAAACAAATAACGGATATTGTAGGCGCTGATGTGTCATCTAATTATAGCCCGTCAACACATTTTAAAATAGGATATGCATATTTCGCTCAAAAACAGTTCTCTGAGGCAAAACTTTTCTTTTCTAGACTCAATGGTAATTCTCAATATTCTGACGCATCAACCTATTACTCAGGTATGTGTAGTTACTTTCTTAGTGACTATGCTGAAGCAATAGCATTACTGAAAAGCATTGATAATAAAGAACCCTATAATGAATACAATCCTCTCTATATCACCAAACTCTTGTATTCACAAGAAAAATATACAGAGGCAATCTCCTATGGTGAGTCCAAACTCAAACAACCTTCAACACAGCAAAAACAAGAAATAGAATATTTAATAGGACAGAGCTACTTCGTTCTGAAAGATAACAACAAGGCTCTCGCATATCTCAGCAAATATGAAAAATCAACAAGTAAACTCAGTGCTGATGACTTCTATCAATTAGGTCTGCTCAATTATCAAGTTGGGAATGTTGACATTGCAAAACAACATCTTGCTGAACTCATATTTTGTGATTCTCCAATTTGTTACTCTGGTCAACATCTACTTGCGAACCTCTACGCAAAGGAGTCAAAAACACAAGAAGCTGCAGCACTTTATTCTAAACTTTCGAAAAGCGCGACTGATCAAAATCTAAAAGACCTTTTTCTCTATAATGCTGCTATCCTATTTCACAAGCAAGGAGATTACAGTCAAAGTCTTCACAAGGCAAACCAGGTGTTCAAATCTTCTGAGACCTATACTGCCAGTCAAGCGCTTATTCAAGACATCTTGCTCCACTCTGAAGATACTTATGGAGGCATTACATTCCTGGAGCAACAAACCCAACTTTCTCCAAAACTCCAAAATACATTACTCACACTGCATTTGCGATTGCTTCAACAATTTGAGTCAGAAAACAAGTTGAGTGAAGCAATGTCTTCCTTACACTTTATCAAAGAATCAAATGATCCAAAGACAATCCAAATAGCGAATTATTATCAAGGGAGGATCTTATTCGAACAATCAAAGTTCGCAGAAGCCTTCGAAAGCTTACAATCTGCCAAATCAAGTTCAGCTTTCCAAAACAATTATCTGAAGTATATGCAGGGCTACACTGCTTCTAAACTTGAAAACCATTTGGATGCTGTTGGATATTTAGAACAGGTAAACACATCGCAACCTCAAGCAGATACACCATTCGCAATCCATTTGGAAAAAGTGAAAGCATTCAACTATTTGAAAGTCAGCCAATTTGAAAAAGCTCAAAAGGCTTTTGAAATTGCGGCAAAACTTGGAGATAGCTACAGCATCTACAAACTGTCGGAACTTGCTAGAAATGAAGGAGACCACTATACAGAAATCTACTTGCTCGAATCCTACATTGATAAAACCAAAAGCAAAGAAGCCATCCAACAAGCAAATTTCACCATTGGTGAGAGGTTAATCGAATTAAAGGAAATCACTAGAGCTATGCCTTACTTTACCAATGCATATGCAGCTTTTCAACCACCTAACACCCTCTCTTATGCAGCCCAACTTAGTAAAGGTCTAGCTTGGTATCGATTAGGGCAATACGAAGAAGCTATCGCTGCTTACAAGGAAGTTGCAACAGACTCGAAAGAAGGAAATCAACAACGTATTGCTGTTAGAGCACTTGAAGATATTTATTTGAATAAGATAAAGGATACAAAAGCATTCTTTGACTTTACAGACAATGAGACTGAGATTGTATTGAATGCTATAGAAAAAGATTCCTTGGCCTATACTTTAGCAAATAACTTTTACCAAGAGAACAATTACATTGAAGCAATTCCGGCCTATGCTAGATATCTACAAGCTTATCAAAATGGCATTTACACAGAACAAGCCTATCTCGAGTTAGGTGAGTCAGAATTTGCCGTTGAAAACTATGAAGGAAGCCTCAATGCATACAGCAAGATCACTAGATCTGAGAATACTGGTTATAGAGAAAGAGCCCTATTGAGATCAGCATTAATCAATCTGAATAAGCTGAATAGGCAGGCAGATGCGCTCGACAACTTTTGGTCATTGCTAAACCTTCCAGATCTTACACTAGATCGTAATGAAATAGTATCAGGTGCTTTCTATTGTGCTACAGCTATTCAAGACCCTAAAATTCCAGAACTTGCTGATATCATTATCGCCAATCCAGCAGATGATAAAACCTTAGCGAATGCCCACTATCATAAAGGCAAATTTGAATTCAAACAAGGGAGAGATGATGATGCAATCAAACATTTTACAGAAGTAACACGACTATCTAAACAAGCTATTTCAGCAGAATCTAACTATCAGATCGCTTCAATATTCTATCAAAAAGGTAATCTCGATGCTGCAGAAAGACAAGCTACTGAAACAACAAAAAGAGCCAAAAACTATCCGTTTTGGGTAGCCAAGAGTCTCTTACTTCTCTCCGACATTTATATCGACAAAGAGGACTTACTTAATGCTCGTGCAGCAACAGAAGTTGTAATAGAAAACTATCAAAAAGACGAAGAAATACTCAAAGAAGCGAATGACAAGCTCGACCTAATAACAACTCTAGAATCAAGAAACTCTAGAGTGATTGATATAGAAACAGATACTCTTTTCTTTGAAGATATAAAGGATTAACATGCAACAACTTAGACTAATAACAACTGTTTGGCTCATATTGCCTTGCATAGTGTCAATGGCTCAGACTGACTCAACTCAGTTGATTAAGGATACGATAACAGTAGTAAAAACATTTACGCTAGAATCAACATTGGACAAGCCAGTCCTTTTGTCAGGGGGTGAATACTCTAATTCATCCGAACTCTCCAGTTTTGAAGTACTCGAATCAATACCTGAAATACCCGTGGATATCAAGGATCATCCTGTTAGACCAATAAGGTATACTGAACCACCAGTCAAGAAGAGCAATGATGGACTCATCAGTATTGGATATGGTATTCCAGATGCATTAGAAGCCAAGCTCTATTACGATTATCATAT
>JAHDEL010000009.1:0-10607 GCA_020628855.1 Saprospiraceae bacterium | reverse complement strand
AAGCGATTTCACTTTTCTTCCAATAATAGCATCAGAAAGTATCATTTTAGCGAAAATACATTTGCCAGTAATTACTTTTCTTCTAACAGAATCTTATCCAAGATTAATCATCAATTACACTTTGATGTAGAGTTTATTCTAGCTGGTAGTCAAGGTATTAGTACCAGATACTCTCATTTTTGGAAGGCAAATCCACATCTTTTATATAACATGGATGCAATTTCTCTCTCTGGAGGAATTGATATTCTGAACTCAGAATCAAACCGTCTGTTTTGGCCTTATCTTTCTGTTGTATGGCAAGTGGAAGACACCCCTCTACAACTCGGATTTAGATCTGAAATAGATGCTGAATTGCGCACGATGCAGTCTCTTATTGAGAAAAATCCTTTCTTAGATCTCAATGATTATAGACCTAATATTACCAGTGAACAACAACTGATTCTTTTCAGCAATTATCAGTATCAAAAACACCTATTTTCCGTCGCTGGAGGATATGCAAGAGTAGACAACCAAATAGAATATGACTTCCTCTTTTGGGGTCTTTTTGATGTTGAGTATAGTGGTACTTTCAATCAATTTCCCATCAAAGTATCTGCTGAAGGTGGACTTACAAATTGGCTAAATTATAGAGCAAATGTAAATTATACGATTTATGACAATATTGGCTCTAATATTGGCTATTTGCCTCAATTACACATAGATATTTCTTTAATGCAAACCTCAAAAAACAAGAAATTAAAGGCAAATCAAAACCTCCAATATATCACACGAAACTCACCTGCGCTACTCAGTACAACATTGAGTCCAATAGTGGATCTGAGTGCTCAGATAAGTTATCAACTATTTAATGATTTCGAACTGTATGTCAAAGGCTCAAATCTCTTATTTCAAGACTATGAAATCTGGCAACAATATGCCATTTTTCAGCCAATGGTGCTTGGTGGGTTCACCTATATTATTGATTAGTACTTGAGCCAAAGCCAATTCTATCCTTCTGGTAGAATTCTTCTTCATCTGCAAGATGTGATTGCTCAATATCTTGAGCGGTAATTTGTTTCGGATTATATCCTGTCTGCTTACCTTGAATGTACTCTGCGAGCCGAAGATTCTGGTTCTTTATAATATCTAGGACAAGCTTCCTGATTTCTCTCGCATTTCCAAAGTACTTGTCTTTTGAACTGAACATTTCTTGACACTTTTCCAAAAGCAGCTTTTTTGCTTTGGATGTAGCCTGATACCCTTCTTGCTCAAACATATGGATGGCGATGTCCGACAATTGGATTGGGGTGTAATCATCAAATCTTAATACTTTATCAAAACGTGACCTCAATCCTGGGTTAGCTTTGAGGAATCGATTCATGTTCTCTGGATAGCCTGCAGCAAAAACAAAGAATTCTCCCCTGTTATCTTCCATCCTCTTTAGTAAGGTCTGAATCGCTTCATTACCATAATCTCCTTGCAAGCCATTGAAATTGCTTAATGCATACGCTTCGTCAATAAAGAGAACACCTCCCATTGCTTCTTCTACTCGTTCATTCGTCTTCATGGCTGTTTGACCTACAAAACCTGCGACTAGACCTTGTCTATCCGTCTCGACAATATGGCCACGCTCTAGCAGTCCCAGAGCCTTGAATATCTTTGCTAATATTCTTGCGACAGTCGTTTTACCTGTGCCTGGATTACCCACAAATACAGTATGAAAAAAGAATTTATTCAAGATGTCTTTACCCAGTCTTTGGTGATACTGAATAATGGAAACGAGCTCCTCTATTTCCCTCTTAACTGCCTCAATACCAATGAGATCATTAAGTTCTTTTAATGAAATCTGAAGTAATTCATCGTCAACTGGTATAGCAGGTTTGCTTCCTTCTAGCGTAGCACCCAATTGCAATACATCTTGTAATGTAACACTCTCGAGTACTGATTCTTCTAATGCTTCCGGATCTTGTTGACTCATGAGTCGTAAACCTAAATTTATCTTTGATTTTTCTATTAAATCAAAAACATACCTCGCATTACCAAAACTCTTATCTCTATCTCTATAAGCGCGAGTGATCATTCTATCGATCTCCTCTTTGGCATCTTTTGTTAGGACAACTCCCTTTTCGACAGCTGCAAACTCAGCAATTCTACTCAGTTCTTGTGGAAGATAATCTCGAAACTCGTAGTAATGTTTGAATCTGGATTGTAAGCCTGGATTACTATCAATGAAGTGTTTCATCTCCTTAGGATAACCTGCTACTATGATGGCAATATCTTGATTGCCTGAGGACATTTCCTTGACAAGTATTTCTATGACCTCTCTACCGAAATCTTTGCTATCATCATTTGATCTAGCTAAGCTATAGGCTTCATCAATAAACAAAACTCCTCCTCTCGCTTTTTCTAGTACTTCTTTGACTTTTGGTGCTGTCTGACCTATATACTCACCTACCAGATCTACCCTGTCAACTTCATACACATGGCCTTTGGATAGCAGGCCCATTTTATTATAAATGGCACCCATCATCTTGGCAACCGTTGTCTTACCTGTTCCTGGATTTCCAGTGAAGACACTGTGTATATTTATTTTTTCTTTTTCTTCAAAACCTTTCTCCTTTCTGAGCTTTAGAAACTGGATATACTTTGCATGTTCCTTTACCTTCCTTTTGATTTCGTGCAATCCAATTAAGTTGTCAAGATTTGTGACTACTTGCTCGAACGTCAGATTATTTCCGGAGAGGTCAGGTGTAACAATGTTATCGTCTTTGTATGAAAGGACTATGGGAGCTACGCCTTCTTCAAAGTGATCATCAACCTCGAAAGGGACACTTGCAATCAGTGTGTCCAAGAAGATAATGTCTACAGTGTAATTGCCAAATCTCCAACTCCCAGGGGTATTTGATCCCCACCCCGCAGTAATCTTTATGAGATCATCATCTTTTCCAACACTTTGTAGCTTAACTACTTGACCTTTTAGCTCCTTGGCTTCATTGTAATACTTTACAAAAAGTTCGAGGAACCAATCTTTATCGATAAAGTTATTTTCAAGGATGATTTCGGAATAAATGTATTTGGTTTCTTCTCCTGAAAACACCTTAAAGTACTTTCTTTCTTCCTCGATGACATCATCATACTTGCCTTCGTACAGTCTAACGGACTTCAAATTGAAGTATGGATTGGCTTCGATACTCTCCCACTCTACACCTGTATCCTCTACATAAAAATATTTCACTCCAACCTTCTCACCATCGATATAGGCTTCCCAACAGTAATTCCCTTTTTTCCAAAAGAGACCTTCTTTCTTATTACCCCAACCCTCTCGGATATAGACTATATTATCATACTTATTGACCTTTCGACTGAAGTCTAAAGAACAAATTGGCTTCTTTCCGTTCTTTATCTCGAAGCATTTCAAGTTGACATTAACCTTCCAGACTTCCTCGTCAAATTTTTTATTGTGGAAAGAAAGCTCTACATAGATGTATGTTGTCTCATATCTATCGAATACTTGACGATACTTTTTTTTGTTATCGGCGAGCCATTCCGTTGAGGAATAGACTTTGAGTTCTTTAAATTTGAAAAACTCATTTTTAGTATTTGAACTGGATTTGTCCATTCTGTGTTAGTAAGCCATGTTCTGTAACTTATGGATAAAATAAGTTCTTTTTGATTAAAGAATCAAATATTTAAGAGTGTATTCTGCTGAGGCAATGGAGAACGATCCACCTCAACAGAGAGTATCATTCAATGAACATCAAAGGATTTACCGAAAGGTGAATATATTATAGGCAGAAAACGTTTAAAACAAAGGATTAAATGTTTTCTTTGTGAACGCAAAATTCTAACTATCAATTTGCAAATTAAATGGCAAAAGTAACAGTCCATTTTGAAGATAAGAATCTAGACTCGAGAACTCTGGAAGGAGACTTCAAAGGAACATCTCTACTTGACCTTATTGAAGACAACGGTATGCACCTCAATTCGAATTGTGGAGCTGTCTGTGCATGTAGCACATGTCATGTCTACATCGAAGAAGGAGATGAATATTTAAAAGAAATAACAGATAGAGAAGAAGACTTTATCGATAGAGCAATCGATCCAACGTTAGAATCTAGATTAGGGTGTCAATGCGAGATACTTGACAATAGTGCAGAAATTACTGTCAAAGTACCGAACCAAGATAACATCATAGGTCACGAACATTAAAACAAGTAAACACTACATTTCATGTCATTCGAAGATTTTAATAATTTACCCATACAATGGACAGATCACGAAGATATTGCAATGGGATTGTATGATCATTTTGGTGATGATTTTAGCGAATCTAAAATATATCGAATTCGATTCACTGATTTAATTGAATGGGTACTTGACTTACCAAATTTTGAAGGTAAACGCGAAGAATGTAACGAAGGGCACCTTGAACAGATTCAAGCTAAGTGGGTACATGAATGGAGGGACAACCAATAAATGATGTCAGCACTTTTCGATTCATTATCCAAGATTAAGGTTCTACTATTTGACGTAGATGGTGTATTTACGAATTCGCAAATGCAAGCAGTAGATGGTGGTGGACTAGAACGGAGTGTAAACACTCGCGACGGCATGGCAGTCAAACGTGCTTTACAAGCAGGCTTGCAGGTTGGTATCATTACAAAAGGAAATAGCCCGGGAGTTCTCTCAAGATTTAGTGCTCTTGGCATACAGCATGTCGAAATGAACATGCCAAAAAAGCTACCTGTCTATGAAGCCCTGAAGTCAAAAATGGGTTTTGAAGATCAGGAAGCATTGTACATGGGAGATGATCTCAGCGATCTTGAAGTATTACTACAGGTTGGTGTTAGCTCATGTCCATCTGATGCTGCTCATGAAGTCTTAAATGCTGCAAAGTATATATCTAGTAAGGGTGGCGGATATGGCTGCGTGAGAGAAGTCATAGAAAAAATTCTCAGATTGCAAGGTAAGTGGTAATGCATTGGTTGAAAGCAATACGACCTCTTAATCTCTTTATCGTTGCAGCACTCCAATTTGTTCTCTATTACAAGCTATTTATACTTGATAGTGAACCAGTTATACTTCAAGGTCATTATCTCTTCCTTCTCATATTTATTACAATTCTCATTACTCTGAGTGGTTACCTCATTAATGATAGGTTTGATACCATCACAGACCAAGTCAATAGTAAAAGAATGCACGCATTGACTTCCAAACAACTGCTGTTTGGCTACATTGGAACAGTTGGACTAGGAGCTGCACTGAGCATTTATCTTGCGCTAAATATTGCTAAACCTTTTTATTTTTTGCTCTTCCCAATCGCAGTAGCAATACTCTATTTCTACTCTGCTTTTGCAAAGGGAAAAGGCATGTTGGGTAACCTAATTGTGGCAATATTTTGCGGATGCGGCCTGCTAGTACTAGGTCTTGCAGAATATCCCACTCTAAGAGCTCTTTCCTTATCAAATCAGTCTTTAGCAATGCAGAAATGGTCGATTTTGATAGGCATTTCTTTAATGGCTTTTTTGGTTACATTAATCAGAGAACTTGTAAAAGATGTGGAAGATCTAGCGGGTGATCATAAAGCAGGATTCAAAACATTTGCTGTCAAAGCAGGACCTGAAAGGGTCAGGCTATTAGTCCAATGGTATCTCATTCTTGCAATTATTCTAAGTGTTCTCTGGGTGTATCTGAATTGGCAAATGGGCTTTTCTTTGCTCTCTACTGTAGTATTCGGAGTCAGTGTATTGCCATTGCTGATCTTAGCTTTCTCTACATCAAGAAAAGCATTTACCCATGGAGTGTGCAAAAATCTCTCTACCCTATTGAAATCTGTCATGATTGCAAGTATTATTTATGTGATCTTATTGTGAGACAAAATTTTATTTCAACAAATCAGTTATAAACAAGTAATACTCTGATTGGTTTATATTATAAAAGTGGCTATTAAGATGAAAAGTGAAAAAGTAGAAAAGAAAGAAAATAAGTCTAAAGACAAGCACCCTAAGTCCAAACATCCTAAATCAAAACCAAGACCGAAGTCCGAAAAATCTTCTAAGTATAAGCCTAGGAGAGCAAAGCAAAAGAAGGATACTAATCCATTCACAGTGAATGGGACAAAACTTTCTCCAGGGCTTGAAAAGAAGCTCAAGTGGCCTTTAATGTAAGTCATGAATTGGTTAAGTGGTTGGGAAATTATCCTAGGGTCGGCTTCACCAAGAAGATTTGAACTCCTCGAAAAGGCTGGAATTGACTTTGTGCAACGCGCTATTTCAATTGAAGAAATCTATCCTGATGAGCTAGATACACATCAGATTGCAGAGTATCTGGCTAAGTTAAAAGCGACGCCACATGTACTTCATCCAAATACCATCTTAATCACAGCAGATAGTATTGTCTTGTTAGGAGATGAAGTTCTAGGCAAGCCAAAAGACACCGATCAGGCAATTGACTATCTGACTCGGTTGTCTGGCAAAACACACAGAGTGGATACAGGAGTATGTCTTACTTCGACAGAGAATCAAGTGTCTTTCACTGTCTCTTCGATGGTGCGTCTAGGCGAATTGACAACTCAAGAAATCAACTTCTATATCGAAGAGTATCGTCCATTTGATAAAGCAGGGTCATATGGAATTCAAGACTGGTTAGGAATCTGTAAAGTTGAAGAAATCGTTGGGTCTTACTCTAATATCATGGGACTCCCTATGTATGAGCTCTATCATGCTTTACATGATTTTTGTTCAGAAGGCGAGACCAGAATATTATCTTAATTGGTATATCAATTTAAGAGTACCAAATATATTTCGAGGAAGTCCAGGGTAATAATATCGAGGAAGATTACTCCCAAATCCTCGTGCATTAACCAGTATCATAGAAGCATATTGGCTGTTGAATGTGTTATTCATGCCAACACTAAGATGAAAATCTAAATCAGCAAAAATCTGCTTGTTCCATGAGAGAGAGACATTGGTTAACGTATAAGCTTTTTCGCTTAATGCATTTGTATCATTCAAGAATTGACTTCCTATGTGACTAAGGTGAATTCTGGAAGAAATTGTTCCAAAAGTTGAAAGTAGAACTACATCCCCTTGGACGTTAGGCAGTCCTGGCAAATGATTCTCTCTATAATCTTCTTCTTCAGTTGCATACTCTAAAAACTGATACCGACCATAAGTGCCTGATACTTTGATTTGATGCTCTGTCTTTTGGATATCAAACTGGGTGTCGAAAGTAGCTTCTATCCCTAAGTGCCTTGTCTTGCCAGCATTTATACCAATGGTTTGTTCCTCTGAAATCCTAAATGGAACCAAGAGGTCTTCAATATTCATATAGTAAGCACTTATATCAAATCTCACCCTCCCATCATAGTCTTTATAGCCCACTTCTACAGATTGTCCAACTTCAGGTCCTAGGAGAACATTGACAGATTCATCAGAATTAAATCTTTCATCATTAGTTGGCAGGCCATAGCCTTTAGCGTAAGCAATATATAGGAGTTCATTCTGTCCTAAACGATAGCCCATTCTCAAGTTGGGGCTTAGACTTGATTGCTTGAGATGGTCTGGAACAACAAATGCATGTTTGCGTTGTATGCCGTTATTAAATGTAGAAGGACCATTTATGAAATCATAGATGTAATTATAGCTTTGAAAACCATTCAATCCTGCCATTAACTCAACTTTACTCAATTTCAAGGTAAATTGAGCATAAGCATTAATCAAATCATTAACATCGGCATTAGAATCAATTGTTAAGCCTCCGAGCGAAGTCTCCCACATACCTTGTTCGCGCATCCACTCAACGCCTGCATCCATTGTCAGTTTGGGAGTAAGCAATTCTTCTTTCTTTATATCTAATCTTCCTACTGTAATGCTAGCATTTTCATTGAGGTTATTGAATGGTCTAATCTCATCATTCTTGAATTGAGTGCGTGAAAGATTGAGCTTGAGTAACCAATTATTCAGCGTATTGTATTGAATAGAAGACCCTAGAATATGTCGATTATAGTCTTCATGGCCACTCACACTCTTCCAATTAGCTGCTGCAAGACTTGGGTCAAAAGTAAAATCCTCAACATTCAAAGAGCTTGGTATCTCACCAAATACATCTGTATAGAATGAAAACACTTGGATTTGGCATTCTGATCTTTTGCCTAATGTGGCCTGGACAATACCACTGAGATTGCTTCTGTTATATTGATTGTTCTCTCTAAATCCTTGATTGATTAACGAGCTATAGCCTAATCTTAACCTGATGCGATTTCGCAAAAACCCAATATCCAATCGATTCCGACTTCTTAATAGGCCAAAACTCCCAACACTAATTTCTGAAAGCAATACATCATTGTTATTAAATACAGATCGTAGATGTAACATTCCACCTAATGAGCTTCCATACTGTACTGGAGACGGGCCTCGATACACCTGCAAATTATCTGTGACGACCCAATGAAAATCGTCAAATCCAAGCTGCCCTTTTGTGTCAAAGAGAGGAATATCATTCCAGTATCCTTTGATTTTTGCTGTTCCAAATTGGTTACGGCTTCCAACTCCACGAAGGGTTAGTCGCGAGGTACCAAACGTGCCTTGATGCATATAAACACCAGGCACTGCATTCAGAGACTCAGCGATATTAGCGTTTGGGTTTATGAATATGCTAGAATTGCGAATACTGGAGAAATTATGGAGCTTGGAAATGCTTTCATCTTGAATGACTATTCCACAGCCAACAACTTCTAAAGATTGGAGTTGGAACTTGCCAAGATCTACAGATTGGAAGATTCCAGATATTTGTTTTGTTTGGTAGCCGACATACGAGATCGTCAGATTTATAGTGTCTACATTGACTACATCAAGACTAAATTTTCCTTCAATATCAGTTACAGCAAAGTACTTAGATTGGCTAATACCAACTACCTGAACACCTATGAGTGGTTGCTCTTCTTCGTTTAGAATTTGACCAGTGATTACAATTTGTGCATTGACACTTAAGGAGCACAAAACTCCGATGAAGAGTATTAAGGCTAGCTTACTTATTGTAATTGTCTTGATAAGATTTTGACTTGTTCTGGGTAGCGCCAATCTGCAGGTTTTAGTTCTGAATTCCATTTTTTAAGGCTAGACAAAAGATGCTTATACGTTTTAGGATGTTCGTTTATGAGATTCGTGGTCTCATATGGATCTTTTTCAAGATTGTACAAATATCTATTATCGTGGTTAACAATTAGCAATTTCCACTTATTATGTCGGATTGCCCACTTATTGAACCACCTCCAATACAGTGTTTGATGTGGTTTTGCAGTGTTCTCCCCTTTTAAAAATGGCATTAGGTTCTTTCCATCCAGCTTTCTGTCCAGGTCACCTTCAGCAATCGCAAGGCAAGTTGGCAACAAATCCATACTTATCACTGGATGAGGATAACTTTGCGGCTCGAATTGTTCTGGCCATTTTATAAAGAGTGGTGTACGAATCCCGCCTTCAAACAAATCACCTTTCACTCCTTTGAAAGGGTGATTCAATGAGGTATTCATTCCATATTCGAATTCGGCTGCAGGATCATCTCTTTTTTTACCAGTCGGACCTCCGTTGTCACTTAAGAAAATAACCATAGTATTATTAGTCTGTCCTGTTCTTTCAAGATGCGAGAGTAATTTTCCAACATTCTGGTCGAGATTTGACATCATAGCCAAGAATGCTCTTCTATGGAGATCATCTGTCATTGGATGCTTTGCTAGATCACTCTGCTTAGCTTCCATGGGCCAATGGGGTGTCAGATATGACATATAGGCAAACCATGGTTTTCCGTATTCTCTGTTTAGCTGACCAATAGCATCATCTGTGATAACATCTGTGAGATAACCTTTATAGGTAAATTTATCATTGGGGTGCTTTCTGAGTTTGGCATACTCAGAGTTTTGCTTTTCGCAATCAAAACTTCTAGCACCAGCATAATGTCCAAAAAAATAATCGAACCCTCGCTTCCATGGTCTTGCAGAAGGGATAGAACCTAGGTCCCACTTTCCAAAGCAATAGGTTTTGTATCCAGCATCTTTCATAAAGCGAGCAAAGGTCTTTTGATGTGGATCCAAGCCAAATTTCTCTACAAAAGGTAATTCTGCATTCGCTTCATGACCAAATCGATTCTGATAGCGACCTGTCATGAGACCTGCTCGACTCGGACTACATTGCGGGGCTGTCACATAAGCTTGATCAAATTGGATACCTTCTTTAGCAAGTTTATCAATATTAGGGGTATAGCAGTCTTCAGACCCTTGAATACTTAGGTCAGCATAACCCAAATCATCTACAAAAATGAGCAGGATATTGGGTCTTTTATCGTTGTCTACGTTATTACAAGATAAGAAGCAGAACGCAACAATTGACAGGCAAACCCAAAAGTTTACCAAGATTATCCTCATAATAGTATTGACTTATAGATGGTTACATATCTAAGAATACTAAGATATCATTACTAACAAGGATAAGGTATAAATTTGCTCATCTTAACAACTTCTGAGTCAATTCAATTTTGACAACATTACTTACTATAGAATAGAGTCTTACCTTTGTCTCTCCAATTGGATCTTTATGATCAACACATTACTAAAACCCTTTGAGCGTTGGTTGCCT
>JAHDEL010000008.1:112185-116371 GCA_020628855.1 Saprospiraceae bacterium | reverse complement strand
GGACAACTACATTTGGTTGGTCCTGATGGCACATTGAGGAAGGTCATCGAAAGTGGCAATTTGCATTCCTGCATCTTTTGGGGGCCACCTGGAGTTGGCAAAACAAGTCTCGCAAGAGTAATCTCAAATACGCTCAGCACACCGTTCCAAAGTCTGAGTGCCATTAATTCTGGAGTCAAAGATGTCAGAGAAGCCATTGATAAAGCTAAAAGGAGCAAATTCTTTGACCAAGCATCCCCTATTCTCTTTATTGATGAGATTCATCGCTTTAGTAAATCACAACAAGATTCTCTTCTTGGTGCTGTAGAGGCAGGAACAATAACTCTAATCGGCGCAACCACTGAGAATCCTTCATTCGAAGTGATTTCGGCACTACTTTCTCGATGTCAGGTGTACGTCCTCCAACATTTATCGAAAGATGATCTTATTATGCTTGTAGATAATGCTATCAAGTATGACGATGTTTTAAAAGACCAAAACATAACAGTGAAAGAGTATGAAGCTTTACTCTTGTATTCTGGTGGGGATGCAAGAAAGCTCTATAATACCCTTGAAATAACTTTACAAGCGCTACCAGAAGAGAAAAAAGTACTTACGAATGCTGTAGTTGAACAATCCATACAGCAAAATATCATCCGCTATGACAAGCAGGGAGAAGAACATTATGATGTGATTTCGGCCTACATCAAGAGTATAAGGGGAAGCGATCCTGACGCTGCCATCTACTATCTTGCTCGCATGTTAGTCGGTGGTGAAGATCCTAAATTTATCGCTAGAAGATTGGTAATTGCTGCGGCTGAAGACGTAGGTCTTGCTAATCCGAATGCTTTACTTATTGCAAACCAATGCTTTGACGTAGTCCACAAGATAGGAATGCCTGAAGGAAGAATCCCGCTTGCGCAAGCAACCATCTACCTTGCAGCATCACCCAAGTCTAATAGTGCCTACAAAGCAATCAACAAAGCAATGGCAGAAGTGCAAAAGACGGGTAATCTTTCTATACCACTTCATATACGAAATGCTCCTACCAATTTGATGAAAGATTTAGGATATGGTAAAGGTTACCAATATGCTCATGATCACGAAGGAGCCTTTGTGCGAGACAATTATTTACCTGAAGGACTCAATATTGAGGGTTTGTATTACCCTCTCGAATTTGGCTCGGAGCAAAACCTCAAAAAAAGATTGTCACAACTTTGGGGTGACAAAAAACCACATTTCTCTTAAGCACATTCTCCTAAGAGAGTCATGCCTAGCTCATTTAATCTGTAACTTCTACTTCGAAAAACACGAAATCAGCAACATTGCGAACACCATCATTCGCACCTACTGAGAATCTGTACTTACCGTCTACCAGGGTATTTGGTATCTGATAATTGAATTCGAAATCATACGAATTACCAACAGTTTCATCAAAAGCGATTGCTTCACTAGTTGTAAATGTATTCATTGACGATAAGTCTGTGTAAGCCAGGTATACTACCCCATTACCACCATCACTTAATGATCTATTATCACTAACATTTCCCATGAGAGTAAATATATCGCCTCTTCGTAGGTTGAGAGTTGAAGTCGAAGGCTCAGAAATAGTGATAAGAGGCTGTTCGCTATCAGTTGGGTTGGTGACTTTAATAGAATTAAAATTCGAGAAAGGACTATCGTTTCCAGCTTCATCAACTGCTTGAATATGAAAGTGGTAGTTGCCAGCAGTTACATTGCTAGGAACTTCAAGTGTATTGCGCACTTGTTCTGATTGACCACTAAGGTTACCAATGTCTAACACAGTCCAATCTGTAGTAACATTGTTTACACTGGGCACTGCGATATTAGGTGCACTCCCGCCTCCATGTCCATGACAATCAAAATTATTGTGAATGTCAACTTTGAATTGTGACAATGCAACATCATCTGTAAACACTATATCAAATGTGAGAACCTCCCCTCCAGTGATCTGAAAAACACTAGGCTCTTCTTCACCACAAACGGTATCTATGATTGGCATAGGAATATATTCAACAATCTCCATTTCGGGAGCAACGACATCCACGTCACTACCTCCACAACTCCAGAAAAGTATTAGGAAGCTCGAAACAATGTACTTAAATCTCATACTACAAATAATTTGACTACATCAAAATCCTTTTTGCAACACTATTGCAAATATAGGCTAAATCTTTGCTATTGCACCTGAGTTGCATTACTTTTGATTACGTAAACAACTATGAGACAGACAAAATCCCTCAATAAGTTAGTCAAGGTTTTTGAAGAAACAGAGTTTGCTATATCTGTGGTATCACTCGTCAAACGATTTAAATCGGAAATGAGTAAAACAACTGTTTACAGAATTCTAGAACGTCTAGAAAAGAAAAATGTGATTCATTCCTTTATCGGGAAGGATGGAGAACGATGGGTAGCAAAACTACAACAAGCTTACCCTTCTCATGTCGAAAGGCATCCTCACTTTCAATGTAAAACGTGTGGAAATATGGAATGTGTGCCCTTTGACTTCAATCTTCCTACTATCAAGGGCTATGAAGTCGAAGCTGCTAATCTCGTTCTCATTGGAACTTGCGAACAATGCCTTTAGTCGAATTTTTTACAAATTATCATCCCAAATCTTGAAATATATACTATCATATCTTTTCTTTCTGACAACCTTTTCGCTGCAGGCTCAACTCCAGGGAATTGTTGTGGATGATCATAACATACCTTTAGTTGGCGCGACTATTACTTTGACTCCTTCTGATACTTATAGCCTTACAGACCAAGATGGAAGATTCTACATTGAGTCAATAACGGCAGGGACTTACGAAATGTCAACCTCATATGTAGGTCATAAAACTGATACTTTGCAAGTGATAATTACACCGTCTCAAACTACTAAGGTGCGTGTAATACTGACTCACCACCATAATGTACTAGAAACTATCCATATTTCGGATGAACACGCTAAGCAAGAAGTAACCTTACAAGCAGAACATATCCACGAAGACTTCTTCCACAAACATGGAGAAGGCACATTTGCAAAAGCTATAGAGAAAATACCTGGAGTGAGTGCAATCAATGTAGGTGTAGGTATAGCAAAACCTGTCATTAGAGGTCTTTCTTCTAATAGGATCATAGTTAATCACCAAGGAATCAAACAAGAAAGCCAGCAATGGGGAAATGATCATGGACTTGAAATCGATCAGTTTGGAGTAGAGAGAGTTGAGATTATTAAAGGGCCCGGATCGCTGCAATATGGCTCTGATGGTCTCGGAGGGGTTATCAATATTATGCCAGATAAACTGATACCGAAAAACAGTATTAAAGGCAGATTAATTGGACTTCATAAAACCAACAACTATCATTGGGGAGGCTCAGCGAAAGTTGGTATTAATATCAATAATTGGTTTCTCACAACTAGTTATTCAAGACAAGATTTCGCAGATTACAGCGTCCCTACAAATACATTTAATTACAATGGATTTGACCTCCCTATCTTTAATGAACGCCTAAAAAATACAGCAGGTGACGAAGCCAATTTCGAAATCACAGCAGGTGTAAAAAAAGATTGGGGAATCACACGTATTCATTACAGTCATTATGGGTTAGAAGCGGGAATATTCAGTGGAGCAGTCGGAATACCGCGATCTTATCCATTAGCTGATGATGGCAACCTAAGAGATATTGACGTACCCAAACAAGATGTAAATCACTATCGGCTCACCTTTAACCAAACAGTTTTTCTTGGTGAAAATCATTTTGTTTTGGATGTAGGACTGCAACGCAATTTGAGAAAAGAGTTTTCTGAACCAGAGTTTCACAGCATACCACTGTCACAATTGAAAGACCCTAATGACAAATTAGCGCTTGAACTCAATCTTGAAACTTTTAGTATTGCATCTCACTTTGAACAAGCAGTTAAAAACAATTGGAAATTTATCTATGGGCTCAATGCACAATGGCAAACCAATCAGAGAGGCGGCTTCGAATATCTTTTACCAGATTTCAAAACATTTAGGGGTGGAATCTATACAATTTCTGAAAAAGAAATGACCGAAGATTGGGTGATTAATGGAGGTTTAAGGCTAGATCTGGGTAAGAATAACACAGAAGCTTATAGGCAATACATTTGGGATAGTAATGAAAGCATTATAGATTCACTATTCTCGGAGATGACCGATCAAACCTTTATCAATTGGTC
>JAHDEL010000008.1:72589-112085 GCA_020628855.1 Saprospiraceae bacterium | reverse complement strand
TTTCAATACCGCCAAGATGATGCTATCTACACTGGATTCGAATTTCAATGGGAATATGATATTAATGCAACTTGGAATATAGAGCAAGCAGTTGATTTTGTGCAGAGCTATAATCCAAAGACCAAACTTGCTTTACCCTTTACGCCCCAGCCTGCAATTCGGACAAGCGGTGAACTCACTTTACCTGACAAAACATGGGTAAAAGAATCTTTCATTGGACTTGAACATGAATACCATTTTGCTGCAAATGGGACCTTAAGGTTAGATAGGTCAGAGCGACCAACACCTGCGTACCATCTAATTTCTGTTCGGTTTCAAACTGCATTACACTTTGCTAATCATCTACCTTTAGAGTTAAAGTGCGAAGTACAAAACCTTTTTAACACAAAATACTTGGCTCATTTAAGTCGGTACAGACTAATTAATGTACCTGAACAAGGAAGGAATATTGTATTATCCATGAAAATTCCTTTCGAAGGGAAGATAAAACAAATAGAGAAGTAATGTTCAATGCCATTACCCCTCTACCTTTCACTAAAAATTATTGTAAACAGAATTCTGCTTCTGCAGTTTCTTTTTCTTCACAATCGTGATCTACACAAGCTTCTACTTCTAAATGGAAGCATGTTCCTGCCGGGTAATCACAGAGGTTAACCTCTTGCTCAAAAGTGATAGTTTGATCGTGAGCGTGCTCATCGTAATCAATGATTTTGTCATTTACATCACCTTCAGGATGTAAGACAACTTTTACTTCGTGATTCTCATCAGTAGCAACAAAATCAATGTGTACATGCACTTCTGCACAATCTGTAATCACTTCTTCATTGAGTGGTTCTTCTATAGTGATAGTGATAGCGTTATCTCCATGATCATCATCGTCATCATCATCGTTACATGAAGCAACAACAAGACCTAGGCAGATAAATGTGAATAAATAATAAAACTTAAAGCCTTTCATAGTTGTGTATTGTGTCATAAAATGTATCTGAATAGCACAAATATACAGAAGATGTTACAATATGCAACAATGTTGCATTAAGTGTTTTATGACCATTCCTAATCAAGACCGTGCGTGAGATTCCTCTACAGAAGTATTAATCGTCCTATCATTATAGGTGTATGAACAAAGGAATGTGAACAAGACTACGTACATCAAAAAAAAACTATGAAAAAAATAAAAAGTCTTTATATCCTTTTCTGCTCTTCATTTGTATTGAGTCTACTTGTTGTAGCATGTTGCAGAGGAACTATAACAATTACTGGAGTTGGGACGCTTACTATAACAAATCTTGTGACGGATGAGATAATCGAGGACTCGCTATCTACAGAATTTATGCTCAGCAACAAATTCGATCATGAACTTGTAGAGCAAGCACCTCCACAACAATTCTTACTAACCACAGCTTATGCAACGACTTGTGAATACCCAATCGAAAATCCACTTGACAATAATTCTTTTCAAGTGAGTTTGAATAGACAGCTCATCGTTGATCAAGATTTAATAGGTGCTGGTGAAAACATTCTGGATCATGAAAAGATTAATGGTTTTTACTTCGATGATATCTATAATACTTTCGAGGTTAGATTTGCAAGTGATCTACTGAATCAAATGACTTTCGAAAATGGGATGACGACATTCACCTTTGAAGCGACAGGAGAAGATGGAACTGTGTATAGCAATACGCTCGAACTCTACGTTGATCTAGACTAAAACCAATCTACCTAAGGTTGATAAGAAGAATTTTTATTCAGGAATGAATAGTAGAGTAATTAAGCATTAAAGCTTGTACCACAACCACAAGATTCTGTAGCGTTTGGATTTTTGAAAGTAAAGCCTCTGTTACTTAATCCTTCCATCCAATCGATTTCCATGCCTAAAAGATAGATACCATGGGCTTTTTCCATGAAGACTGTGATTCCATTCACTTCATAGACTTCATCTTTTTCTTTCCTCTCGTCAAAGCCGAGTAAGTAAGAAAAACCAGAGCATCCACCACCTTTCACTCCTACTCTCAAACCATAATTTTCCGGTACATCTTTCTCCGTCATAAGTCGTTTGAGCTGGACTACTGCACCATCAGTCAAAGAAATTGGTTGTATCGCTGTAACTGTACTTTCTGCCATAGGAATATTCTGTTATAAAGACGAAATTAATTTACAAACCTTAAATTGTGAAGAATAGTTTACCATTTATCCAATTTCTATCAAACATGAGAATTTTTCCTCCTTTTTTAACTTTTGCGCTCCTTTGTAATTTTTACTTTTCAACCAATGGTGCTAGAGCCCAAGATATTAATGCTAAAACTTTTGAAAAATTAAGTATTCGGAATATTGGCCCCGCAGGAATGAGTGGACGTATTACTGCTATCGATGCTATGAGTTCTGACCCAAATCATATCTTCATTGGAAGTGCATCTGGTGGGGTCTGGGAAAGTAAAAATAGAGGTACAACATGGAGTCCAATCTTCGAACATGAAAGCACGATGTCTATTGGAGCTTTAAAGATTGACCAAAACAACCCTGATGTCATTTGGGTAGGCACTGGTGAAGGCAATCCTAGAAATAGTCATAATGAGGGAAATGGTATCTTCAAATCCAGAGATGGGGGTAAATCTTGGACTTGTTTGGGTCTGGAAGAAACTAAAGTGATTCACCGTATCCATATTGATCCAAACAACTCTGATATTGTCTTTGCCGCTGCTCTTGGCACTGCGTGGGGAGCTTCAACAGAAAGAGGTGTATATAAGACGACTGACGGGGGTAAGACTTGGCAAAAGATCTTGTACATCAATGACAGGACTGGTGCTGCAGATATGATCGTCGATAATGAAAATCCAAACAAGCTTTTTGTATCCATGTGGGAACATGGAAGAAGTCCTTGGTCCTTCTATAGTGGAGGCGGAGGTTCTGGGTTGTACACGACTCTAGATGGTGGAAAGACTTGGAAAAAACTTGGTAAAAATGAAGGTATCAAAGGAGATACCTTGGGCAGAATAGGGTTAGCTAGTGCTTATAATAAGCCAGATGTGTTGTATGCGCTTGTTGAAACAAAAAATACTCAAACCCTCTACAGATCCAATGATGGAGGCTTCAATTGGAATAAACAATCTGACAAAAATGTTGGCAATAGGCCTTTCTATTACTCTGAAATCTATGTAGACCCATCTAATGAAAATCGCATCTTTAATCTATGGTCCTATGTCTCAAAATCGGAGGATGGAGGCAAGACATTCCAAACTATTATGGACTATGGCAATGATATCCACCCTGATCACCATGCTTTTTGGATTGATAAGAATAATCCGAATTATATGATTGATGGTAATGATGGTGGGTTGAATATTTCTGAAGATGGTGGCTCGAATTGGCGATTTGTTCCGAATATTCCAGTAGGCCAGTTTTATCATGTCAACATAGACAATGACTTTCCTTACAATGTGTATGGAGGTATGCAAGATAATGGCTCTTGGGTTGGTCCAGGATTCGCCTTGAAACGAGGTGGCATTACAAATGGTGATTGGCAGGAAATTTATTTCGGTGATGGATTTGACGTTGCAGCAAGACAAGACGACAACCGCTACATCTATGCTATGTCACAGCAAGGCAATGTCGGATTAATAGACAAGGAGACTGGTATGACGCATTATATCAAACCTGTTCGCCAAGATAGTATTGATCTGAGATTTAGTTGGAATGCTCCAATAGCCATTGACCCTTTTAATGCATGTGGTGTCTACTTTGGCAGCCAGTTTGTTCACTATAGCCCTGATTGTGGAGAGACATGGGAAAGACTCTCTGATGACCTCACAACTAATGATCCTTCAAAACAAGATCAATCTAAAAGTGGTGGTTTAACCTTAGATGTAACTGGTGCAGAAAATCATACTACCCTGCTCGTCATTGCACCTAGCACTCTAGATAAAGACATTATATGGTCAGGTAGTGATGATGGCAGAATCCATGTAACATCGAATGGGGGTAAAAACTGGCAATCCGTCGAAAGCAGATTGCCTCGTGCACCTCAAAATGGATGGATACCTCAAATAGAAGTATCCCCACATAATGCAAATGAGGCGTTCGTTGTCCTCAACAATTACCGCCAAAATGATTGGAAACCATATCTCTATCACACTAAGGACTTAGGAAAAACTTGGACTAATATCGCTTCGTTAGACACTATGCAATCTTTTGTATGTAGCATTGTCCAAGATAGGAAAGATGAGAAAGTCTTGTATGCTGGCCTAGATGATGGCTTGTACCTTTCTTTTGACAAAGGGAAGCGATGGACTAAATTCAGACATTTTCCTTCAGTTCAAGTGAGAGATATGAAGCATCAAGAAACGCATGATGATCTTGTCTTGGGTACTTTTGGTCGTTCCTTTTGGGTGATAGATGATCTTGAGATAATAAGGCAAGCAGGTACCTCATCCAAACAATTTCAGCAACCGCTTACAGCTTGGGATTCAGAACCTGGTTACTTGACTACTTCCAGGTCATACCAAGGTGAACGCTTTGTAGCACAAGCAAGTTTCAAAGGGAAGAATATTGGTAAGCATTGCAGAATACCTTATTGGGTCTCACCAGATTCTATCAATGAAGAAAGCAAGAAAAAAGTAACGCTAAGAGTATTTAATGAAAATGGAGATACAATCCGAACATTGACACAAAAGCCAAACAAAGGATTAAACTTTATAAATTGGAGACTCAATTCTAAAGGGCAGTCTGGACCAAGATGGGACAAAAGCAAACCAGATAGTCCTGAACCAGGAGGGCCGTCAGTCTTACCTGGAAAGTATACAATAGGCATCTATACCGAACACGACTCAACCTTTGTCAATGCTCAGGTCTTAGAAGATCCTAGACATGACGTGTATGGAATAACTCAAGAAGCTATTGAAAAACAACAACATTATCACAACGAACTAGACAGAGCTAATAACTTGTTTGAAAAGCTCAAGATCCATCAGGAAGAATTGGATCTTACTGAGCAGTACATAGCCAATCAACCTGACTCAATCAAGCAATCACTTCAAAAAGAAATCAAGCTGCTCAATACCACAATAGATAGTATCCAGCAACTCTTTATGCTTCCAAAGGATACGAAAGGCTACCAATCTAGTGCAGGGAAGTTGAGTGCTCTACTTTGGCCAACGAGAGGATATCTCAATCCATGGAGAAATCCTGGCAAGAATGCGATACAGCAGTTGACTTGGTTTACAGAAAAAGTAAATGAATTAGAATTTGCCATTGAAAAATTTGACAACGATAGAATCAGACCATTTAAACAAAAAATAGTAGACCTTCCTTTTCGTCTTTATAAGGAGTAAGCAGAAAACCAAAGTAGGATTCCAGCCATAATGCTAATGCAGATGCAAAGTGGTGAATAATATCTTCTATCATTCACTGAAAAGATATGATTTGTTCGTTTTTGAAAGAAACCCACTGTTCTAAAGTCTCCTACTGCCCTCAACATAAACAAGATCATAATTCCATATAAGATTGCTTGTAATATCCATGCAGGCAAGAAGTTTCCAAATTGGGGCACCATACTTATAATACTTAAAGAAAGTAAAAGCAAGAGTATTGCTACGATAACTGTGCCTAGTTTGAATGTGGTTTGATTTTGGATTTTGATGGCTGTTGATTGCCATTGTTCTGGTACTGCCGCATTAAATCCCTTCTCACCGCCAAAGACCCAGTACCAATGCAAGACTGAAAGCACGAAGAAAATTCCACTAAGTAAACAAGTAACGATGGTAAGCATAGTGCAAGGGATATTGATTAATTAAAATTAAGTGCTCACTGGCTCCTTAGCAATAGATATTTTACTTTTCTGATAATAAGTAGTCTTGAGATAACTTAATTCAAAGATGCCTTCAGGATGATCAATATCATGGCTTGTCTGCTTAATACACTTCCATTTATTTGGATCCATGACAGTATTCATTGCTGAAAAGAAAACTTCTCTTGTTACTCTACTGCTACATGAAGCCAATAGCAATATTCCCTTTTCAGCGACTAATGCTTGTCCCAGAGTAGCGAGTTTCTTGTATTGCTGGATAGCTTTCTCGATCTCCGAACGTGTCTTTGCAAATGCTGGAGGATCGATGATCACCAAGTCAAATTCTTGCTTTTTTAGAGCTAAGTCTGTTAGAGCTAGAAATGCATCTTGAGCAATACAACTGTGCTTCGCATTCTGATTATTGTGCAAAACATTCTCCTTGGCTAACTGGAGTGCCGGCTTGCTAATATCTATTGAGGTTACACTTCTTGCATTCCCATAAGCAGCATGTGCAGAAAAGCCGCCTGCATATGCAAAGACATCTAGGACGCGTTTGCCTTCTGCGTTTTGCTGGACCCAATACCTGTTCATTCGATGATCCAAAAAGAATCCTGTCTTATGACCTTTGATAACATGGACATTAAATCGAACACCATATTCAACAATTGAAATTACTGGGTCCTCAAGATTCCCAAAAATCACCTTTCCGTTTTCAAGAGTGTTGAGTCTCTCAATATTTCTACTCAAGCGTAACACAATTGCTTTGGGGTCAACTACTGTAATTAATGCTTGGATAATCATCTCCAAATAAGGCTGCCATATCAATGAATACAGCTTCAAGACTAATACATTATCATATTTGTCAACTATTAGACCTGGCAATCCATCATTCTCTCCATAGGCTACTCGATATGCATTACAATTGGCGCTTAACGGTTGTCTTGCTTCATTGGCTTTCAAAATCTTCTCAGCAAACCAAGCATCATCTAATTGAGTTCCAGCAGACCAACTCACAATCTTAACCCTAATCTCTGAGTTAGGATCAAAGAGACCTAAGGCAATGAAGGTATTCTTTCTTCGATGGAAGACAGCCACCAAATTTCCTGCTTGTCCTGCATGCGATTGCTTATGGATACTACTTTCGAATACCCAAGGATGACCTTGCAGAACGGCTTTCTCTCCAGCTGGCTTTAATTTTATTGCTATGGTCCTATTCACTTCCACAGCACAAAGGTAGAGACCTATAACTGAAAGTGATATCTTGAAGGATATTTCACATCAAAATTGAATTTGAGTACCTTGTTTTTCCTTGGCTTGACATTAATATCCCAATGACCAATCCCTGTGGCAGTTTGTAATTCGAATTTGTCAGAAAATGCTACATTATTTACTTCTATATCTTTCAGAGTTGTAACCGGTATCTGATCAAATACCTCCAAGGTGATCTCATAACTTTTATTGTTTTTGACAGTAATTTCATAGGCAACCTCGGTGCACTTTTTTGAAGAGAGAGGGATTTTCTTTGTATAGCTCTTGGTCCGTTTTCTTTCAAGTGAAATCTTACTATCAACACCCAAAGAGAGTGTTAGACTGTCTTTTGTTTTACTCGGATCAAGTAGTGATTGCCCGATATAAGATTCTTCGAAATAGAGATTCATGTTTCCTGCCGTAAGGTCTTTGTCTTCCCATGCGTCAATGTAGGCAGTCAGATAAACAGAAGAAGACAACTTTGGTACTGCTCTATACACAAAATCAGCGTATAGGGATATTGGCCTTAGTGCAATTTCATTGGTCTTACCATCACTAATTATTGAATATGGGTCTTCCATTGTATACTTGAAATTGAGTTCGGTATATTCAACTTTTGACTCTGGTATTGCATCTTGAGCCTTAACAGAAACTTTCTCTCCATCTACGTAATAATGGGTTAGCTTTGATCTAGAGCCAGAAACACTAATGCCAGATGTCGATGTTGCAAGAGCTGCAATGTTCTTTTTGGGCAATCTCCTGATCTTTTTTGAGCTTATTGTAGAAGATGAAGAGGTGTTGTCCATATTAATCAAAGGCACCTTGTAGGCAGAAATAACTACTTCGTCTAATACTGCTCCTTCTTTGAGATAGAAGTCAAGACGATGGTTATTAACGTGTAATCGAGCTGATTCATAACCAACATAATCTGCTTTGAGTGTATGCTCACCTGGAGGAAGATATAACTCATAATAGCCATTAAAATCAGAATCTGTACCCAACCCAAGCCCTTCAACCTGAATTGTAGCAAATGGCAACGGCTCACCCGTACTTTGGTCATAAATATAACCTTGGACTTTTCGACTGAGTTGTGGATTGTGTGTTTGTGCTATGGGTGTAGTCTTTACCTTTCTCTCAGGCAAATACCATGGTTGCAACTCTGGAAGATGTTTGGAGAAATCCGTTCGCTCATTAGAAAAGCTAAGGATTACATCTTCCCAATTTTCTCCAGTATTTTGGTAGACATTTGCTTTTTGAATGAGAAAGATGGAATCTTTTACTGACTTTGCCCTCATATCGTACGTTGTATACCAACCTGCACGTCCAACCTTATATTCAACTTTTAGTCTAATTGGCTGGTTAGCTTTGCTAACATGGACAATAAGATCTAAAGGTGTTTCTTCAGACTGTGGCTGTAACTCAATCATTTGCAGCTTCAAGGCTTTACAAATGTCCTGCAGTTCATATTCATTCTGCTCAAGTAGCTTTCTCTCTTGCAGAACCTTATATCTCTGTTCATTATAGTAGTTATCAATTTGGCTAAGATCTGTGACATTCATACCTGTGTACTCACCTTTTATATATTTATTCGACTCTAAAAAATCTTCTTTGATTGCCAACCGTGATAGCTCTAATTGAACGACCGCTAAACTGTCATTTTTGCTCAAATAGATATCAGCTATGCTGTCTATTTGACTTAATACCTTTTCAGTTTTCAGATAGTTCTTTCTGAATTTTACTGAATTGATAACACCGTTGCCTTCCAGCTTGACTTGGACTGAAGACTGGTCAATAAATGGTGAAAGCTGTGTCAACGTCACTTTGCCAAAGCCAGAAGTAAGAGTGATCTCTTCGCTAATTCTCGTTACTCTTGCAGATTCCTTGTACACAGTAACATCTGTAATAGTGCTATTTGCAAATTGTTCGGTACTCTTAGTTGCAAAAAATGCTGTCAAATATGTTGTAAGTAAGGTCAAAAGTAAATTCTTCATAAGTCCATTTTTTTATAAAGTAGACCATAGAAGTACTCTTGTCAAGGCATTCAAAAGGATTCATGATGTTGTGTCAAAGCCATCATAGAACAAATCCTAAAATTCATTCAAAACTAGTGGTATACTATTCCTATATTCGTTGCAAACTGATTTCATGCATATTGGCATAGAAATAATACTATCAGGAAGAGTACAGGGTGTCGGATTCCGTTATTTCACAAAGGTCAAAGCAGATGAACTTCAGGTTGGCGGTACAGTTGAGAATACTGCAGATGGTGCTGTAATCATAAGAGCAAGTGGTATTGACAAGTCTATATTTTCACTTTTAGATTGGTGTAAAAAAGGACCTCAAACTGCTCAAGTATCTCAAGTGGAATACCGGTTTATTGAGTTGGAACAATCAGAACAATTTGAAATATTAAGGTGAGTTTATGAATGTATTTGAAGGAATTCCCAAAACACTTCCACCAGCATATAAGCCTAGTCCTGACGTCAGTCATGCACCTCAAAGGAATATTAAACAACTCACAAAAGAAGAACATAGACTTGCTATAGCTAATGCCTTGAGATATTTCCCAAAGGAATGGCATTCAATCCTTGCAAAAGAATTCTACGAAGAATTGGTGAATTATGGCAGAATCTACATGTATAGATTTATGCCACAGGAAGAGATTAAAGCAAGGCCCATAACTACTTATCCAGCAAAATCTCAGCAGGCTGCGGCGATAATGCTTATGATACAGAACAATCTAGATCATACTGTGGCAAAACACCCTGAAGAACTCATCACCTATGGTGGCAATGGTGCTGTCTTTCAGAATTGGATTCAGTACAACATTGCGATGCACTATCTGAGTATAATGACTGATGAACAAACCTTGGTCTTATACTCGGGTCATCCGCTTGGCCTTTTCCCATCCAATAAACAAGCACCTAGAGTCATAGTGACCAATGGAATGATGATACCTAACTATTCTAAGAAGGAGGATTGGAATAAATACAACGCATTAGGAGTCACGTCTTATGGGCAGATGACAGCTGGATCTTTTATGTATATAGGTCCTCAAGGTATTGTGCATGGAACAACGATTACCTTGCTAAATGCAGGAAGATTGAAAGGATTAGGAACAACTAATTTAGCCGGAAAGATTTTTGTCACTAGCGGACTTGGAGGGATGAGCGGAGCTCAAGCACTTGCTGCCATTATCACAGGAGCTGTTGGGGTTATTGCAGAAGTAGACAAGCATGCTATCCAACAAAGACTCACAGATGGATACATTCAGCAAGAAGATGTTTATACAGATGTTTCTGCTTTGATCGAACGGATCAAATTAAATAGTGAAACAAAAAAGGCTTGCGCCTTGGTATATTCAGGAAATATTGTAGAACTCTGGGAAGCTTTCGTGAAGGATGGGCTTACCATTCATCTTGGATCTGATCAGACTTCTCTGCATAATATAGATGATCTTGGTTATTGTCCAATAGGCTACTCATTCGAAGAAGCTGAGGCATTACTCAACACGGATAAAGCAAAGTTTATTGAAGAAATTAAGTCAACCTTAATTAGACATGTAGCGGCTATTGAGACTTTATGCGAGCGTGGCATGTACTTTTGGGATTATGGGAATGCCTTTCTCAAAGAAGCTGGCGAAGCAGGTGCAAATGTGTGGAAAAATGAGAGTACTGGTGAATATCTCTATCCTTCCTATGTTGAAGATATTATGGGACCAATGTGTTTTGACTTTGGATTCGGACCATTCAGATGGGTCTGCTGTAGCGGAGAGCAATCAGACCTTGACAAAAGTGACAAGATAGCATCCACTGTATTAAGGCAAATGCTCGAGCAAGCACCTGAAATTATTATGAGCCAGCTTCAAGATAACTTGATTTGGATTGAAAACGCCAAAGAAAATATACCTGTTGTTGGGAGCAAATCTAGGATTTTGTACGCTGATGCTGAAGGAAGAATTGCAATAGCACTTGCTTTTAACGACGCTATTAAAAAAGGCGAGTTATCTGGACCAATTGTCCTTGGACGTGACCACCATGATGTTTCGGGAACTGATTCCCCATTTAGAGAGACAGCTAATATCAGAGATGGAAGCAAATTTACCTCTGACATGGCTGTGCACAATGTAATTGGTGACAGTTTTAGAGGAGCAACCTGGGTTTCTCTTCACAATGGCGGTGGAGTTGGATGGGGAGAAGTTGTAAATGGAGGTTTTGGGATGGTTATAGATGGCTCTCAAGATGCTGAAAACAATATCAAATCAATGCTGCATTGGGATGTCAATAATGGCATTGCAAGAAGAAGCTGGGCTCGTAACCCTAATGCAATGTATACTATTCAGAAAGCAATGGAAACCGAACCATTACTCAAGGTAACAGTCCCAAATCTTGTGGATAATGATATCTTGGATAAGCTCTAATTATTTTAGCATCTTAGGAGTAATATAAAAATGGAGCCTAGCATTAGCTACACCAATCTCATTCCAATTATTTGTATTCCAATAGACAGCAAGACAAGCACAAGTAGGAAATTTTGAATCGAAGCCTGGTAACAGTCGATGTGCCAAGTTAAAGCAAGTATCATTATGACCTACGACCATGATAGTATCTATAGTATCATCTGAAGCTTGAGGATATGAAAGATAGAGATCTCCATTATCGCTAAAAGTATAGAGGTTGTCTCGAAAATAAATCTGCCCTGAATCTAATTTGAATTTGCTTTGGACCAAATTCGCTGTAGCTACACATCGAACAGCTGAACTTGCATACATTACTTCAGGAATAATACCGGCCTTAGCAATATACTCACCTATAAGAGGAGCATCAGTTTTCCCTCTTTTATTCAAAGGTCTTAATCTGTCTTCGAGGTATGGGTACTCCCAACTAGACTTTGCATGACGCAAGAGTAATAAAGTTTTCATATTGTTCCTTCAAGATAAGGTATTATGGATTAAGTCTGTAGACTCGACCTGGCTTTTCTGTGCCAACATACAGATAACCATCTCTACCTTGATAGACACTGCGTACTCTTCCAATACCTTCACATAATTTGATGTCATCTCCTTCTACATTGCCCTTCTCATTTACATAAGTTAAGGCTACGTAGTCATATTTCAAAGAGCCCGTTAAGATTCCTCCTTTCCAATTGGGATATTTCTCACTTGTAACATAGGTCATTCCACATGGCGCAATAGACGGCACCCAATAACGAATGGGCTGCTCCATGCCTTCTTTCTCTGTTAATTTAGTAAAAGTGGTGCCACTATAATTAATGCCATAACTAATTACTGGCCATCCATAATTTAAACTCTTCTGAATGAGATTAATCTCATCTCCTCCTCTTGGTCCATGTTCGTGGGCATAGATTCTATCATTAACTGCATCATAGCAAATACCTTGTGGATTTCTATGACCGTAGCTCCAGATTGAAGAAGGACTACCTTGCTGATTAGTAAAAGGATTGTCTTCAGGAATCTTGCCATCATCAAAAATACGATGGACTTTACCGTTTGAGTTATTCAAGTCTTGTGGAAAAACATCCCTATTTCCTCTTTCTCCAACTGTAAAAAACAAATAGCCGTCCTTATCAAAAACCATTCTGCTTCCATAATGGTAATATCGATCATGATAAGGATGAGCTATGAAAATATCTGATCCTTCTTGTAAACTTTTGTTTACCAATTTGCATCTAAAGATCGCAGTTGTGCTCTTTTCCGAGTCTTCTGCAGATGGTTTTGAATAAGACAGGTACAGAGTTGCATTCTCTTCGAAGTTGGGGTGCAATATGACATCCATCAATCCAGCTTGATTCGCGAAGTAGACATTTGGAACACCACTAACTTCATCAAAATTTCCATCATCTTCTATCCAGAGCTTACCTTCTTTATCTGTAATTAGAAGACTCGAGTTTGGCAGTTGGACTATACCCCAAGGAGAATCAATTTTATCTGTGATTAACTCCCAATCCTTATTTGCAGATTGTTCTTTAGAAGCTTGAAATGTACCAACACGATCCTTTGCTTTCAAAATGAATTCTGTAAGTTGACCCACTTCTCCATCCGTCAATGTGTCTCCAAATGCCGGCATCCCTTGTTGAATAGCTCCCATCTTTATCACCTTTGCAATACTTGTTGAATCTGAACCAAATACCCATTCCCTCCTATCTGCGAATGCTTCTACTTTTGCTCCATGACAACTTGCACATAAAGAAGAATAAAGTCTTTCTCCTTTAGATATAGTTGGATTATGCCCTAACATTGATTTTGTTGATTGAGAGGTACAAGCGATGGCAATAATACCTGAGAGCAGTAGTAATTTGGCTTTCAAACTCATTTAAGATAGTGTTGTGGGATATTTCCACCCTCTAGTTCCGAGTATGGAAAAAGTAACTTATCTGCGAAATAAGACATAGCGTCATTATTTACAAAATGTGCATAGAGTTCTTCAATCTGTTCTGAAAAATCTATGTGGTAATCCTCGTGCAAACCTCCAAGAATCTTCATGATCTTAATCAGTCTTTTAATGAAGTATTGATAGAATTTTTCATCAACCATTCTTCCAAGATTTCCACTTTGGAGATTGACAAACTCCAGGCAGCGTGTCAGCATTTTAAGATTCAATTCAACCTCACCATATTTATCTCTCGTAATAGTGACATGATGGTTAATCTTACCACTGATTTCGCGTAAAATTTTAGTGACATACTTACTATGGAAAGAATTACCTGAATAGTGATCTAGCAACCTTGTAACCTCTAGGTCAACTTCTCCCCTCCTTTCTTCGGTTGTTTCCCCATGTTCTAACAACTTAAATTCCAGCTGTTCAACAAGATGTTTTGCTTTAGGAATGAGACGCATAAGCAGTCTATCCTTATCCTTTATTGGCAAGGATTGAATTGCTACTTTCAGTTCAGGTGAAATCTTATCGGCCAAAGTAATTAAGGATTACTTCTCTTATATCTTTTCCAAATTGCTTTGAAAGCTTTTGCCATAGATTTTGCTGTGGCCTCATTAAACTTGATGACATCATCTGAGTCTTCCATGGCAGGAGCACAACATGCTATACATTTACCTGAAGGATCATAAATGGCAGATTCTGTTATAAATGGATTAAACTCACTTTCTGGCAGTAAGAGAAAGTTACTTGCCATCTCAGCGTCTGAAAGTTTATACATCTTTTTGTACATCTTCATGTTCTTCTCAATCTCCTTTGTTGCAGGAACTAGATAACGGTATTTCGCTTTTTCTCCCCTATTTACACTGACAATTTCATTGAAATCCTTATTGTCAATATCATAGTGTAGTGATGGGCTAATCACCCAAATTTCTTTCGATTTGTTTTCTAACTTAATAAGCTGTTTTAGAGTCATTTTTAACATGTTATGGTGGTTTCAGGAATGATGCTGCTAAAATACATAGAAAACTTGCTGGTGCACAGCTTATAATTATGTTAAATGTAAAGAAGCGAACAATCGTATTCCTAAAAAAGAAGTCTTTTTGATGAGAAGTTTATTCTTCGTATTAAGATTATCAATAATATCAGATACTTTTACCAAATAATCGAAACACCTATGATTTCAAATTTTCGTCTTTTTTCACTTCAGATTCTTAGCCTCATTTTTTTCTCTTTTATTATTACGAGTTCTGCACTTGGTCAAGAAGACTATAAGGCTGAAAATGAAGGATGGCACGTGATACTTGAAGAAGCATATGCTGAATCCAAGGAGTCAGGAAAACCAATCCTCGCAAACTTTACTGGATCCGACTGGTGTGGTTGGTGTAAAAAACTGACAAGAGATGTTTTTGTAAAAGCAGACTTCCAAGCTTGGGCAGAGGATAATGTTATACTTCTAGAGCTAGATTACCCTCGTAGAAAACAAATTCCATCTGAGATTAAGCAGCAAAATGCCGGACTACAGCAAGCATTCAAAATCAGAGGCTATCCTTCTATCTGGGTCTTCGATCTAGACAAAGATGACGCTGGGCAGTTTAATATCTCTGCGCTTGGCAAAACTGGTTATCGCCCGAGTTCAGAAGTTTTTATTGAGGATATAGAAAAGATGCTAGAAAGAAGAAAGTCTTAAATCTCCCAATCTCTAAATAGTTTTTGCAATTTGATTTTCTCTTTCTCCCAAGTGAAATTCTGTGCTGCTTGAGAACAAGCTTCCTGAGCATTTTTATAGTTTTCACCCGTTTCAAAATAGGTAATGGCGTCTTGAATTGCAGAAACAGAATATGTCTTTGCGAGGTAAGACATCTGATATTGCTCATTTAAGTAAGAGTATTCTGGAAATTCCATATGCACAGAAGGTAGGCCAGCATGCATATAATCAAAATATTTGTTTGTTAAGCTATAGTAATAATTGAGACTATTGGCTTCTAGCAAATTAAATGCTAGCCATGCATCTTTCATTTCGTTTCCGATATGCTCGGGAGAGACATAGCCAGTAAATAGTATCCTAGAGTGTCCACCATAACTATTTACCAAACTAGCGAGGTTATCCCCGTCTCCAATAACCTTAAGAGAATATCTCTCATCTAAGGTTTGGATAGCTTGACAAAGTAATTCGACTCCACGTCCAACATTGACAGCTCCAAGATAGACTAACTGCTTCTGATCCTTGATTTGAGTCTGATTGCCAAATTGATTTGCCTCGGGTACATTTCTCACTACTTCGAAATCAACGCTATACTTTTCGGATAATATCGTTTGCAAAGAAGTATTTACTGTAATACAATGGATGTTTTCGGACAAACAGCTTTTTCCGATAGATGACCAAATCCATTTTTTCACTGGCTTACCAGATAATTCTGGCACTTCTGAAAAGTACTCATGCGCATCAAATATCAATCTTGACTTTGTAATCAACTGCGCTAACCTAGAAGCAAGTAATGTGTCGAGATCTACAGCATATATAGTTGGCATTCTCCATTGCAACAGTTTGAAAGTGGCTCTTACATTAAATTCTAAATAAAAAGCAATCCCAGAGGTAAACCATGTTCTAATAATATTCTTCTTTGACTTAGAATGTACGGAGCGTGATAACCATGTTATTTGATATCCAACCTCTTCTAAAGCTGATATTATCCTGAGTAGACGTCTGTCATACTCTCTATAGCTAGTGCTAACAATAACTAATTCGTTATTTCTCAAAAAATTGGTTTAGGTCAGCTTCTGAATAATTCACAGACTTGAGCACTTTACCATCACTCTTCCTATACACAAGAAACTCATCACCTGAAGCTACAATTTCAGATTCGTGTCCTTTAGAAAGATAGTGGGCTTGTGTCGCTTCTGCTTCTTCTTTAGTCTTACATGTTTTACTCATGTTAGAGCGTTGAACTTCATCAAATATTGATTTGAATTTATCTGCCAAACCGAATTCTAAAATAGCACCTGATAAGACGTATTGTAGATCTGCAAAAGCATCCGCTGCTTCAACCAGGTCTCCTTGTGTAATGGCCTCCTTCAGTTCATTCAATTCTTCTTCAAGTAAGTTTATTCTGAGCATACACCTCTGCTCTGAAGGAATTTGCGGATTATCTAAAATTGGAAGATTAAATGTCCTGTGAAAGTCAGCAACACTATTAATAGCTTCAGGTTCTTGATACTTCATATCTCTTGTATTTGGCACAAATATACCTATGTTTGCTGACCAATAAATCTAAGAAAACCTAACCATTTTCTCTCTTTGTCTAAATGGCATTCGTAGTACCTAGCCTCTTGCTCGAAAGAGATATTTCTATAGGCAGCTACATGATCAAGCCCTCTTAGTCTCAAGATGCAATATTCGGCTATATACCAAATGTAGAAAGGCAAAATCAAGAGCTCCAGCTGTTGATAGATATGGATTTGTTCGTGTCTGAGCAATGCCTTGTTTTGCAGCAGTTTCTCTTGCTTTAAGAACACGAATGGAAAGATGACCATTGCTTGAGCAAAGCCATTAGTGATTACATTTAAGAACCTTGGAGCAATGATGTAAATCCCTTTAATCTTTCTTCTTTTTAAATGGATTAATATCCTTTAATTTATCCTTGACTTTGTCCACTTCTTCTTTTGCTTTGTCTCCTATCACCTCTTCTACTTTATCACCAACTTTCTCCTTGACCACATTGGTTAGTGTATCCACGACTTGTTCTTTTACTACTTCTTTTGCTTTCTCTTTAATTGCTTCTTTTCCTTTCTCGACTTCTTGATCAATTTTTTCTTGAACTTTATCCTTCACTTTTGTCACTTCAGCATTTGCTCTTTTCTCAGCTTCTTGCTTTCTTCGTTCAATTTCCTTTTCAGCCTTTGTCATGTATTCTTCTTTGACAGCCTCGACTTGATCTACTACCTGATCTTTGACCTCATCTTTAAGGTTCTTTCCTCCAGAACCAGTAGGAACAATCTTAATCTTTGGGTTCTTAATAGTTCCTGTGATATTGATATCTAAGAAGACATAATCTCCTACTGATAAATTTATTCCTTTAGAGGCAGTTTGTTTGTTCAACCAATTCAAACCAGAGTTCACCACTCCAGTAACATTGGATTGTTCAAGTTTATTTCGAGGTATCTCCGCTTTAATTTTATAGTTAATTGATTGGTCAATATGATGGAATCCACCCATGGTAAAATTCATATCATCTTTGGAGAAATCAAACTCTTCAACAGTCACTGCTCCATTTTCAATTGTAAACCAGTTCTTCGAATCTTTTATCTCATAACGCTTAAGTTCCTTTATTCCTAGTGTATTACCTAGTTCATCTAGAACTGGCACATTAAGAATTACACTATTGAGAGTTTCAAGAAAACCATCAGCTGTCAAGGTTGATAAGTCAGGCATCATATCTTCTCCTACCTTGCCTTCAAATGAAGAGTTAGAGTTAAAACTGCCATCAACAAATTCTAAAATTGGCGCTAACTTTTTTACAGAAATAGATTTCTCAAAGACTGTTGTGAAGTCCATGTCGTCCATATCATAGCTGAGTTTATATGTTGGGTTTTGGATGTCCTGGGTATTATAGTCTCCATCAAGTGTAATATTTCCACCCATGGTATTCGCATTAAATCCAACTAATCTTGCAATTTCATCTTTGACGACAATAGCTCCTTTCACATTCTTCAGGTCATAGTCTTCATACTGAAGTTGCCGTATATCAGATTGAATTGTCAAGTCCATATTCTCTGGAACTGCTATAACTCCTGGCTCTGCTTCATTTGAACTAGATGTGCTTTCTCCTAAGAATTTGTTTGCATCTATGTTCTGAGCGTTCACTGTAATCTTTCCTGTCAATGGCCTTGTTCCTGCATTGTAGGCTGTGACATTTTCAAGTCTACCATTTACAGATACTGGTGTGTCCTCGTAATCTAAATTCAAGACGGTAATATCAGCATTGTCATCGTTGTATCTTCCTTTGAATGCTAACTCTTTAATTTTATAATCTTCATATTGTAGATCTGCAACTTCTATGTCATAATCTAAGGTCAAATTTTCAAAACCAACATCACTGCCCACGTCTGCTTCCTCTTCCAAGTCACTTGACTCATGATTTGTAGTGATCAGCTCATTAACGTTTATGGTTTTGCTTCTCAATGTCAAATTTGCTTGTGATGGTTTATTTGCAATAATAAACCCAACTGGATTAGACATTGTGTATCCTATAGAAGCATCTGATTGGCCTAGTTTAACTGCAGTATTCTGTATTCTAAGTTGTTGTTGACTACCTTCTATTGCAAGGCTTTCAGCTTCAAAGGTCGGATAATCATCATAGTCAATCTTTATGTCGCTACCTCTAATATCTGCATTGAATACAACTTGATCATACCTGCTAGTATTGACGTCATCATAGTTTGCTTTCAAGAGAATACGAGTATCTGCTTTACCTTCCATTGCTCTCAATCCTTCTATATTAACAAACTTATTCAAGTAAGCCAAGTCAAGATTTCCGTTGAGAACTGCATCCACATCTGGGTTGGTTAAGAGATTTACGACCTTGCATCTTCCATCTATGGGATGTTTCCCCATTTGCATAGTTAATCGTGGAATATCTAATAATAGTGATTGCATTTTGGCGTCATTACTGGCTAACTTAAACTCCGTATTGATTGCAGATATCTCTTCAGGTAAATCTGGGTAAGACATTTTTCCATTTTGGACAGATCCTTCTAATTCAAAAGCAGGAAAGCTATTATCAGAATAAACACCTGCCATGGTACCTTTGAGATTAGAATTGCCCGTTGCTTTCAAATCTTTAAAATCATGCTTATAAACACCCGGAATGAGTGAGAGTAGCGATTTCAATTCGTTATTTGGAGCGTTGAAATCGAGATTCACTTTGTAGTTATCCTCAGCTATTTTTATATCTCCACTGTAATCAATATCCAAGTCATTAATTTTTAGGACATTGTTATCGAATGTGTAAATATTTTGGGGAAGGTTAACATTAATATTAACCAAACCATCAATCGTCCAATCACTGATTAAATTAACTCCTTTTGATGATGTCGTCAGATTGCCAATAGAGTTATTTGATTTCAAGTCAAAAACATCTTCAGTGAATTTACCTGTACTAGTGTGATCAAAATCTCTAATGGAAGATGAAAGTCCAGATTGCCTATCTTCATAATACACATCTCCTGCATTAATTTTGAATTCATCTAATGCTATAACATACGAGGCTGAACTTTCACTGCTCTGAGTTTCCTGTGATTTAATGATGGCATAGTTTGTATTCCCACTAGGCAATTTAATAACCTTAATACGAGGTCTATCTAATATGATTTTGTTTATCTCGTAAGGCTTATTCTTATTGAGCAAAGATGCTATATTGATGGAGACAGAAGTTTCATCAGCCTTGTATAATGTTTCGTCTATAAAATCTCCTTTACCATTTACAGAGAGATCTTCTAGCGTCAAAGAAACATTCGGAAAGTCCTCGAGTATTCCAAAAGAAACATCTGAGAAATTGACATCAGCATCCACATAGTCGGCCATTTCACTTTTAAAAGCTGTGATCAGATCATCCTTAAAAAAGTATGGTATAGCAACTGCTAGGAGCAAAAGAACTAAGAAAAGAACCCCTAATATTCTAAAAATAATTTTTCTCATAGTATTGAGTTATACTGTGGATTTAGACGTACGAGTATCTACGAATGTTGCGAATGTCAAGAACTTATTTTTATATATTTAACGCATCTTTAGACATCTTAACCTTTGCAAGACCTTTTACAAATTCGTGGTTTCAGACTTAGCTTCAAAGAAAAAGGAAGCGAAAAAGAAGTTATTCATAATATCGGCTTTGAAGTCCGAAAAGGAGAAATAGTAGGTCTTGTTGGCGAATCTGGTTCAGGCAAATCTGTTACAGGCCTCTCTATACTTAATCTCCATAACTCAGATCAAGCCACTAGTAGTGCAGAACAATTTGACTTTCAATCAAATGAACAAAGCATTCATTTACTGGAGCAAGATGTTGAACAATTGCAACATCTCAGAGGAAACAAAATAGCATTGATATTCCAAGAGCCGATGAGTGCTTTTAATCCAGTTATTCAGTGTGGTAAACAAGTCAGTGAAGTCTTACTTACGCACACAGACCTGAATCGATCAGAAGCAAAGGAGAGAGTGCTTGAGCTATTTAATGAAGTAAAATTGCCTGATGTAGCCAGGGCATTTGATGCTTATCCACATGAGCTCAGTGGAGGTCAATTACAACGGATTATGATTGCTATGGCCATAGCTTGTAATCCTGAACTCATCATAGCTGATGAGCCAACAACTGCCTTGGATGTTACTGTGCAGAGTGAGATTACTAGCCTATTAAAATCATTAAATAAGTCACTAGGTACATCAATTCTGTTTATCTCACATGATTTAGGTGTCATTGCCAATTTGTGTGATCGTGTATTGGTAATGAAAGATGGAAGAATAGTAGAACAGAATACCGTTGAACAACTTTTTAAGAACCCTCAGCATCCATATACGAAAGGTCTATTGGCATGCAGACCGACTTTGCAAACTCAAGGCAGTCGTCTTCCAGAATTAGCGCACTACTTAGATGAAAAGCAAAGTACTCCACAACAACAAGTCAAAACAACTAAAGCTGATAATACCATCGTACTTCAGGCATCTGGATTATCTAAGGTCTATAGTACCTCCAGCGGTTGGTTTAAGCAGGCCAAACTGACCAAAGCGGTCGACCAGGTAAATATTACGATCCGTCGTGGTGAAGTCGTCGGACTTGTAGGTGAATCTGGGTGTGGGAAGACTACTCTTTCAAATATGTTGCTTGGGCTTATGGATCCAACTGAAGGCAACATCTATTTTGATGGAGCAGATATGGAGACTTTCTCTCGCAAAGATTGGAAGGCATTCAGAAAACGAGTACAAGTCATCTTCCAAAATCCTTACTCTGCTCTCAACCCAAGAATGCCTATCGGCAAAGCAATTGAAGAACCTATGATTATTCATGGTATAGGCTCTTCCAAAGAAGAAAGAAGGGAAATGGTTAATGCATTACTCTCAAAAGTGGGTCTAGAACCTGATCATTATGGAAGGTATCCTTCTCAGTTTAGTGGTGGTCAACGTCAACGCATTGTCATTGCCAGAGCCTTAGCTGCGAAGCCAGAGTGCATTATTTGTGATGAGTGTGTAAGCGCTTTAGATGTTAGCATTCAAGCTAGCATCATTAACTTATTATTAGATCTTAGAGATGAATATGGTCTTTCCTATTTGTTTATTAGCCATGATCTCAGAGTTGTAAAATTTATTTCTGATAGAGTACTCGTTATGCACCAAGGCAAAATTGTAGAAGAAGGACAAAGTGATATAATTTTTGAGAGGCCACAATCAAAGTACACCAAGAAACTACTGGCATCGATTCCTCAGGTTTAAGTTGTTTGAGCAATAGATTTTTGTATCTTAATTTCTTCAAACAAACTAAAAATCAACAATATGGAAGTAAATTATTTATCTATCCTTGTAGCTGGATTAGTGGCTTGGGGACTTGGAGCAATTTGGTATGGACCTCTCTTTGGCAAGACATGGCAGAAACATGTAGGCATGTCAGACGAAGATCTCAAGGGTGCTAACATGCCCCTCATTTTTGGGACAAGTTTTGTTTTAATGTGTGTCATGATGTTCGGAATGGTGCCTGCCTTATTAATGGGTCATGAGAATATTAGTATTCCTCATGGAGCGTTCCATGGAGCATTATTTGGAGTCTTCTTCGCAGCCACATCAATGGGTATCAATTATCTCTATCAACGGAGGTCAATTACTCTATGGTTAATTGATGGAATCTATCAAATTCTATTATTAGCAGCAGGTGGTGCAATTATCGCTTGGATGAATTAAAAACAATGAGCGCCGAAAGGCGCTTTTTTATTTTATAACCATCTCATGGTATGAAACTGTATATGCACCAAAACTTGCATTAAATTGGTGAACACCAGGAAGATTACTCCCAAAGAAGTCGAATACATTTTTACTTTCAGCATACTTTTCTAACAAACTGTCAATCTTGACATAATTCGATTTGTTAGTCCTCCCAGTTTGAGATGACGCACCAATCAAGTTAATGACTCTATTAGGCATAACCATGATTACCGCACTGCCTACTTTCTCTCCTTGAATGTATAGCGATATTATATCCAATGCTTCATTAGCCAATGCAACTTCCAACAATCGTTCGAAACGCTTCCAAATCTTCAAGATGGGTTTCTGAGTTGGGAATTCTGCTTGAACATAGAACTCCATAAATGCTTTATAGTCTGTATCATAGGCTACCTCTGTGCTTTGCATTGCCTTACGGACATGCTGTTTTGTAGACTTACTATAGGTCGACCTTATTTTGTCCAATGATTGATCAAGCCTAATTTCTTGATTGACTCTAGGCTTCGCAACTGTGCTACTCAGCTCTACTGACTTGGTATTGAATCGAACGCGAACAAACTGCTTCTGCAATAATTCAGCAATTTCCTTGTTATTAACCCTGCTCAGATCACCAATAGCATCCAAGGATTGAGTTAAAAAGGGCTGATAGACTTGTTTGAAACCAAAAATCTTCCGATTGTAAGGTATAGGCATAACTAAGTCGTAATTCCCACCAATCAAACCATACCAATTCCTGTTGGTCAATGCGTCAAGATACCAAGCGTTGGCATATGGATAATGCAAAGAATATTGCTTGATCGAATTATTCCAAAGCTCAGGGTCTAGCGCTGTTCTATGAACCAGTTTAAGGTTTGACACCTTCAGTTATCTAAATTTTGGTTTACGCTTCTCTAAGAATGCTGAAATACCTTCAGTGCTTTCATCAGATTGGAATGTTTCTCCAAAGAAATGTGCCTCCTGATCATACCCTTCTTGACTAGGGCCGAGCATAGTGGCTTTTATCGTTGTCTCAACCGCTAATGGCCCCATCCTACCAATCTTTTTGAGTAAAGAAACACATGTATTGAACACAGCTTCTGGCTCAACAACATGGTTTAACAAACCCAACTGATGAGCATCAGCTGCAGTAATCATGTTTCCAGTCAAGAGATATTCGATTGCTTTAGCTTTGCCTATGAGCTGTGTTAGTCTCTGAGTCCCACCATATCCTGGCAAGACACCCAACTTCACTTCTGGCTGACCGAATGTTGCAGTCTCATCACCAATTCTCATATGACAAGCCATGGCCAATTCACAACCACCACCTAATGCAAATCCTCTCACAAGAGCTATTACAGGCACATGGTATTGCTCTATTTTATCATAGATTCTTTGTCCTTTTTGGCTGAGAGCTTTGGCTTGATCATATTCATAATCAGCAAATTCTTTTATATCAGCCCCTGCTGCAAAAGCTTTCGTACCACTTCCTTGAAGAATGACTCCAACTATATGCTCAGGTTGTCTTTTTGAGAATATCTCACCCAATGCATCCATCACACCTTTGTTTATAGCATTGAGTGCTTTGGGTCGATTAATTGTAAGAACTAAGATATTCTCTTCTGTTATTTCTTTTAAAATGTAAGGTGTTTCCATGACTCAAAAATTCAATTTCAAAAATGATTCGTCTTAGAAGTACTCAGTTATTTAGCAGTTTATCGAATACAACGGTGATAAAACAACCCAAGAGTATTTTAATAGTTGCTCCGGGCAAAAATGGGATAATTCCTGCAGAGAGCACTTTGGACCAAGGTATAAAATAGCTTAAATGAAATCCTCCGAAAATTAATATCACCAAAGTACCCAGGGTCATAAACATCAAACTGCGATACCACGAAATTTGTTTCTCTGTGATTACAGTATTTACCACTAAAGATGCAATTAAAAAACCATATAAAAATCCTCCAGATGCACCCAATAATTTATCGAAACCCGAAGCTCCATCAGCAAAGACTGGCATCCCTAAACCGCCAATAACTAGATATATTAAAATAGATAGACTACCCCATTGTATACCCAAAAGATAAGCTATTACAAGCACAGCAAGACTCTGGCCTGTAATCGGAATATCGAATGCAGCAATATCTAAATTTAACGTAAGTTGAGCACTCAGGCTTAGTATAATGACGGCCATGACAGTGAGTAAAAATGGATGCGATTGGGTCTGCACTCTCATTCTGCAAACTTAGTTCTACTCTGCATAAATCTTATTCTTAATGAAATAAATCTATAAAAGTCCTTAAGAAAAGTATACGAACCCTCTGTGTTAATAGAACTTAATCCAGTATTTTGTTTTTTTGCACTTAAATTCGAGCTAACTAAACTAAACAATACAATGAAACAATTACTCTACTTCTTTATTCTCATACCGTTCATTCTTGTTGGACAAGAAAAAGAACATAGTCCTTTTGATTTTGGAAAAATGTGGACTTTCGAAGAACCGCCAACAGAATGGTTTGAAGAAGCATATGGCTTCAAGGCTGATGAGGCATGGTTTAAAGATGTAAGAATGTCAGCACTTCGATTTGCTAGTTGGTGTAGTGCATCTTTTGTTTCGCCAGATGGTTTGATTATGACTAATCATCATTGCTCCAGGGATGAGGCTATTAAACTACAGCAAGCCGGAGAAAATTTTGATAAAAATGGGTTTGTTGCCAATGCATTGGCAGATGAAAGAAAGCTAGACGAGCTATTCGTAGAGCAGCTTGTTCAAGTCGTAGATATATCAAATGATGTAATAGCTGCAGGAGCTGATGCAAAAGATGATGCCGAAAAATCTGCATTGCAAGCAAAAGCCATTGAAGATCTTCAAGCAAAATATGCTGAAATGGAAGGTTGGGAAGGATTGAGACAACAAGTAGTTACTTTCTATTCGGGAGGTAAATTTTCTCTTTACGGTTACAAAAAGTATTCAGACATCCGATTAGTATTCATTCCTGAAAATGACCTAGGTTTTTATGGTGGTGATCCTGATAACTTTACCTATCCAAGATATAATCTAGATTGTACATTTTGGAGAGCATATGACGAAGACGGTAATCCAATGAATACGAGCGAGAATTATTTCAAGTTTAATCCAAATGGCATTGAAGAAGGAACTCCAGTTTTTGTAGTAGGTAATCCAGGAAGAACAGAAAGATATCGAACAGTTGCTCAATTAGAGTATGATCGCGATTATAGATTCAAACAGCTACTCAGATTTTTGACAAACAGAAGAGACATGATGCAATCAGAGTATGATGAAATGGTCTCAGATCCAGCAAAAGAAAGTGAAGCTCAAGTGTTATTGGGTAGCATTAACAACTTTTCTAATAGTATCAAAGCCTATCAAGGTATTGTTGGAGGATTACACAATCCTGCATTGATGAACCGTAAGTCATCTATGGAAGAAGAAATCAAATCAAAATCAGCTGGTCTTAATTATTGGGGAGATTTGTCTACAGCATATAACAAACTCAAGCCTCATGCTTGGGCTGTAACACATCTTGCTCCTAGTCCATACCGAGGGAAAATTTTGCAACTTATGCATGCAATAGCAGGTTATGATTCTGCACTGAAAATGGGAGCACCAGAAGCAGATCTAGGTGACCTGAGAGGTGGCATTGATGCATTGGCTGGCGACATGGATAAGAAAAAAGAAAGAGCAATGTTAGAAATGCTTCTAAAGGAAGTCAAAGCTGATGTTCATCAAAGTGATAATTTTTTATCGACTATGATGGGTGATCTGTCTCAATCTGCTTTTATTGATGCCATAATGGATAGTGAAGTCTTTGATGCAAAGAAGAGATCAAAATGCTTTGGAGAAAAGAATAAATATCAGAAGAGTAAGGATGTTCTAACAAACAGCTCATTACTTGTTGGTCAAAGGTATAATGAAGCTGCAGAAGCTTTTCAAAGTTCTTCAGATTACAGAAGGTCCCTAGAGTCTAAAATTGCAAATCAGGCATTCAATGTCTATGGTACGAGTTTACCTCCTGATGCTACTTTCACTCTCAGGATAAGTGATGGTATTGTGAAAGGATATGAGTATAATGGTACTGTAGCTCCTCCATTTACAACCTATTTTGGTTTATATGATAGACACTATTCTCATGGAGAGGTATTTCCATGGGACTTACCAGAAAGATGGCAAAATCCATCGATGGATTTATTGAAGTCACCAATGAATTTCGTGTCAACAAATGATATCATTGGTGGTAACAGCGGTAGTGCAATTATCAATCAAAAGGGTGAAGCTGTAGGACTCATCTTTGATGGTAATATAGAGTCTCTTCCTGGTAATTTTATTTTTGATGACGAAGTCAACCGCTCTGTATCAGTACATGCAGGAGGTATCTATTCCGCTTTGAAATATATCTATAAGGCTGAAAGATTAGTAAACGAATTAGATAAATAACAGTGTATGAGCCCCATTCAATTGGGGCTCTTTTTTCTCTTGCAACAAAGATTAACACAAATAGAAGGCTTGCTTATCATTCAAACCCAATTAAAAGGGAGAGGAGTAGCTTGTATTCAGACTATCGAAAAGCATAGCATAATTGAGGTCTGTCCTGCTATAATCTGTGATTCAGAAAGTACAGCATTACTCCATCGTTCTCATCTCCATGATTATTATTTCATTTGGGACGCAGAAGAAAAGACGAGTGCTATTGCTCTAGGATATGGTAGTCTATACAATCACAGCAATGAGCCTAATGCTGATTTTGAGGTTGATTATGATAGCCAAAGCATCATTATTACTGCCTTAAGTCAAATAGAGTCAATGCAAGAAATCACCTTAGATTACCACAGTGGCAAATCATCAGAACACTCCCTATGGTTCAAGATTCATTAATATCTCAATTTGGAGTTAAAGCATACCTAAAGAATGTTTGGCAATACTGCATTGCTCCAAAACATTTGCAAGTTAACGATAGTCTAAGCGGAGTTTCTGCAAATCAATATCAATACTCCTTTCGTAACCTCATAGTTGGTTACTTGGTACTCTTCATCATTCAAATGGTGCTTCTACAAGTTGTAGCCCTTGCCATAAATCTTGAAGAACTCCCGCATGCAATTGAACAATTCTCTATGGAGTTTTCTAGTGGCATGATCTTTTTCCTCGGAGTCATCTTCGCTCCATTGATAGAAGAATGCATTTTTCGACTGCCTCTGAGATTTTTCACAAAAGGGTTTCCAATTGCATTCTACATTTTCACCTTAGGGTTCGCCTTACTCCATGGCACAAACTTTCAGCTAGAAACAAGTCAATATTGGATGGTACCCTTGTTAGTAATACCACAAACTATTATTGGTTTCTATCTGGCATTTGTCAGAATGCACTATAGTATTTGGCATGCAATTGGAATACATGCATTTAATAATCTAATCCCAATCAGTCTATTATTGATTGGTAAATCTCTTGGTATTGAAATCCAATGAAAGTCCAGCGCACGAAAGATTTACTGGACGTCCTTGCTTCTTTTTAATCCTGCTTTGCAAAAACATTCTTAAGTAAGTCTGTTGTTCTTTGACTTACATCAGTCCTAATACCTTTTTCTTTCTTCGCTATCAGAGCAAAAAGACCATCTAGTGCTTTGGATGTAATGTGATCGCCAAGATCTGGATTGACCTTTTTGACGAGAGGTATTTTATTATAAGCAGTAACAATTTCTGTCCAATAATCAAGAGCACCAAATTTGTTGAGTGAGTTGACAATTACTGGGTTAAATTCGCCATAGAGTGGATTAAAGGTTCTTTGGTTAAGATAAGTTGTAGCCGCATTATCATTCCCCATCAGAATATTCATTGCATCATCAAAAGTGATTCCCCTGATTGCATTTAGGAATATTGGACCGGCTTTACTAGCTGCATCCTCTGCACTTTCGTTGATCTTTGCCAATATTTTCTGCTCTACATTATTGAAACCTGGAATCTTCTCTACAGTATTAACCACCTTCTGAGCTTCTGGCGGAAGCATGATTTTATATATAGAATTGAGATAACCACCTTGTGATGATAGGCGCTTAACACTATTATCGACTCCAAATTCAAGTGCTTGTTTAAGTCCATCGGCGACACTATAAGAATTACCAGTCTGATTGAGGATGTCCAATGCTTGTTGAACTTGCTTGGGATCACATGAAACTAATGATAGAGTCATGAGTAAGATTGTGATATATTTTGCCATGCTATTAAATTATATTATTTGATATATAGTTCTAACGTGTCTTTTGACTTAAAAAAATGAAAAAGTAAGTTAAGATGAGATTAAAATTTCATCTCTACACTACTCCATTCCACTCTCCCACCCAATTGTGGTTGCGCTTTTTTTAAGATGACAGTTGCAGACTCCACTTGGCTATACCTTGAGCTTACCTTCTGAAGAATCTCTTTTGTAATTGATTCTAGGAGTTGGTGAGGAGTTTGCATCACTTCTTTACAAATGGCATAGAGACTTTCGTAGTTCACAGTATTCTTGATGTCTTCCGCATCACCACTGTGTCTTCCGATCGAACATGAAATTGAGAGCAGATAGTCATTTCCCATTTTACGTTCTTCAGGATAATATCCATGAAAAGCATAAAATTCCATATTCTCCAACGCTACAATTGTTTGGTACACAAGTTTGAGATTTTCTGTAAAAGTAAGACCCATTCCATTATCAATAGAGTATTTTTGCAGCAAGAAAAATCTTACCTATGGCTATTGGCACAGAGAACGGTATAAAAAAGAGTGTAAAAACAGATTTATACCAACACCATGATTATTACGGAATTGATGAACTTTTGGATCAAGACCACATCCTTGCCCGCGATGCAATTCGAGATTGGGTAAAGGAAGAAGTCAGCCCTATCATTGAGCATCATGCAAATGCGGCTACATGTCCTGAGCATCTCTTTAAGCAACTTGGAGAAATAGGAGCATATGGTCCAAGCATCCCTGCAGAATATGGAGGTGGTGGCATGGATGATATTGCTTATGGAGTTATTATGCAAGAGCTTGAGCGTGGTGATAGTGGAATCAGATCAATGGCATCGGTACAAGGTTCTTTGGTCATGTACCCTATTTACCGATTTGGATCAGAAGAACAGAAAAGGAAGTATTTGCCAAAACTGGGAAGTGGAGAAATGATTGGTTGTTTTGGACTAACAGAACCAGATCATGGAAGTAACCCAGGGGGTATGGTAACAAATGTCGTAGATGACGGTGATAGCTACATCTTGAATGGAGCTAAAATGTGGATTACAAATTCACCAGTCGCTGACATGGCTGTCGTTTGGGCAAAGAATGAAGAAGGAAAAGTTATTGGACTCATCGTTGAAAAAGGAATGAAAGGATTTTCAGCACCTGAGATACATGGAAAATGGTCTCTCAGAGCATCTATTACAGGTGAGTTAGTATTTGAAGACGTTAGGGTACCAAAAGCAAATGTATTACCCAATGTGGTTGGACTAAAGGGACCATTGTCTTGCCTCACGAAAGCAAGGTATGGTATTGCATGGGGAGCTCTAGGTGCTGGTCTGGACTGTTATGATGCAGCTTTGAGATATTCGAAGGAAAGAATACAGTTTGGCAAACCAATAGGTCAATTCCAATTGACACAGAAGAAACTTGCAGAAATGATAACCGAAATCACCAAAGGTCAACTTTTGGTATGGCGTCTTGGTAAGCTCATGAATGCTGGAAAGGCCACACCAGGACAGGTATCTATGGCTAAACGTAACAATGTCAAGATCGCTTTGGATATTGCGAGAGAAGCGAGACAAATTCATGGCGGCATGGGTATAACTAATGAATACAGCTGTATGCGTCATATGATGAACCTTGAGACTGTGTTAACATATGAGGGTACTCATGATATCCATTTGTTAATAACAGGTTATGATGTGACAGGACTAAATGCTTTTTCATAAAACTGCGTTAAGAGTATTGGTTAACGGTATGTTTAGTTATTTATGAAACAATCTTTTAGACAAATTTTGAATACGATATACTTATCGTGTTTTTCATTTCTTCTTTTTAGCCAAGACGTAACACTCACAAACCCTTCATTTGAGGGAACAATTAGACAAGGTGGTCAATATGGTGACTTTGATCTTTTTGGGTGGACAGATTGTGGTTATTATAAATTTAGAACAGAGTCAGCTCCAGATATCCATCCTGCCAATATGTGGAAAAACTCTAAAACAGGAGCTGGAATAAATTTGCAACCATCAGATGGTACTTCGTACTTAGGTATGGTCGTCAGAGATAATGGTTCCTATGAATCTATAACTCAAGAATTGAAAGTCCCACTTAAAGCTGGCAAGTGTTACATTTTTTCTGTTGACTTGGCGCGTGAGCTAGATTATTGGTCAAGGACACACTCGTCAATTGATTCTGTGAATTTCAGCACACCCATTGTTCTCAGAATATGGGGAAGCAATACTCCATGTTATTTAGCAGAGGCAGGCAATGTTCCAGTCCCACTTGGAGAATCCAATCCAGTGACAAACACCTCATGGAATCAAAATATATTCACAATAAAACCAACAAAAGACTGTGATTATATAACACTTGAAGCATTCTACAAAACACCTATTTTCGACCCGTATACAGGTCATATTCTAGTAGATAATGCATCTGACTTTATAGAGGTTGATTGCGACGATGAAATGGCTATTGTCCAACTTTTCAAAGAAGAAAAAGAAGAAGATAATATAGAGACAACTGAGTCAACTGAAGATATTGCTGCAGTAGAAACACAAATCTCCCAAGAAGCAATCAAAAAAGAAGAAGATAATGTAGAGATAACTGAGCCAACTGAAGTAGCAGTTGTCACTCTTAACAAACCGAATAAAGCAGTGGAATCACCACAACCAAAAAAGGAAAAGATCTTAAAAGACCTGGATAAAAAGACAATTGTCAAAGGTCAAAAAATTAAGATCAAAAAACTGTATTTTGAAGCAGACACCATCAATATTCCACAAACTTCTTTTGAAGTCCTAGAAGAGGTAGCAACCTTTCTTAAAGAAAACAACACAATAAAAGTGGAAATTGGGGGTCATACGAATGGTATTCCAAAGCACGAATATTGTGATATCTTATCTACTGCAAGAGCAAAAGCAGTTGCTGAACACCTCATTTCATTAGGTGTTGACCCAGAAAATCTTGAATACAAGGGATACGGTAAACGGCAACCGATTGCCAGCAATAATTCTATAGAGGGAAGACGACGAAATCAGCGAGTTGAATTAAAGATTCTGGATATCTAGTTTGTCATTTTTGAAGTCCATATGGCAGAATACATGTCCCCAATGTAGAATTGGTAATGTGTTTGTGAGACCATTTCAGCTGTCCAACCCGCTTGACATGCATCGAAACTGTGGCCATTGTAATCTCCGATTTGAACCTGAGCCAGGTTATTTCTATGGTGCTATGTTCATTTCTTACATCATCTCTGGTTGGATGCTACTCTTGCCAGCATTGGCACTCGTCTTCTATTTTAAATGGACAGTTGGGCAAGCTATGGCTTTTACTATAGGATTAACCATACTTACTTATTTAAAGATATTAAGAGGATCAAGAGTAGTCTGGTTACACCTCATGGTGAAATATGACCCAAAGAAAGCAAAACCAAGTGCTTAACTTTGCGTTATAATCAAGATAATGAATACATATCTAGATATCTTTCTGAACGGCTATGCTGGGTACGCAAATTATCTCTGGAATGAGATAAGCAATCCAGGATGGAATAATTACTTCTATTGGTTAATCGGTGTCTCTGCCTTTTTCTTGTTGATTGAAATCATTATTCCGTGGAGGAGGCAACAGCCAATATTAAGGAAAGACTTCTGGCTTGATGGGTTCTACATGTTTTTCAATTTCTTCTTATTCTCTCTTATCATTTATAACGCGGCATCGGACGTAATAGTCAATGTATTTAATGATGGGATTAAGTTCTTGACAGGAGGAATAGATTTGCAAGGTATGAACCCATTGCGAAATCTGCCCTACTTTGCGATTCTACTCATTGGCTTCGTTGTCCGAGATTTTGTGCAATGGCTAATACATAGACTCCTACACAGAATTCCATTCTTATGGCAGTTCCATAAAGTCCATCATAGTGTTGAGGAAATGGGTTTTGCTGCACATCTGCGATATCATTGGATGGAAACTATTGTCTATAGGAGTCTTGAATATATACCACTAGCATTACTCGGGATTGGCTTATATGATTTCTTTGTCATTCACATTTTTACTTTGGCATGGGGTCATTATAATCATTCTAATATTAGTGTGAATGGTAGGGTTACGGGTGGCATCTTGGGTTTGCTTATTGGAATTATACTTTCACAGGGGTTACTCGAAATCCATATTGTGGAAACACAATCAATACTCTCTAGTCTAATAGTCATTTCACTAGCTGTGCTTGGTGGTGTTTTTCTGTTAGGGCCTGTTATGAAATACTTATTTAACAGTCCTGAAATGCATATTTGGCATCATGCTTATGATTTACCTGAAGGGTCGAATTATGGAATCAACTTTGGCTTAACATTAGCAATATGGGATTACTGTTTTGGAACAGCACATATTCCACATGATGGTAGAGACATTAGACTTGGTTTTCCCGATATCGAACATTTTCCAAAGCAATTTGGTGATCAAGTACTGATTGGAATAAAAGAAAAAAGGCCATCAATTTCTTGACGACCTTTTAAAACCTGATAAATTTCAATCTTATAATTAATCTAGAATGATCATTCGATTGACCACACTAGAGGAATTTGCTTCTACTTTGTAGTACAACATACCACTTGCCCCTAAATTCTGCTTAAATAGAGTAAAACTATTCTCGCCAGGATTTGGCACTTGACTCTCATAATACACTACCCTTCCATCAGCATCAAAAACTGTGAGCTCGACCTCTTGAGTCGGTGCATTTACTTGATAATTGATCTTCGTAGATTCTGAGAAAGGATTAGGCTCATTTTGAAAGACCACAAGATCATTCATGCTCTCATCTTTCTGATTGACATCAATAATATTAATATCAAGACTAGAAGTTTCCAACTCACCATTCACAGCAATAGCTTCTGTTATTTCGGAACTCATTTCCAGATTGTTTGAAAGCTTGTCTGCTTCCAAAGTGTACAACTTGAGATTAAATAGCTCTTGATCTTCTTGTAAATCTATAGAATTGACAAGATTAACACTCACTGTAAGCAATCCATCTGCTATAAAGTTAGTATTAATGCTAGTCTCATCTAAGTTAAATACTGAGGAAGTCAACTCCTCAAAACGAACCACCTGAGGGTCAAATTTGAGAGTATATTGCAAGCCGTATAAAGACTCAGCGCTTGCCGAATAAAATGGAATATTCAATGATTGACTAGAGCCAAATTGTTGTTCATTTGTATATAAGTTCATTGTGTTACCACTCCTCAATTCTGCTGAATCATCGTTAAGAGATATCCATACTGAATTATTCACATCACCTACTTTAACAGCTATGAACTCAGCATCATTAACATCTAAGAGGTGGTTATGAATATCATGACTTGATTTGTAATCCCACGGATGTGCTGGGTCAATAAAGTCAGTCGTATTCGATACAAACTGCCATGAAGTATTACTTGGATAATCTTCATTTATTCCAAGAATTAATTTTCTGATATCAACGATATCTGCTGCTGAAATGCTGTAGGATAAGTTTGCATCTGCGGCAATTATCTTGTAAGGACTATCCAAACTCTGGATGTTAAGGATATGTCTTTGGATCAAGATGATATCTAATGTACTCACACCTTGTTGATGATCTTTATCATGATATGGCTTGATGCTGTAATCATCATACAGCTCTGGCTCATCAAATGCGAAGGAACCATCTTCCTCCGTCATCTCCATTTCCATGTTGGCAGTGGACATATTTTCCAGTCTCACCTCAAAATTCTCAACACCTTCGTGACTTTCGTTCAGTATCATTCCTGCAATTCTTCCAGATCCGTTAGCAGAAGTATGATCAGGACAAACATCGAGATTGTCTTGAAGAATTAGCAATACATCACAAAACGCTGGAGGACCAGCACCATCTAATACATACATCTGCAACATAATGGTGTCTACCATTCCATTCTCAATATCATCACAATCAAAACTGAGAGCTGGCGTATTGCCATCTTCAGTGAAAGAGAAAGATAATGTTGTATTACATCCTCCTACACTACTCAGATCAAAATCTGAAGCCCATACTTCAGTTTGACCATCAGCATCAAGCCCCCAAATTAACTCAGCTCTACAAATTGGGTCTGGTCCCAAATCATTCTGAACTGTGAAGAGATGTGAGCAAGAATTTATGTTTCCACATCCATCTTGGACATAGAAAGTAATCTCGTGAGTACCTACAGGATAAACAGAAGTTGCATCATTTCCAGGCACATCAGAAATATCAATAGAATTGTTATTGTCGACATCTATGTCATACCAATAAATAAGGTCATTATCTTGTGTACATCCGTCTGCATCAGTTGCTGTGACTGACATTGTGACCAAGTGTTCACAATCATTGTCTTCATCCACAACCATGACATCTGTACATCCTGAAGTAAATTCAGGTCCTTGAGCAGAATTGAAGTTGATAGCCTGTACACAGGTGAATCTACCTATAGTTGGATTCGCTGGATTGTACACACACCAATCAATAATAGTCCAAGTTCTAATTACACTATAACATGCTGGATTGCCATTATCTGTAAATGGTTCTCCATCTTCATAAGAAATAGCTAGTTGTGAGCAGCTTGGCGATGAAAGAATAGTTGGGAAACTATTCAAGATTTCAGGCGTGAATTCTACATCACATGCTGGTAGGTCCACATCATTCGGACACTGAATATTCCCACTGCTTAAAGTAAAATCGGTATCGACAATAAGCTCTTGCCTACATTCACCAACTTCAAAGTTGGTTTGATTATTTATATACTTTGTTATCCTGAACGCCACACCAGTTCCACATGCTGATATACCCGTAGAGTCATATGTGACCTCCGTACGCAGAGGAATGGCACAGAGAAAGTTTTCTGATGGTTCTGGAAAGACGTAATCAGAAATATACTTGTCACAAGTTGTATAGAATGGCCCATCATTACACGTAATAGTAAATGGTTCAGGATCCGTTACACAAACATAGCCTGTGCACTCATCAAAGTTTCCAGCAGCGTCAGTTACTTTTAGCATTACAGGAATCGAATCGTTTCCAACATCCATACAGCAGAAGTTTAGTTCACTTCCGTAGACAAGATCAGATTCAAATCCGGTGCAGGTAGAACCAATTCTTTTCACTTCAAATGTCAAATCACCTTCGCATCTGTCAAAACTTCCATCATCAAAACTTTCAGCTAAAATGACTGCTCGTCCTGAAGCATCCAATGTAGTCTTAGTAAATGATTCGCATATAGCTTCTGGAGCAGAACCATCTAGAATTATGACATCCTTTGTACAGAAGTTAGGATCACTTTCACTGAGAAGATTACCACATGCATCAATGAATTCATACTTAAACCAAACAAGTCCTTCAGGAATGCCATCTACGACATATTCTCCAGAAGTATTAGGCGTGACTTGAGTATAAGTTATTGGTGCATCATTAAAGTCCTCCGCACAAGGATCTGTAGGGTTTCCAAGATCGTATTCAGCCGGAACAACACCATAAAATATCTTCCATGATACATCACTGCAGTCTGCATAGGTTACATCATCAGGATTGATACTTTCGTCATCTTTTACAGGTATTGGGAAAGTATAACTTGCAGAACAAGTATATGGGTCAGTATAAAGAGTAATACAAGTCGGACCACATTTAATAACTGGTGGTTCGTCATCATACACTTCCATATTCTGGCCATATTCGGCAATCTCTCCTGAACACCAGTCCAAAGCAACCCAGTTTCTTAGGACTTTGGTACTCGCTCCGCAAAGTTCGAATTCAGTATCTGTGAATGAAAAATTCAGATTTGGACATGTATATCCTGATGGCTGACCAGAAATAGCAGGATCTATTCCGACAATATCAAAAAGACTACAATTCGAATTTTGATTATAATCTGGTAGGTAATCATCTGGCCATACTATTTCAGAAACTTCAACTCTATCAACATAAATATGCTGAACACATGAATTACTATTTCCTGACGCATCAGTAACGACCCATGTTCTTTGTATACCAAATGCAAAACCCATCTCACACATCTGTCCTGCTGGAGCATCACTATATTCTAAAGTTGTTGCTCCACAATTATCCGATACATCTGGATACGCGAATTGACTAAAGAGAGGGTTACCAAGAAGATCATCTGGAGCATAGTCCATCTCACATGGAATAATGACATCATTACAGTTATACAGCTCAGGGCTGATTTTGTCCTCTATCAACACATGTCCCCAGCAATAGAGTCCAGTACATTTATTAATGACTTTATAAACAACGCTATCACTGGCATAACTACCAATATCATAATTCTCAATTAAGTTGCCATTAGCATCTTCATAAATCACATCATATTGGTTGGAAGATAATTGCATGTTTTCCAACACTTGGTCTGCCACTAATTCTGCAGAACAAAAGGCATCTACACTTACTTGTATAAGATCATTGCAAACCATGTCTTCTTCGTCTCCAGCCATAACCACTGAAACTTCTCTACTTACCGTGCTGCAACTCATTCCTGAAATTGGGTCTGTGAAAGTAATCACTGCTCTATATCTCAAAGGAACATATCCTGCATTAACAGGAACAGGCAATTGGTTTGTAGTCTGACCAAACACAGGCGTCCAAGGCCCTCCCGAAAGACTAGATTCCCAAATGTAAGTAACCCCTGGAGTTGAAGAAACTACTTCAAAATTCAGTATATCTGGTATTTCACAAATGACTTCACCTTCTGGTTGACTAATGATAATCGGTGCTTCTAAAACATTTAGAGTTATTGTCGAAATATCATAACAATCTGAGTCATTCTCATCCGCTAATCGTGCAAAAATGACTGTACTTGCAGTCTGATATATTCCAGATAATGGGAAAGCACCAGCTTCTGCTTGACTTTGGTTTACATGATAAGTTAGAGTGAGGCCTGTACCCCCACCAATAGCATTAGTGAAAGTAGTACTGTTAAGATTGAAAATAGCCTCATTGCTATTAGGGTCACTACAAACAGTTTCAGAGTAATCATTGGCTGATAATAAGCAATTTGATACTCGTGCAAGATCAAATTCATCTCTATCCATTGGGTTATCAGATCCACCATTAGAATCATCATCTATATTATCATCATCTTCGATCACAGCAATTCCACCTCCTGATGAAATTCCAATTCTATCCTCATCCAGCATTTCTTCTACTCCACCTACTCTATTTGTAGCAAAAATAATCTCAGCTTCATTTGTAAAGGTGAATGTAGGTTGTCCTGTGTTTATTGTTGTAAACAGTTTTATTATAGCACTAGATCCAGCTGCAATAAAATCTACTACAGTTTCGATATCAGTTGCAGGAGCAGTTGACGCAAAAGACCAGTTATTATCATTTCCTGTGAGCACTGAAGTATTGTCAGCAGCAGAAAAAGTGAGTGGCAAACCTGTTAAGTAATCTCGCACGACAACATCATAAGCATCTACATCACCTTGGTTAAACACTTCAATTTCGAACTCAATATTATCACCAGAAGAAATTGATCCGGATGTTGATATTGTTTTTCTTAATGCAAGATCAAAACAGTCTTCAACTTCAACAGTCAAGTCAGCATTATCTGAAGCACCACAAGCATTGGTTACGCTATATCTATACGTGTAACTTCCTGCAGGGATAGCAGTAAAATTAGCTTGGCTAGGCAACAGTAATGACACACCAGACGGTGTGGTACTTGTTTCGACCCAAAGTCCACCGCTCATCGGAGCACCACTTAGTAAAGATTGTAAATCTCTTGTTCCTGGATACTCGGCATTACATAACACAGTGCTTCCATCATCCCCTGCATTTGGAGCATCCAAACCATTGACAGTTACAGTAGCATCACAACTATGTTCATTTCCACATTGATCTGTTATAGTTACTGTAACAGTGTTATCTCCAACATTTGAACAATCAAAACTTGAAACTGATAAATCAACATCTAAATCACCCTCAGCAGTACAATTATCAGTCATGCTCATTATAATATCTCCATTAGAAATACTTACTGTACCGTCATCCATCAAGTCAACTTCAATATCAGAACAAATCACGACTGGATTTTCATCATCAATAATCGATATCGTGTGCATGCATGCAGCCACATCTGTCCCATCAATAGAAAGTATATAATTTCTATCCACTTGAATTCCAGGTGCTGTACAAACTTCCCCAGTTGCAGAACTTTGAGATTCTAATCTTAATACAGGGGTAAATCCACAAGCCTCTGTGACATTAAACACATCTGTATAATCTGTATATGGAGAAGGCAAGTCTGAAATAGAGCAACCAGTCACAGTTTCATTTGACAAGTCACATGTTGCTACTGGAGTACAGCATGGATCTTCACCTCTAATTGTCACTGTACATGAAGTTGTGCAGCCACTTGCATCCGTAACCATTACTGTATGCTCTGTACCAGCTACTGTACCGCCAAGCATTGTAGCTGTGGCAGTCATTTCTCCACTATCCCAAAGAATTGTATAAGGTGCTCTTCCTCCAGCAATTAGAACAGTTGCAGTACCCATATTCATATTACCACAATTCCCATCCTCATTCAATGTAATTGTACAACTTGGAGTACTTACAGTAACTGTTGCATTGCAAGAATTTTCATTACCACAAGCATCTCTTGCTGTCAATGTCACTGACGTATTACCTGCATCTGCACAAGTAAAACTCGTCTTGGAAAGAGTAAACACAAGATCTGCAAGGTCGGTACAATTATCTGATGCTGTGTCTAGCACGTCACTTGGACTTAAAGTTGCCATTCCACTATCATTTAATGTAATGGTGAAATTTGAACAACTCACTGATGGTATTTCATCATCCAGTATAGTGATAGTTTGCATACAACAAGCGACATCTGTTCCATCAATACT
>JAHDEL010000008.1:0-72489 GCA_020628855.1 Saprospiraceae bacterium | reverse complement strand
GTACAACCATTAGCATCAGTCACTTGAACTGAATGCAATGTTCCTGTATCGGTGCCTCCTAACATTGTTGCGGTTGCAGTTGTCTCTCCACTATCCCAAAGAAATGTGTATGGGGATCGTCCACCTGAAGGTGTTACTGTTGCACTTCCCATATTCATAGTTGCACATGTACCATTTGCTCCAAGTGCTGTAGTACAAGAAACAACACCTGTACAGTCTACCATAGGATCTGTTAGGTCAGATGATGCTATCCCTGTGCATTTGGAACCTGGCCATTCATTACATCTTGTTGCAGCTGTAAGATCACCACCAGCTGAATCCCATGCAAACCAAATATTTTGAAGTGACAAATCATCACCACAAGTATATGTGATTGGTGTTGCTACACATGCTGTAAACGGCATTCCTGCAGGAGCTAATACTCCACTAGTAAATTGAATATCATATGTCACGGATCCACCTAGAACAATTTCAGATTCTACGTATACTCCAGTTCTTGATGAACCAGTGCCATTGGTGAATGTAAAGCAAAAATGTGCATCCACAGTTGTTCCAGAAGTACAACTCGTTATTGTACTTCCTGCTACATCAGAGGCAAGAAAAGCTCCTTGAAAAACAAAGTCGCCTGCAGTACAAGATGATGTACACCCAGCTGCCATATCTGCTAAGTCAGCGAAAGGGGCTCCATTTCCAATTGATATTTGACTCAGTGCCGTTTGGCCAATGAAGGCAACAAATAAGACTAGTGTGACAAATCTGTTCATGTAAATATCGGTTTTCAGTATTCTTAAGATTACCGTTTTTGCATTAGTCAATTGACGGTAATTTATATATGGACAAAAAATAACAACTATTATACCATAGTTATACATTAAACTTTTTTATAATCTGTTATTCTGAGACTTACATATAGAATATTATTTAATTTAATCTATCAATATTGTGATTTAGAAGCATCTATGTATTACATTTGTTTATAATATTTGACCAACTTGAGGCAAAAAAAAAGATTAAAATTTTTCCTCATGTCATTGAGAATTGTCATTTGTTGTCTAAAGTTCTCTCTTACCCTACTTTGGGTACATCAAGCATGTGCTCAAACTGTTAACCATGCTCAATGCGGTACAAGACACTTAACATTAAAGCACCATAACTACCCCAATAAGGTTAGTACTTGGGATGAAGATTTGCATTTACCTGTTGTGTTCCATATCCTTTCTCCAGATGATCAAATTGTTACTGAAGAGCAAATCATTAGTCAATTAGAAGCAACCAACTTGCACTTACAGCAATCTGGAGATTATCAAAACGGAGTAACTATCCCATTGAAATTGGAGTTGGCAAGGAAGGATCCTCAAGGAAACTATACTTCTGGAATCATCAACTATACAGTAGCTTCTGAATCCTTTGGAATCAACTTTGATCAGCCCTTTGATTCTCCGTTGAATTCAGCTATGAAGTTCGATTCCCTAGGAGGTGCCGATGGATGGAATTCTGAATATTATCTCAACATTTGGGTGTGTAATTTACCAGCAGGAATAAAAGGGTTTGCTACCTTCCCAGATCAATACGGTCCTGCTTATGATGGTATAGTAATGGATCCAACATTTTTTGGTACAATCGAAAGCGGAACTACTTATCCAACCTACAGTGGTGGGAAGTCCTTTACCCATGAACTTGGTCACTGGTTGGGGTTAAGACACCTCTGGGGAGATGAAGGGTGCACCTCTGATGATGGGATTTCTGATACTCCAAATCAAGATTCCTATTATTTCGGATGTCCTTCTTTTAAAACCTCTTGTGACTCTGAAGATATGTTGAATAATTTCATGCAATACACGGATGATACTTGCATTGAAATCTTTACTCAAGGCCAACAAGATTTTATGTACTCGGAATTATTCAATAGTAATCAACGCAACTCTTTCATGTTTGGTAAAATGGGTACTGTTTCTGGAGTAATTGTTAATCAGTCAACAAATACAACTCTCTTAGAAATAGTATCTGGAGATCAAGTGGTGGATAGCATATTAATCTCTAGTGAAACTAAAATTGTTTCTAACTATTTGTCGAAAGGCAATTATGAATTAAGATGTGAGAATGCTTTGTTGACAATTAAAAAAAATGATGAAGTAATAACTAATCTTTTCACACTCAATCAAGGAGAACAGTTTTCAGATCTAGAAATCATTGTAGAAGATTTACCCAGTATTTCAGGAAATCTACAATTTAACAATACTGATCCTATCCTCTACGACTGTTTTCTGTTCTTTAATGGTATACAAATAGATTCTTTGCTAGGAGTCCAAAGTGATTTTGCGTTTACAAATTTAGAACCCGGAGAATACTATCTCCAATTTGAAGTGGACCCTTACATTTTTGATGAGAATAATGCTTTGCTCACTCATGAGTTTGGTTATGGTTCTACCTCATTAATCACTTTAACTAATGAAGCAATAGATATTGGATCAATCAATATTGAAGAGCAACAGATACTGAGCTTGGAAGGTATCACCCTCAGTAGTTATTCAGAAAAAGGAAGTCATATTCTTATTTGGTCTGCTAGTGAATTTCCGTCGACTTATTCAATTGAAGTTTGGGATCCTGCAATTGAAAGTTTCATTCAAATTGATCAAACTGTATCTAGTTCATATACTTTGGACAATGCTCAATTCAAGTCAGATGAATTAACAATCAGAATTAAAAGTCAATCAGGAGAAATCTCCAATATTATTTCTTTAAGAAAATTAATACAGTCTATCCTCCCTAAAAAAATTGGTATTGCTTATGGATCAGAAATAGAGATTGATTTAGGTAGTGAAGGATGCACAGTTCATTGCTTTAATTCAAATGGGCAGTTTCTTAGAAGTCTTCATTTAAAATCAAGTAGTACATTTTTCTTTCGACCTAAAGAAAAAGGCTTAATAACACTGCGCTCTTATTGTGGAGGTCAAGAAAACAATCAAATAATTCTCGTTTATTAATGAATAAGGTTAGCAACTTTGAATACCTTAGAAATGTTAAGTATTCGATATGCTTGTATTAGGAGTTATGAGTGGTAGTTCAATGGATGGTCTAGACATGGCCGTCTTTGAAGTACATGGTGAAGAATCCATCTCTATGCAGATGATACATTGGACCACATTCCCAATGAACTATCTCCAACATAGTCTTGAAAGACTTAATGAGCAAAGCTCTGTTCGTGATTTCCTCCAATTAGAGGTTGACTACAGTAAATGGATTGGAGAATGCATTAACCAGTTCATACATGATAGTAAGCTCAAGCCTGAGTTATTATCTATCCATGGACATACTGTCAGTCATTTACCAGAAAAAGGTATTAGTAGTCAGCTTGCTGCTGGAGGAGTAATAAGCAAACTGACAGGTATTCCAACAATTACTGACTTCAGGCAAGGAGATATAACCTTACAAGGCATGGGAACACCACTGACTCCCATCTTAGATCAATATTTTTATAGTGAATATGATTTGATTGTAAATCTCGGGGGAATTTGCAATATCAGTTTTGAAAGAGATGGGCAAAGGCAAGGCTATGATCTCTTTCCATGCAATCAAGTCTCCAACTTCTATGCTCGAAAATTTGGCAAGCCTTTCGACAAAGATGGAGAAATTGGTGCTAAAGGAAGACTTGATGTTGCGATTTATGATATACTCTCTAATCATAAGTTTCTTAAAAAGAAACCTCCAAAGTCTATCGACAATATATGGATACAGCATAGATTTATAGGCGAGATAGACTATCATGATACAAGAGAAGAAGATAAATTGCACACCTTCTATCAAGCACTTTCTTCTGTCATTATTTCAGAGGCTCAAAAATTAGAAGCAAAACGCTGTTTCTTTACGGGAGGAGGCACTCACAACAAATACCTCATCACATTATTGGAAACAAAAGCGGCACAACATGCAGGTATGCAAATCATACTACCACCAAAATCGCTGATAGATTATAAAGAGTGTCAATTAATGGCCCTAATTGGCTATTTAAGATTTGGAGGTAGAGTAAATATACTATCCAGTGTAACAGGTGCTGACAAAGACAGTATTGGAGGTGCTCTTTATATATGAATACAATTGTCGTCACAGGTGCTTCAGGTTTCCTAGGCCAATATCTTGTGGATGAATTAGCAGCTGATTCCTCCTTAAATGTCATAGGACTTTACAATAGTCAAAAACCCAGGGATGTCCATGATAATGTAACTTATCAACAGTGCGATCTCAGAGAACCAAGAGCTATTGATGATATTATCTCTCAATGTGATGGTGTTATTCACAGTGCGGCCATAGTCAGCTTCAATAGTAAAGAAGAAGAGGCAATGCTCACTTTCAATGTAGAGAGCACAAAACATGTAGTCAATGCCAGCTTACATCATGGTATACAAAGATTAGTGCACGTGAGCTCGATATCTGCACTTGGTAGATCGGGATCACTCATTGATGAGGATATTAACACCTATGGGAGCAGATCATATTCACCTTATGGTAAATCTAAATATCTATCTGAGATGGAAGTATGGCGAGGAATGCAGGAAGGTTTGCAAGCTAATATTATCAATCCTTCATTGATAATTGGGAGTGGAGATTGGACGAAAGGATCCCCTAAAATGATTACTACTGTAGCCAATGGAATGCGTTATTACCCAACAGGGAGCACAGGATTTGTCTTTGCTCAAGATGTTGCTAAGATGGCAATTAAACTACTCACAACCACTTTCCATGGAGAGAGGTTTATCTGCAACTCAGAAAACCTAACCTATAAAACTGTGATGGAAGAAGTAGCAGCAGCTCTCAATGTAACAGCACCAAGTTTGCCAATCAAACCACTACATATTAGATTGGTAAAAATATTAGGTCCCATACTTAATGTTTTTCGTAATGATACAAACTCTATTGTCACTGCAAAGAGCTTAGTTACAGCTAATCAAAACCTTTCTTACTCAAACAAAAAATCGAAAGAAAAACTAAATTTCGATTACACTCCTATCAAGGAAGCTGTCAAGAAAATATGCGCTGCTTACCCTACTTAGTATCTCTAGGTATAGGCGAACCATGTGGATCCGTCTCTGGAAATCCAAGTGTAGAATCTACTTGTTGTATGAGATCTTCATTCAAATGGTGCTCTGAAAGATCTGCTTCATTGTGTACTAGATTGGGATCAATACCCATTTTCTGGCTTTGATAGGTTTCCCAGAGACGATGTGCTCTTTGCATCCTATCAGCTACTTTCTTGCCTTTATCTGTCAGAGTTAAGGTAGCATTTGGACCACTAAGCACCATACCTTTCCTAATGAGAGTTTGCAATAGTCTTTGGGTTCGAATATTACTATGGTTTAATCGATCAATGACCATCTGCTGAGTAATTGTAGTCTTCGAAGACTTGTCTAAATATCTCAAAATGTCTTCTTGAATTATCCTTCCTTGCTCTCTAAACTTGACAATCCCTTTTCGTATGAGTCCTTTCTTCGGAGATACTAATACAGCAATGAGGTAAAATCCTGTTGCAACCAAGCACATTGCTGGTCCGGGAGTCGTATCAAACAGGATAGTAACGAAGAAACCTAAAATTGCGGTCATTAAACCGAATCCACCAGCAATAAGGAGTACATTCTTGAGTTTATCACTTAATAATAAGGCGGTTGCTGCCGGCGTGATGAGCATGGCTACAACAAGAATAACTCCGGCTGCACTTAGAGATGCAACAACTGTAATGGATAACAAGAACATCAAGAAATAATGAAGAGTATTTACAGAGATGCCCATAGCCTGAGCAATAGTATTCTGAAAAGTAGAAATAAATAGATATCTGTACAAAATCAAAACAGACAGCATTGTATAAATCAGTACAATGACAGTAATGATTAAATCTTCATTCGTAACGCCAAAAATATTCCCAAACAAAAAGTGCTGTAGATCCAAATGTACTCCGTCGCTCTTACTAATCTTACTTATTCCTATCACCCCAACACTAAACATTGCTGTAAAAATGATCCCTATTGCAGCATCATTTTTAGTATTTACATTCTGCTGTAACCACGAAATAAAGAGCGCGGTCACAACTCCAGCCAAAGTGGCGCCAATAAAGAAGCCTATTGCACTGTAGCCAAAAATCAAAAAAGCAAAAAATACTCCAGGTAGGATGGCATGAGAAAGAGCATCGCCTAACAAAGACATGTTCCTTAATACAATAAAACATCCTAGAACACCACACATCAATCCGACCATCATTGCCACAGCCAAGGCTCTAACAGCCCAAGGGTAAGACATTACTTCTATGATTTCTTGCATACCTTATTAATGTTATTCAAATATACTAAATTATTTTTTAGCCTTGTCTAAATATTCTGCAATAACACCTTCTTTCATTGAATAAGGAGATACATATGTATTCTCTACTTGAAAATGCTTAAGCACATAATTAACCAAAGCCAATCCGACGACGATGTATTTTGCTCTAGTTTCAGGAATGAGAGGATTCTGTAGTCTTTCTGAATATGTTTGATGCTTGACAGAATTAAAGAATTTTCTGACATAGTCAACATCTATTTCCGACAAGGCATGAGGTTCATATTGCTTTGAATGAAGCAGCACTTCGAAAGTACCTGCAGCACCAATCAAATCAAATGATTGTTGGCTCTTTAAGAAAGTAGCCAAAGGTGCAAGCTGAGTATCGAGATAAGTATTTATCTGAATAAGTGAGTCCTTGCTAAGTGGATCATCGCGATGAAATAATTCATATAAAACAGATATTCCAATATTGAAGCTCTGTCTCCATTGAATATTTGCTCTTCCAAAGATAAATTCTACACTGCCTCCTCCAATATCCATGACAAGGTGATTTGAAGGATTTTTATAAAGTAGTCCAACTCCCTGAGCAATAAGTTCGGCTTCTTTTACTCCTGAAATCACTTCTATGTCTAGGTCGAGTTCTTTTTTGATTCGCCGGATGAAATCTCCACTATTGGAAGATGTTCGCAATGCTGCAGTTCCAATTGCTCTTACAACTTCTATATCATACTCGGAAATGACTGTGTTAAATGCTCGCAAAGCCTCTAAACCTCTCTGAGCGGCAGGCTGAGTAATTGTATCAATCCCTCCCTCACCTAAATACACATATTTACGTTCTTTATAGAGAACAGAAAACCCAGTATGGCAGTCAGCGATAAGGATGTGGAATGTATTCGTTCCTAGATCAATAACAGCTACTCTTGACATCCGTAGCTACTGACCAGGTGCACCTTGCGTTGCTTGAATTGCTTGAGCTATCATGGATGAAAAGAAGTTATCACCCTCTTGACTCATTACATTGGCATACAATGGTTTTTCTCCATCGACGAAAACATAAAATTTACAATCACGATCATAATACACATTTGCCTCCGCAACAATATCTCCTCCAATATGAAAAAATTGTCTGCCTATCGGCTTGCAATTAGATGGTATCCTACCAAGTGGCACAGTAGAAATATAGTTGAGATTAGCACGAATACTTGGTTGCTCATCTTGACTCATGCTAAATGGTAGATTATGAAAAATATAATCCAAGTAAGTACATTCATTCCACAACTTTACCATGAGTTCTTGTGGAGCACCGGGAATTTCTGGCCCAGTTGCTTCTACTTGAGAGGTATTAGCTTTTTGTTGCTTTTGTTGTTTTTGCCCCTTTTCATTATTGCATGAATAAGTAAAGACTAGACATACAATGAAAACTAAGATTTGGAACCTTTGCATTTGGTTATATTTTCTTACAAAGATATTCCTATTAGCGAAAGTTGGATTGTATTAAAAGAGAATTCCAGTGCGCAAAACCCAGGAATAATTCAGTAACCCACCAGTTATTAGATCTTCAGATTTGTATACTTGGTTGAAAGACCTTTGGTATCTAGCGACTATTTCTATCCTTTTATTAATCCTAAAACCAGCGCCGCAAAGAAAACCAATGTCACTAGTATTGAACTGGGAGATACCTTCTGAGAACAAAGCATTATCTGATTCTGCGTTGAAGAGATAACCATAGGTTAGACCAACGTGCCCTTGTATTCTATAATACCCATCTTCTTCGTTATACCAGTCTTCAATTTGAGCAATGAGTGGAATTTCAAAATATTGCAGTTGAGTACTTCTTTCAGGATTTGATGAGAATATACCTTCTCTACTCCCTTTCTGATTATAGAGCAACTCTACACCAACACTCGTTTTTTCAGTCACTGAGTATAACACTTGTACTCCAGCATGCAGACCAAATTTATCGAATCCTGCTAAATTATCACCTTCTAACTGCGCTGCACTGAATCCTACAAATGCTTGTCCTTTAAAAACTTGACCAGCCAATTGTCCGGTTGAACAAATTCCCAAAATCAAACAAACAATAAATATTCTCATATTGCCAAATTTTCTATATATAAATTATTTATATTTGTATCATTCAACATGCTTATGATTAAAGCTTACACCAAAAGTACTTTAAAAAAGATCGAAACTATTTTTGATCAGCTAGGATATACTATAAGATACGAAAAAGGACAATTCAAGTCCGGGTATTGTGTAGTGAAAAACAGAAATATTGTCGTGGTGAATAAGTTTTTCGAATTAAAAGAGAGAATTATCACATTACAGAATGTTTTAGAGACAATTGATCTTCCTGATCATTTAGAGTTAGACCCAAAGTCATTGCAATTATTGAGCAAACTCAAAACAAGAGATCTTTTTTCTTCTCAAACAACTGCAAAAGCTTCTTGAAAGTTACCATACTCGGTACAGGGACTTCTCAAGGCATTCCTGTAGTTGGGTGTCAGTGTTCAGTTTGTTCATCACCATTTCAATTAGATAAAAGACTGCGGTCTTCATTGTTTATTCAAACTGAAGAGGCTGCTATTCTCATTGATTCGAGCCCAGACTTAAGACAACAGTTGCTCAATAACTCTATTCAAAATATAGATGCCGTCCTTTTTACTCATGAACACAATGATCACATTGTAGGATTTGATGACCTGAGGCCAATCACTTTATTTCATAAAAAAGAAGTGAAAGTCTTCGCTGAACAGAGAGTAATGCGTGAATTGAAGGCAAAATATAGTTACATCTTTGACGCAACTTACGCAGGGGCTCTTCAAGTAAATGCTCATGAAATAGCCCCAAATACACCATTTCATATTAATTCTCTTGAAATATTGCCGATACGTGCCGATCATGGTAGATTACCAATACTTGGATTTAGAGTGAGAGATCTTGTGTATCTAACGGATGTCAAATCTCTTCCTGAAGCAAGTTTGGAACAACTTCGGGACGTGAAGACTTTAATATTGAATGCTTTACAAATCGAGCAGCATAGTACACATTTGAACTTGGAAGAAGCCATAGTATTATCAAAGCGTATTAAAGCAAAGCAAACTTACTTTACTCATATCAGCCACAGACTTGGCAGACACTTTTCAGTAAATGGAAAACTAGGAAAGAATATGAGTCTTGCATATGACAATTTAACCTTTGAGTTATAACGTTACTAAGAAAGATATAGTAACTTCATTCTGTGACGAGGACACTTTGGACTTTCTTAATTTACACTGTTTCTGTTTCTTTTGTTTTTGGACAGCAGAATATTTCATATACAATGTCCAACTTCAATATCTATGAGAGCAATGTTGCTTTTGCTGGATATGAAGACAATCTTCAGGTCTATGCATTCTATCGTAGTCAGTGGCAAGACTTAAAAGGACAACCGCAAAATGTCAACCTTAACGCAACTCTTCCTTTGTATTTTCTTTCTGGTGGAGCTGGGATTTCTCTTGAAACTTTTACTTCTGGAGCAGAACGACATACTCAAGGGAGTGTGAGCTTCAATCGATTTTTCACACAAGATAGATTTAAAGCTAGTCTTGGAGGAAGTCTTGGAATAAAGCAGATTAGGCTCGATCAAAATGTTTTGATAACACCTGAAGGAGAGTATTCTGGAGGGCTTATTAATCATAACGATCCTATCCTTGGGACTGGCAACGCTTCCACAATATTACCCATTTACTCGATTGCTGGTTTTATTTCTATTGGCAGTTTTGATGCGGGGATTGCGCTTCACAATATTGTTTCTCCGCAAGGAAATTTAGAGCTCGTTAATTACAATCAATCAAGATATATTGACATACTTGGAATTTACTATTTACCATTGAGAAATGGTTATCTTTTGGAATCTGGACTGAATATCAGAACAAATTTGAAACAAGTTGTTAGTGAAGTTTTCGGAACTGTAAAGTATGGCAATGTTTTTGGAGGAGTAAAGCTCAGAGGTTATTCTCCGAATACATTTGAATCTTTTTCTTTGATAGGTGGGATAAAATTTGACAATCGTTATACTATAGCTTACAGTTATGACGTTTTGGTTTCACGTCTCGGAAGAATCAGTGATGGAAGCCATGAAATCATGCTCAAATATTCTATCGCAAAAGAGATAAATACTGGTCTGCCCCCCAAGACAATGTATAATCCGAGGAACCTGTGAACAATATTTTAAAGACAATATATATTGATTCAAAACGTTGGGTCTTATTTGATAAACACTTAATATTCAAAGGAATAAAAAATGTGTTGAATTTTTGCGGATTCACGATTATCACATTTATATTTACCTTTCCTTTGGAAAAATATTTGGAAAAACACTGTAGAATGAAAGCATTGAATAATTATTTTGTTATTCTTTTAGGTCTAACAATTCTTCTCACTTCTTGCGGACGAGAAGAGTCCGGTGATCTTATCGGAGTTATGGAAAGACCTACTTGGACAGGAATCAACCCTTATGGTATGGTTTATGTTCCATCTGGTACACTTCACATTGGTCAATCTGACCAAGAAACTTTCAGCACATACGCTCAGAAACCGAAAGCAATCTCAATCCAGGGTTTTTTCATGGATGACACCGAGGTTACAAATAATGAATATCGTCAATTTGTTCATTGGGTAAGAGACTCACTAGCTCATACAGAGATGGGAGACTTCACAACAAACGCAAGAGGTGATGAATATCTTGATTGGGAGTACGAGCTTGATTACTCTGATGAGACATTAAGTGGCATGTATTACGAGGGTGATATGATGTTGAATGGAAAAAGAGAATTAGATACAAGACAATTTAATTATGAATATCAGTGGGTAGATTGGAAAAAAGCTTCTTCAAGAGAAGAGCAAGTAAGATCTGCACTTATCGAGAAAGAAGAAGTAAATATCTATCCTGATACTTTAGTTTGGATTAGAGACTTTTCATATTCTTATAATGAGCCGATGACAAGAAATTATTTCTGGCACCCTGCCTTTGATGATTACCCTGTTGTTGGTGTGAATTGGAAACAAGCAAAAGCTTTCTGTCACTGGAGAACTAAATTTTGGGACAAGTACAAAGGAGAAGACCAGCCCAATACTGAGGAATTCAGACTTCCTACTGAAACAGAATGGGAATATGCTGCAAGAGGAGGCAGAGATATGGCACCATATCCTTGGGGCGGTTATTATATGAGAAATACAAAAGGTTGCCTTCTTGGTAACTTTAAGCCAGGTAGAGGAAATTATCCTGAAGACGGAGGATTCTATACTGTGAAAGCAGATGCATACTTTGCAAATGATTACGGACTCTATAATATGGCAGGAAATGTTGCAGAATGGACAGAGACTGCATATCACCCAAATGCATATGCACATGTTCATGATCTCAATCCTGACCTCAAGTACGATGCTTCAGATGACGATCCAGAATCTTTCAAAAGGAAGGTAATTAGAGGTGGGTCATGGAAAGACATCGCTTATTATTGCCAAACAGGTACGAGACATTGGGAATATCAAGATACAACTAAGTCCTATGTTGGATTTAGATGTGCATTGACATTCTTGGGAAGATCTATCAACGATTTCTAGATCTACTTATCACTTGAATTATTAATTGGAAATTAGGTTTGTTTGCGGATGTCTTTACATCCATGGATAAGCTATGTAATAACTTTAAAACTCTTAACTTAAAATCAATAACACATGAGCTTTGTTAAATCAAAAGGATTCAAATACTTCAAGAATCTTATCATTGGTATAGGTGCATCACTTGTAATGCTTGGAGCACTTTACAAAATTCAATCTTGGAATATGCCAGAGATTGGTGGTATGAAAATCGACTTATTAACAGTGGGTCTTGTTACCGAAGCAATCTTATTCTTCTTTTTAGGTGTCATTGGACCAGAAAAAGATTATTACTGGGAAAAACTTTATCCAGGTCTAGATTCCCACAGCGCTAGTATTTCTCCTCTAACAGAAGGAGCAGGCGGAATGGGAGCTGATAATACTCAACATAAACTTGATGGTATGCTTAGTGAGCTACAATCAATGTCAAAAAGCTTAGGGTCACTTAAAGCACTCCAAGAAGTAGACTTTAGTGAGACAGGTGAGCAAATAAAAACTATGGGTAACTTCTACTCTAAAATGAATGAGGCTATGACTTCATTAAATGATACAGTAGATGATACTAAACTTTATCAAGAACAATTGAGCTCATTGAATAGAAATATCTCTTCTTTGAACTCAGTTTATGGTAACGTATTGACTGCATTCAAAGGATAGTCTGCATTGACGTTTTCAATAATTTCATAACTTAAAAACGCAAAAAAATGTCAATACCTAAGGAACCCAGGCAACTGATGATTAATATCATGTACCTGGTTTTAACTGCACTCTTAGCACTTAATGTTTCTGCAGAAATATTCAATGCTTTTAAGCTTGTTGATAAAGGCTTAGTGACTTCTAATGCGGCTATGGATGCTGCAAATGAACCAATGAAAGCTACTATCGAAAAAGCTGCTAAAGCGAAAGCATCTTATGCTCAATATGCAGAAAGAGTTGATCCTGTTAGAGAAACATCTGCTGAGATGTCTGCATATATACAGAGCCTTGTTGATACCATGGTTCAAAGAACTAATGGATATGTTGTCGATGATGAGACTGGTGAGACTACTGATGAATTGAGAGGAAAAAAGAATTTCGACATCACTACCCTCTATCTTGTTGGTGAACCAACTGGAGAGCCAGGAGTAGTTACAGGTAAAGCGCAAGAGCTCAAGGAAAGATTAGTAAAATACAGTGAAGATATTCTTCAGTATGTAGATGAAGATCAAAGAGAAGAATACAGATCGAAGCTAGCTATTAATATTGATGATGAAACTTGGAAAAAGAAGAATAAAGCAAGTTGGGCGCACATGAATTTTGATCATATGCCTCTTCAAGCAACCCTTCCAATCTTCCATAAATACATCAATGATGTAAAAGCAACTGAGTCTGAAATCCTTAACTACCTCGCAGTAAAAGTAGGTGCCGGTAAGGAAGATGTTGTACTTGATAAATTTACGGTTGTATCTGCACCAGAAAAATCTTACATCATTAAGGGTGAGAAATATTCGGCTGAAGTATTCCTTACAGCTTTTGCTGGAGGAGATAGTAAAACAAAAGTATCAATTTCAGTAGATGGAAAGTCTCTTCCACTTGATAAAGATGGTAAAGGAACATATACCACTACTCCAGGCTCTTTAGGAACTAAGAAGTACACTGCGAAAGCTACAGTATTTAATCCAGTGACAGGAAAAACTGATACATATAATAGACAGTTTACTTACGAAGTAGGTGAAAGAGCTGGTACTATTTCTGCATCCAAGATGAATGTATTCTACATAGGAGTAGACAACCCTGTTGAAGTGGCTATTAGTGGTGTTAACAGTAACAACATTAATGTCAATATGCAAGGTGGTACGATCTCTAGAGCAGGTGGAGCATGGAATGTAAGAGTTACTAAGCCAGGTAAGGCTACAGTTACAGCTTCTGCCGATGGATTTACTAAATCAGCAGAATTTAGAGTTAAGAGAATTCCAGATCCAGTACCTAAACTGTCTAAATCAAGAGGTGGAGCAATGGGAAGTGGAGAGTTCAAAGTACAACCTGGTGTATTCCCAGTATTAGAAAACTTTGATTTTGATGCTAAATGTGACATCGCTGGATACCGAGTTGTGAGAGTACCAAAAAGACAAGATCCTCAAGTTGTTGTTAACAGAGGTGGTAAATACTCTGGAGAAGCACAATCTTTAATTAAGAAAGCGACTCCTGGAGATAGGTATTTTTACGAAGATATCAAGTGTAAATGCCCAGGTGACCCGGCTCCTAGAGATATAGGAAGTATGGTATTTAATATCAGATAATTCGAAAACCCAACAATCGATCCATTTTATAAAAAGTATTGTTATGAATCTTAAACACGTATTTTCATTCGCTTTCATCATTGGCTTAAGCTTGGCTGCTTTTGCACAAGAAGAAAGAGAAATCACTGAATCAAATGTATTACTAGAAGACATCTACGTAGATGATGTTGTAAAGAATACACTTGTGGAAGAAAGTATGGTTCTTGAATACGAACCAGTTCGTGAAGCAGATATTGCTTGGAAAAAAAGAATTTGGAGAATAATCGATACTAGAGAGAAGATGAATCTTCCTTTCAGGTATCCAAATGAGCCTTTTTTCAATGTTTTAAGGAATATTGCTGAGAATGGGGACATTGCACTCTTTAGAGATGAGTTCTTCAAAGAGCCAATGACTATGGAAGAAATAAATGGTACTTTGAATAAAATCGATACTGTTGTAACTTTTGATTACGAAACTTACGAGGAGAAAATACAGATTGTTGAGAATACCATTAACTGGGAGGATATCGAACAGTTCAGAGTAAAGGAAATTTGGTATTTTGACGAGGAGACTTCAAGAATGGATGTGAGAATCATAGGGTTCTCTCCTATCCTCAATGAAATCGATTATGACACAGGTGAGCTGAAGTATAAGCTTCCACTTTTCTGGGTATACTACCCTGAAGCAAGAAAGTATCTTGCAAAAGTGAGAGTCTATAACGAGGACAATGATATGGCACCGATGTCGTGGTATGATCTTTTCGAGAATAGATTCTTTTCAAGTTACATTATCAAAAAGTCAAACTCGCTTGATTTGAGAATTCAAGACATCTACGATGGATATGACCAAGCAGGTGTAGATAGACTTTTAGAATCGAACAAAATTAAAATGGAACTTTTCAACCTAGAGCATGACCTTTGGACATACTAGGATGAAGAAAAATTTATAGTTATTGAATATAAAAGCCTCTAAGAATTTCTTGGAGGCTTTTCTTTTTGGAGTGTTCTTGATAAAAGAAGAAACCTACAATAAGATATTCTACAGCTATCAGAATAAGAAATTCTTGTGTTGGCTGTCTCATATATGCACTATAGGACAAATAGATCAAGCACGACCAAACAAGGGTAAATCTATAACTACTAAATACAGAGAGTAAGAGTAAAACGCTTAGATACCAAGGATGTACAGTAGTGCTAAAAAATAAATAGAGTGTAAACAGTACAATCATTCGGTCACTGATCTCCTTAACAGAGGATTTGTCAACTTGACCAATACTTTGTTTAACTATGATTAGTCCTGCTATTAAGCCCAGAAATGGACCCAATACTTTAATTTGATTATAGGTAGTAAGCCAAACACCCAATTCTCTCAGAGCATAATAAATACTTGCATTGAACTCAAAGCTTTGAAAGTAGAGATTGATGCTCCGTAAAATAGAGAAGATGTGTCCTTGTAACATCAGTGCAAATGCCCCTATTGTCAAGAACCCAGCCGGAATCAAAACTTGCATTCCTTTTTTCCAGCCCAATTGGAATAAAATCAAAGGTGCATAAATGAGTGGTACTAACTTTGTAGAAATGGATAATCCATACAGTAATCCCGATAGGATCAATTTATTCTGATAAAGAAGAAAAGCACACCAGATTAGAGCTGTCATCATTAAACACTCAAAATGTAGGTTACCCATCAATTCAATGATGACAAGTGGATTTAATGCATAGATGAATAAGAGCTTTGTATCTTTTCCCAGTTCTTTAAGAAACTTGAACAGACCAGCGATAGTTAGCATTTCTGCCACAAAAAAGAAAGCTTGTAAAGCCACTCTTGGAGGAACACCCATTTTTTCCGCCACAATAGAAAGATAAAAAGTGAGCTGACAGAGCGGTGGATATATGGTATAATAGTCTGGACTATTCATTAAATCAAACAACCAAGAAAAGTGCACTTCTGGAAAAGATGCTATAAATTCTCTTGGCGTATAAGCAAAAGCATTGATGCCCATATCCCAAACTCTACCATCCCAGACAAATCGATAGATATCATCAGATAAATTTGGATCAAAACCGAAAGGAATTACTCTTACAAGAATAGCCGTAACCAAAAATTTTAGGAAAGTAATCTGGTTTCTCGCGAATATGAAATAAGCATATATACCGAATAACATAATCATAGAAAGAGCAATTAAGTCAAAATCTGCTTGCTCTACTCTATCAAAAAAAATGTACGTGATGAAAATAAAAGCCGCAATACATGCCAGCTGTACAATAGATTGTAATCCAAACCTTTGCATCAAGCTTGCTTCTTGACGCTGAGATAAAAAATGGTTAAATAACCATAGCAGAGAGCAATATGCATTGGCAACATAGATGTGAAATCAACATAAAATGCTCCAATTACTCCTGTTAAAAAATAGAGGCCCAAAAGACCCTCTAGGATTGTAGAAAAAGAAATTTCTCTCTTCAAATATTTTCCTGCAACAATACTATCACCCTTAGCTGAGATATTATACTTCGGAGTCCTAATAAAGGCTGTCTGTTTACCCCAGAATCCTTGAAGCACTGCTATGCTGTTATGAAATGCCATCGCCATTGATAATGATAGAAAAACAGGGAACAAAATGAGAAAATATCCTAATCTGGATAAGTAATTCTTTTCTGCTTTAACTGAATGAACATTCGCTGCATAATACACTAGTATTATGGATACTGTTGCCAAAATGAATGGGCCAAAATGTGTCATATCCAATTGCATAGGCCCAACCATAAACATCAAAGGAATACTAACTACAGTAAGTATCAAAATTGCAACGAACAAACTACTACTAAATAAATGGAGAGTACTATGAAGCTTCCTTCTCAAAGCTAGTTTTGACCTCCAAATACTTGGCAGCATCTTTTTTGCCGTTTCAGCACCCCCCTTCATCCATCTATATTGTTGGGACTTCAATCCACTCATTTCGGCAGGTAGTTCTGCTGGTGAAATGACGTGCTCCAAGAACTTAATTTTCCAACCTTTCATCTGTGCTCTGTAGCTCAAGTCTAGATCTTCAGTGAGAGTATCTGCTTCCCAACCGCCAGCACTTTCAATTGTATCCTTGCGCCAGACTCCTGCAGTACCATTAAACTGCAATAAAAAGTCTGCTAGGTATCTCCCAAATTGCTCAATAGAAAAATGGACATTGAGTTGGAATGCTTGAAGCCTAGTTAATAATGAATACTCTTCATTAATATGGCCCCATTTTGTCTGTACAACACCTACTTCTGCATCATTAAAATAAGGAATTGTTTTTTGTAAAAAATCACTCTCTGGCAAAAAATCAGCATCAAATATTGCAATAAACTCACCTTTGACACCAGCCATTGCTTCTTTGAGCGCGCCTGCTTTATAACCTTGTCTATTAGTTCTATGAAGTAGTTCAATGTCAAAGCCTTTCTCTCGATACTTCTCTACTTGCTCTCTACTAATCTCCAGTGTATCATCCGTCGAGTCATCAAGGACTTGTATTTGCAAGAGGTCTTTAGGGTACTTGAGTTTGGTAATATTCGCTATCAGCCTTTCTACCACATAAGATTCATTAAATATCGGTAGTTGGACGGTGACCATCGGAAGCTCAGCTGGCATGTTTCCTGGCTCATTGGGCCTACTCCTTTTCCATCGGTTATAAACATAATGACACAATAAATGAAACTGCATCAAGCAAAACACTGAAACAAAGACTAAGGCAGTGATATAAATCCCTAAGAGAATATGACCAATTATTGACCCCATTTACGCTTTGAGTGTTTTAAAAGAATACTTTAAGATGGTGAAGATAATTTTGTAACCTGCCATGAGAGTGCCCTTAACAGTGCCTGAGACTTTGGATACACCAATTCTCTGTCTATACCTTACTGGCACTTCACATGTTCTCATTTTTAATTTAGCTGCTTTCACTTGCATTTCTACTGTCCACCCATATGTCTTATCCTCCATATTAATCCTATTCAATGCATTCCACGTTATTGCTCTAAATGGTCCTAGGTCAGTAAAGATATAGCCATAAAGTACTTTGATCATTCTTGTAGCTAACCAATTACCAAAAACTTGTTGTGGCATCATGCTGCCCTTCTCTCTATCTCCCAAGGCTCGGGAACCAATCACAAGGTCCATATTCTGGTTTATAATAGGCATTAACAAAGATTCCATTTCTTCAGGATAATCACTAAAATCACCGTCTAAGAAAACCACAATTGTAGGAGGCACTTGTAGTTCTGTGCAATAAGCAATTCCCTTTAAACATGCCCACCCATAACCAGGGCGATTTTCGTTAACAACAATTGCAGACTCTGATTTAGCTACCTGCTCAGTCCTATCATTACTATTGTTATTACAAACAATGATGTTGCGTACAAGATCATGAGGAATGGCCTTAATCACATTACTTATTGCTGCCTCTTCATTGAATGCAGGAATAATAACATCTACTATTTGTTCTCCTAGCAACTTATGCATACAAAATGTCTGCAAATGTAGAATAATAGGATTCAAATGATTGTTATTTCATGGACATTGTAGTTTATTTTACATCTTGCGTCATCAAATGAAAACAATCTATTTCAGCCTGCTATTTCTCTTATTGGTTATTACCATGTCCCTCTTGACCTCTGGTTGTAGAGATGATAGTTTTTATACTGAAAATGATCTCCAGTTGCGCTACGAGATGGATACTCTAAGATTTGATACTGTATTCACAACTGTTGGGACGATAACTCGGTCTGTGAAAGTTTACAATGATTATGATGAAAGAGTAAATATTGAGAGCATCTCAATGTTAAACAATCAAAGTAAATTCCGGATAAATGTCCAAGGGTTTAATGATGCCGTCATCAATGATATAGTCATTCAACCCAATGATAGTATATACATTTTTGTCGAAGCAACTATAGATCCAGATGCACCTCTCTCGATTAGTCCTTTTGTGATTGAGGACGGTATTTTGGTGAAAACCATTCAGACAGATACTGTGCATTTAGAAGCATTTGGTCAAAATGCCAATTACATTCCATCAAATTCATCAAACAATGACTTCAATTTTGTGAGTTGTGATTTTGGCGAATGGATATGGGATGACCCTAAGCCTTATGTTATTTATGGAGCTCTATTTATCGATAGCTGTTCACTTGTGCTACCTCCCGGGTGCAGGGTTTATGTACATGGCGGAATTGCAATTAACGATATTGGAGTCTATAATGACGGCCTTCTCATTTTTGGACCTCAAGGGCAACTTCGATCTGAAGGAGTACTAGGTAACCCTGTGACCATTCAGTCAGATAGACTCGAACCAGCTTTTCAAGATGATCCCGGTCAATGGGGAGGCATACTCTTCGCTTCTCAGTTAGAAAACACGCTAGACTATACAAATATTCTTCATTCGATAGTAGGAGTACGAGTTGATAGTGCATCGAATGCCACGTTGAATAATTGCAATATCGCATATACGAGTGCTAACGGTATACTTGGAGTCCATTCTACTATTACTGCTAATAATTGCTTGATTCACTCTTCCTTGAGTCATGGTATTAATCTAGTTTATGGTGGGGATTATACTTTTCAGCATTGCACTGTCTACAATGCTTCCAGTCAAACCCATGCAGTGAATGCAAACAATTATAGATGTCTCGATCCGCTCTGCTTTGAAGCAGCAAAGAATACTATGAACACCACTTTTAGAAATTGTCTTTTCTCAGGATTCAATAGTGATGAGATCTGGTTAGATGATATCGATCCTAGCGACAATAATGATTTCTTCTATTTTTTTGATCATTGCGGCTTAAGAATAGATGAATTATTAGACCCAGCCTTGTTCCCTAATTTCTTTGAAAACTGTTCCAATTGTCTTGAAATTGAGACGACTGATTCGTTATTTATTAGCATTGATAGTATTGATTTCCATCTTGATACAATGAGTGTAGCAATAGATCAAGGCAAGTTCCTCCCAAATCTTCAACTTGATCAAGACGGATTTGTTAGAGATGCCATCCCTGATTTAGGGTGCTACGAATTTCAACAATAGGTTATTACGCTCTAGAGAGCAGAGCTGAAACCCAAAATCGCCAACTACTAGGTCTTCCCAAATCATTGTCAAGTCTTCTTTTGAATGCCAATACTTGATCATCTTTGGCCAATATAGTCGTCATCACTTTAGTAATTATTAGATTTCTTTGCAATGACACATCTGTTGGTTGTCGACTTTCAACGAGTACGTTGAATTGTTCGATTTGAGATTGCTTAGCATAGGCAACCTCTTCTTGATTAAGTGAGAGATAAAGCGAAATGATGGAGCAATCCGCATGATAGTGATCCCTAAATTTACCGTCGACCTTTTTGTGGTCTTCCATAAGTGCGTCACAACAAAACAAAAATTTGGAAACTCGAGAATTTAAATCTTTCTCTGTGCTAAAAAGGTTTCTAAACATAGACCTCACAAATGCTACATCTTGATTAATTAATTCTAGCATTGCTTCTTTGGGATAATAGTCATGATCTTTCCATAATCGCCTTGAGATCGAAGATTCCAAACTTTTATCATAACAGAGTCCAAAATCTTCAGTATCCAATGCCCAATGAGCTCCAAAGGAATTCTGTATATTTTCGAGAAGTTCGACAAACTGAATTATTTCATCTTTCTCACTCGCAAACTTTGACTCAGAAAAAGCTTTAATCAAATGGACCTTCATAGGCTACCAAAGTGGATGGATTGGTTTATTCTCAAGAATAGCTTCAAGGGTGTCGTTCACTTCACTTGGTATTGCATCGATAACTTCCATAGTTTTAAAATTCTCTTCTAACTGAGAAACTTTTGATGCACCTAATATGACAGTACTCACATTGGGATTTTGGACGCACCAGTGGATTGCTAATTGTGGTAAGGAAACTCCAAGTTCTAAGGCAACATCATTTAACTTTCTGACCTTATCCAGTCTCTCTTCAGTCACTGACCTTTCTTTCAACCAAGAAAGCTCTTCTCTACCCAATCTTGTTCCTTGAGGAAATTTGCCAATGTATTTCGGAGATAACAATCCTGACGCGAGAGGAGACCAAATAGTTGTCCCGAGTCCAACAGTACTATAGAGTTTGTTATACTCTACTTCTACTTTCTCTCTATGAAACATATTATACTGAGGTTGTTCCATAACAGGTCCAATCAAATTTAGTTTTTCAGCAGCCTTATGCGCTTCCATAATTTCTAACGCAGACCACTCAGATGTGCCCCAGTACAGTATTTTACCTTGCTGAATGAGGTGATTCATAGTCCAGACCGTCTCCTCCATTGGAGTCTTCTTATCAGGTCTATGACAAAAGAAAAGATCAAGGTAATCAACCTGAAGTCTTCTCAATGCAGCATGACATGCTTCAGTAAGATGCTTTCTATTGAGTCCAGTCTGATTGGGTAATTTACCACCATCTCCAAAATAAGCCTTCGAAGAAACCATGTAAGAGGTCCTGTCCCACTCCATTGCTTTCAAAATTTTGCCCATGACTATTTCAGACTGGCCATTGGCATAGATTTCAGCATTATCGAAAAAATTAACTCCATGATCATAAGCACATGCCATGAGGTCTGAAGAAACATTATCCCCAATTTGATTGCCAAATGTGATCCAGCTACCAAAGGAGAGAGCACTGACTTGAATTCCTGACTTACCTAGATATCTATATTCCATAATTGTTAACTCTTTCTAATTGAACTAAATGGTCTTCATTTTGTTCCGCAAACATATTCAATAATTCCGCTATGCTCAGTATGAAAAAATGGTTTCTTAAACTTACTATTTTCAGCTTCTCGCTTCTACTAGTTACAATCTCTCACAGTCAATCAGGTATTATCAAAGGAAATGCCAATGACGGATTGACAAATGAGCCAATAATTTTTGCAAACGTTGTATTAGTTGGAACAACCATTGGCACTAATACTGACGAGAATGGTTATTTTGAATTCACAGATTTGGAGCCAGGTATTTATGATGTGCAGATCTCTTACATCGGGTATAAGTCAATTACAATTACGGAGCAACAGGTACAGAATAATAGACCCACAACAGTCAATTTTAGCCTGGAATCTGATGCCCAACAATTAGAAGAGGTTACTATTAAGGCCGATGCATTTAAGAAACCAGTAGAAAGTCCGGTTTCTTTGAGAACAATTGGGGTAACTGAGATTAAACGAAGACCAGGAGGCAATAGAGATATCAGTCGAGTAATCCAATCTTTGCCTGGAGTAACCTCCAGTGTGTCATTTAGAAATGATCTTATAATTAGAGGTGGTGCACCTAACGAAAACAGATTTTATCTGGATGATGTGGAAGTGCCAAACATTAATCACTTTGCTACACAAGGGGCATCTGGTGGTCCGGCCGGAATAATAAATGTTGATTTTGTCAAAGAAGTAGATTTCTATTCAGGGGCATTCCCTGCAAATAGAGGGAATGCATTGAGTTCTGTTTTCCAGTTTAGACAAAAAGATGGTAGGAATGATAGACTGGGTTTCACAGCAACTGTAGGGGCTACTGATCTTGGTGCTACTCTTGAAGGTCCAATTGGGGAGAAGACCACTTTCTTGTTTTCTGCAAGGAGATCTTATCTCCAATTTCTCTTTGAAGCTATCGGATTGCCATTCTTACCAATCTATAATGACTTCCAAGCTAAAGTCAAGTACAAACCAAACAATAAGGAAGAATGGACATTTATTGGTCTCGGTGCCATCGACAACTTTGAGCTCAACCTTGATGCTGAGCCAACAGAATCTAATCTTTATATCCTAGAAAATATACCCGTCAATAATCAATGGAACTATACTAATGGCATCGTCTACAAGAGGTATAGTGATAAGGGATATACCACTTTTGTGCTCAGCAGGAATATGCTAAATAATGAAGCATTCAAATACACAAATAATGACGATAGCTCAGAAGACAATTTGCTGCTGCGTTATAAGTCTCAAGAAATTGAAAATAAACTGAGAGTTGAACACAAAGAAAGAGTAGGACTTTATAATCTTATCTATGGTGCAGGGACAGAGTTTGTAAAGTATAATAACTCAACACAAAATAAAATCTTCACTTCTTCAGGACCACAAGACATCAATTATACTTCTGACATTAACTTCGTCAAATACTATGGATTTGGGCAGATAAGTAGAGAATACCTCGAAAGTCGTCTTGTGTTATCCTTGGGATTAAGAATGGATGGTTACTCCTATTCTAGTGATATGTCTAACCCATTGGATCATTTATCTCCAAGATTATCTGCAAGTTATAGATTGAACGAAAATTGGTCACTCAACGCCAACGCGGGCATCTACTATCAATCACCTCCTTATACAGTCCTAGGATATAAGGAAGAAAATGTGCTTGTCAATAAAGAAAATAATGTGAAGTTGATACGTGCAAGTCACATTGTAACAGGTTTGGAATGGAATACCTCGCAATCAAGTCGAATCACCTTAGAGGGTTATTACAAACACTATTCAGAGTATCCTTTTCTGCTTAGAGATAATATCTCTCTTGCCAACCTAGGTGGTGATTTCGGTATAGTCGGAAATGAACCTGTATTATCCACTGGCAAAGGCAGAACATTCGGTGCTGAGTTTCTCTTTCAACAAAGACTATACAAGGGTTTCTATGGTATTCTAGCATATACTTATGGTCATAGTCAATTTGAAGATGCCAGTGCAGAGTTTATACCTAGTGCTTGGGATAGTAGACATATACTTAACACTACGATAGGCAAGCAGTTTAAGAAAAACTGGGAGGCCGGAATTAATCTTAGAGTACAAAGTGGTTTGCCCATAACTCCAGCAGCAGAAGATGCTTCCTTAGTTGAAAATTGGGACAGAAATAATGCCGCTTATCCAGACTATAGCAGGATTAATTCATTGCGTGGAGACGCATTTGCAGCCTTGGATTTCAGAGTTGATAAAAAGTGGTTCTTTGATAAGTGGTCCTTAAATCTGTACTTAGATATTCAGAACTTTGTCCTTTCGAATGCATCATCAACAACACTCATTCTAGACAGGCCATTAGATAGTGAAGGCAATCCGATTGGAGATGGTATTATTGAGAACCCAAATGACCCAATAGATGAACAAAGATATCTGTTAAAATCGGTTGAAGACTCAGCCACTGTTACCACTCCAAGCATTGGTGTCGTTATCAGCATTTAGATTAAGCATGAATATATTCTAGATTTTCTGGCAATCGATAATGATGCAACCTAGCATAGACTTCAAAGACAGCCATAATATCTGATTCGCAATACTGTTGTATCGCTTCATGGTCAGCATTCTCATAATAATATCTGTGCACTTCTGACCCAGACATTTCTGATTTAGGGCTTTTAACATTTAAGACATGGCAAAGTAAATCTAGTGATGTGTAGTGCTTATAATCACCATACTTCCAACTTTGCATTGTATCCAAAAGATGTTCCCTCTCCCATGGCTTAGCATGTCTTGTATCTAATATTCTTGGTATTTCAAGCCCATTGATGGTTAGCCTTCTGCAAATAAATGGAACATCAAACTCTCGAATGTTGTGCCCACATAATCCATGGAGTCTTGGATCATAAAAGTATTCTTCTAACAAGTCTGCGAATGCAATCAGCAATTCCGCCTCATTTTCCGATGCAAAACTTTTATATCTAAATTGCCACTGCTGGGTATCAGCTTGGCTAACATAGCCTACTGAGATGCAAACGACCTTTGCAAATTCTGCATAGATACCTGCTTTTTGCGTGTAGCTATCTTCCAAGGTCAATTCATCCCGGCCTCTGAAAAATTTTGATTTTTGCTCCCATAATTGTTTCAACTTGTCAGAAAGAGCATCATACTTTGAATACTCTGCAACAGTTTCAATATCGAAGAATAAAATGTTTTGCAACTTGCCTATGCTTTCCATATCAGGGTTTTTACGGACTGATTATCGGTGTAATCTTCTAAATAGCTAAGCAAGTGCCTAATTGGTGGGTATTAGAGACTGAAAATTACATAAAAAACATAACTTCGATAAAAAATAATCAAATGGCAAAATCAAACTCCAACAATATCTTGGCGATAGTTCTCATTGGTCTTTTCCTTTTATTAGGCTTTTGTGCTTATCAATGGTACCAAATCAGAACACTCAAACAAGAACTCTCATCTACAAAAGATAATTTACTACAGACAGAAAAACTTCAAGCTGAGTTAGAGCAAGATTACCAACTTGCTCTCGACAATCTTGAGGAAATGAGGGGCACAAATACAGAGCTTAATGCAATGATTGATCAACAGAAAGCAGAATTGAGCAATCAGAAGAAGAAAATTACAAATCTACTATGGACCAGAGGAGAGCTGGGCAAAGCCAAAGAGGAAATGGAGATATTGAGAAATCAAGCCGCATCTTATGCTGCACAAATAAGAGATCTCAAAACTCAAAACATCCAATTATCTTCAGCTAATTCGACTCTCAAGTTGGCTAAAGCAGAATTGGAAAGTGAGGTTGAGACACAAACTGCGACTATTGCTGATCTCGATGAGAAAACAACACAACTCACAGAAATCAAACAACAAATAGAAGAAGAAAACTCCACTCTTTCCTCAAAGGTTGACATGGCCGAAGCCATTAAAATCAATTTTATAGGTGTCTCCGGTGTTAAAGAAAAGTCTGGTAAAGAAACCATGCGAGCAAAAGCTTCAGATCAACTAAAAGCTTGTTTCAAAACTGAATCTAATCATGTGGTAAATGCTGGTGATGAAATGTTTTACATTAGAATTATTAACCCAGGAGGTGAAACACTTTTTGATCAGAATTTGGGTTCAGGTACGTTATCAAGCAAGTTAGATGGCAGTGATGTCAGATATACAACTACAAGTAGCATAGCTTATAATAATGAAGATGCAGAAGGCTGCGTAGTCTATGATCCTGGTTTTGAATTAGGAAAGGGCAATTATAATGTAGAGATATACAATAAAGGTTACAGAGTAGGCAATGGCAATTTTATATTGAAGTAATCAAGACCCAAGATATTCATCTGTAAAATGCTTCTTTGATTTAGCATTGGCAAACTTCTGCTTATTATACTCTTTCGACTTCCCTTTTGGTATCGAAAGTGATTGCCAGTATTCACCTTTTAGCAAGGTGCCTATATAGACAATTTGACCGACATGATACGAATAGTGTGCGAGTTGTCGATTCACTGCTTCAACAACAGTATGTCCTTGATTTCTAATGTAAATGATAGTATCCAGATTATCATTGCTAACCATATTCAGCGCTAGAAATAGACATTCCCAACCAGCATTCCACTTCTCCATTAGCTCTTCTCTATTGTTAATAGTAGCTGTAAATTCTTCTTCTCTTTTTCTCCACTCCTTTTCTCCATCCTCTTCGAAAAAATTAGTCCATCTCGATAGCATGTTACCCCAAAGGTGCTTAACTATAACAGGAATCGAATTGACATTTGGCTGGACATTAAATAATTGCTTATCATCTAGCTGCTCGAATGTTTTTTCTCCGAGTAACTTATAATATTTAAACTGCTTAATGACACTTTCTATATACATCATAGTCCTAATTATATTTTGACAGAATACTCATTACAAGAACAATACAATGCTTTGAAGAGTTTATGCTTTTGTTTTCTTTTTTCAGCCTCAAACATCCTTACATTTGGGGCGAATATCTACTCTAAGTTACCAGTATGCATTCTGAAGAATTAAATATCATTGCCTCGTCAGTAAAGGAGTTTGCTCATCAGGAAATCCTTCCACATGTTATGGAATGGGATGAGAGCCAACATTTCCCAAGAGATCTTTTCACAAAAATGGGTCAGCAAGGCTACCTCGGTGTGTTAGTACCTGAAAAATATGGCGGGAGCGGTTTTGATTATAATGTTTATGTAAGCATTATAGAAGAAGTTGCAAAGGTTTGTGGATCTATTGGCCTCTCGGTGGCGGCTCACAATTCGCTTTGCACAAATCATATATTGACTTTCGGTAATGAAGACCAGAAGGCAAAGTATCTACCAAAATTAGCAACGGGCGAACATATTGGCGCTTGGGGTTTGACTGAGTCAAATACTGGGAGTGATGCTATGCGCATGCAGTGTGTTGCTGAGAAGAAAGGTGATCATTATGTATTGAATGGAACAAAGAATTGGATTACCCATGGAATCACAGGTGACGTCGCAGTTGTTTTAGCAAGAACTGGTGACTTGTTAGATAGTAGAGGCATTTCTGCATTTATTGTAGAACGGAATTTTGATGGATTTACTGGAGGTAAAAAAGAAAACAAACTTGGTATGAGAGCAAGTGAGACCGCTGAGCTCATTTTTCAAGATTGTAAAGTACCTGCCGCAAACCTTCTTGGAAATGAAGGCGAAGGATTTATCCAGGCAATGAAGATTCTTGATGGAGGGAGAATTAGTATTGCTGCTCTAAGCCTCGGAATTGCTAAAGGTGCTTATGAAGCTTCTGTGAAGTATTCGCAAGAAAGACATCAATTCGGTAAACCTATTTCTTCTTTCCAAGCAATTAGTTTCAAGCTAGCAGATATGGCTACAAAGATTCATGCTGCGGAACTACTCACTCGTAAAGCATGTGAACTTAAAAATGCTGGAGAGAATGTAACTAAGACATCAGCTATGGCAAAATATTATGCTTCTGAAGTGGCCGTTGAAGTGAGCACAGATGCTGTACAAATTTTTGGAGGTTATGGTTATACAAAAGAATTCCCAGTAGAAAAGTTTTATAGAGATTCTAAACTCTGTACGATAGGAGAAGGGACTTCTGAAATTCAAAAACTTGTGATCAGTCGAGAAATCTTGAGAGGAAGCTAGCTACTAGCAAATCCAGATGTCTTCTTCTAAATCCAATGCAGCAGTTTATTTTATTCTTTTCTATTGCATTGTCCAATGTATTCAAGGATATTATACCCCACTTCTTGATGATGAAGCCTACTATTGGGTGTATTCAGAGCAATTAGCATGGGGATACTTTGATCATCCACCCATCATTGCTCTTTTGATCAATCTCGGCTATAAGTTGTTTGCAAATACCCTGGGAGTAAGAATCCTATCGATTCTTCTTGGATTAATGACAGTTCTCCTCTTAAAAAGAATCATCTCTCCCAAAAGTGATAAGATATTCTATCTCTTAATGAGTAGTCTTACACTATTTCATGCAGTTAGTTGTTTTGCCTTGCCCGATGCACCTCTGCTTTTCTTTACGGCAGCCATGTTATACTTTTTCAAACAATTTATTGACTCACCTGACCTAACAAATGGCTCTTTACTAGGGGTTAGTAGCGGCCTTATGCTCCTATCAAAATATCATGGGTTAATCATTCTTCTGCTTGTTATGCTCTCAAATCTTAAATATGCTAAGACACGCGGCTTTCTTGCAGCGGTCTGCTGCATAGTAATTCTTTGTCTTCCTCACCTAGGTTGGCAGATTGAGAATACATTTGCTCCACTACATTATCACTTCATAGAACGCAGTCAAGAAGCCTATTCTCCTCTATTCTCGGTACAATATCTGATTGAGCAACTCTTTATACTGGGTCCGATTACAGGAATTCTATTTTTTATTGCTTGCTTTAAGAATAAGGAAGAAGATGCAATGTCAAAGACGCTAAGCAATCTCTTTTGGGGAGGTTATATATTTTTCTTTCTCATGTCTTTTAAAGGCAGTATCGAAGCACATTGGACACTCTTTTGTATACTACCTGGGATTTATTTTGGAACAAAATATTTAGAAAAGAAAACTAATGGAAGTAGGATTGCCATGACAATCTTTGGTTTCTCAATCATTCCTATCACTATAATCAGATTGTATTTACTTGGACTAGTTAGCCTTCCAATCCTTGACAAACTCGACGCTACTCGGTTTCTTTCCGCTCCCCAACAGATGGAAATTATCAGTAACACTGTGGGCAAGAACCCTGTAGGATTTATGAATAGCTATCAGCTCGCCTCACAATATCAATTCTATACAAAGAAACCAGCATTCTCTTCAAATAACATAATGGGTAGAAGAAACCAATACAGTATTTGGAAATCCTCAGAGTTATATAGAGATAGCACCATTGTTCTCATTCCAAATTATCCAGTTCCATATGGTAAGATCATAGAAGGAACACCATATAGGAAGGTCATTATTCCTAATTTCAAAGCGGTTGAACATTATCCCATTGAAAGCAGATGCACTTCCCAAAATGCAGACTTCTATAGAGTTGAATTAATACTAAGGGAATATGACAAATTTAATTCTCATCCTAATCAAGAGGTAAGTATCACTATTTCATGGTTTGACAACCAAGTGTTAGTGCACTCAGAAGTTCGACAACTCAGATTTGATCAAGAACTTAAAGCTCAGGTCACTCTTGTTAAACCAATTCCCAACATAACACTGAGATGTTACTTTTCTATTAAGGATGGTTGGTTGCCTCCAGGTTTTAATGGCAAATATTTAGAGTTCTAATTTGGAAGGTTTTTCAAATAGTTACTTACAACTTTTTTCAGATTGTGGTAAAATGGATACTCTCCCAAGAGCAAAGATTTTGGCTGTATCCACTCCACCTTTTCAATATCTTCTTCCACTTGCGGAATCAAATCTTGATGTTGAGTTGACATTAGAAACCAATATGTTAATTTGATTGCTCTCTTTCCTGATGGAGTTTTATAAGTATGTCTAGTTTTACAAAGTCTTTTGATCAGTTTGACATTACTAACTCCTGTCTCTTCTTCAACTTCTCTAATAGCAGCAACCTCTTGAGTCTCACCTTCATCTATTTTCCCTTTCGGCAAATCCCAATACCCTCTTTTGAAAATAAACAGTCCATTTCCAGATTGGTCAATCACAAGTCCTCCAGCAGCCTTTACTGTCTTATATAATCCCTTGAAGTCTGACTTTAAAGATTTGAAATGCTTCGAATAAATTACAACACATTTGTTGCGATTAGACTTTTCTAAAAGATCAATGAATGAAAATAAAGATTTGACCTTGCCGATATATCTCGATTCAAGATCGATGGTATGCTTGGTTCTTAACTTTGGTAACTCAGCCTCCTTACAAAGGATGAGTCGACTCTTATTAATCCAGATTTTGTACATTTGCCTGAGTTCTATACAAACGAAATTACTTCAATTGTCAAAGCAAATAGACAAGGAAATAGCAAAATATTTATTGCAAATACAAGCAGTAAAATTAAGTCCAGCAAATCCATTTACTTGGGCTAGCGGAATGCAATCACCGATCTATTGTGACAATAGGATTACACTTTCTCATCCTCAGGTTAGAAAGCAAATTATTTCTGGATTTGTCAATAGAGCGTCGAGATACGATTTTGATGCTGTAGTTGGTGTCGCCACTGCAGGAATTCCTCACGGAGCACTTCTAGCAAATGCACTTGATGTTCCTTTTGCCTATGTGAGATCAAAGTCAAAAGCACATGGTCGACAAAATCAATTAGAAGGTGAGTTAGCATCTGGAAGTAAGGTACTTGTGATTGAAGATCTCATCTCAACAGGTGGGTCAGCCTTAAAGGCAGTTGATGCGCTTGGTCAACATGGTATAATTACTAGAGCTGTATTGGCAATATTTACCTATGGTTTTCCATTTGCAGAATCTGCATTTGCTGAAAAAGATACTACTTTTGAAACCCTGACCAATTATCCTACCCTAATTGAAATTGCTCAAGAGTTAGAATACATTAATTCGGAGCAATTTTTGACACTATCAGAATGGAGCAAAGATCCGCATAACTGGTCAATGCCAAAAGCTTAAATTAATTCAAGAAAACATTTGAATGGGTACTCTATCAAAGAAAGCACAAAAGTTTTTATACGATTATCATAATAATGCTAGTCCAACAGGATTCGAAAGCTCAGGTCAAAAGATCTGGCTAGACTACATCAGTCCATTTGTTGATGAAACATTTGTAGATCGGTATGGTACTGCTTATGGTGTAATTAATCCTGGGCAAGATTACAAGGTTGTTATTGAAGCTCATGCAGACGAAATCGCTTGGTATGTTAATTACATAACTGAGAGCGGAATGATCTACGTAATCAGAAATGGTGGGTCAGATCATATTATTGCTCCTTCGAAAAAAGTCAATATACATACTAAGAAAGGTATTGTGAAAGGAGTTTTTGGTTGGCCTGCAATACATACAAGAAGAGGCAAGCAAGCTGATCTTAGTCCTAAAATGGATAATATTTTCATTGATGTAGGTGCTAAGGATAAGAAGGAGGTCGAAAAACTTGGGATTCATGTTGGTTGTGTAATCACCTTTGAAGACGAATTCTCGATGCTTAACAATACTTATTACACAGGGCGTGCACTTGATAATCGAATGGGTGGATTTTGTATTGCTGAAGTAGCTTCAAGGTTGAAGAAAAACAAAGTAAAACTCCCTTATAGCTTGTATATCGTCAATGCGGTTCAGGAAGAAATAGGACTTAGAGGTGCAGAAATGATTGCAGCTACTATAAAGCCTGATGTAGCAATTGTGACAGATGTTTGCCATGATACAACTACCCCAATGATTAACATGAAAGTGCATGGGGAAACAAAAGCAGGACTAGGTCCAAGCCTAACATACGCTCCTGCCGTCCACAATAAGTTGCTGGATCTCATGATTAAAACTGCTGAAAAGAAGAAAATTCCTTTCCAAAGATCTGCTTCTTCAAGATCGACAGGGACAGATACCGATGCCTTTGCTTATGCAAATGGAGGAGTCATCTCGGCACTCATTTCAATTCCATTGAGATATATGCATACCACGGTAGAAATGGCACATAAAGATGATGTTGAAAATGTTATCAAACTGTTCTACGAGACACTTCGCGCTATCAAAAAACATCATGACTTTAAATATCTCTAGGTAATGCAGCTTTGAAAAAAGCATTTGAGATATATCTGTACTCTAATGTGCATATTAGTTTATGCGCTGCAGTCTTTTGTTTGCAATATCTTCATCTCAGTAATCAAGACCATAGACAATTTTGGTTGTTTGGGGTATTACTTTTTGGAAGTAGTCTCTGTTTATACTGTACTCACAGATACATCGGATATCAAAAGCTCAAAAAGAAAGATAGTGTCACGGGTAGATATGTTTCAATTGAAAAACTACTGCCTCTCTACCCCTATCTTTTTGGTATTGGGTTGGTTATCTCCATATTCTGTATTGTACAACTTGGCTTAGAAATCCTCATTCCACTCTCTGTACCAGCTATACTTTCTATGCTCTATGTCATTCCAATTTTCCCTCAAAACAAAAGGTTGAGAGATCTTCCTTACATCAAGATTTTCATTCTTGCTCTGTGTTGGACTTGGTTTGCGATTTGGTATCTGTTTCCATTAGATCTGAGTACTCTTATCTACTTGGCTATTGAATCCTTTTGTTTTGTGTTTGCCATTACTCTACCATTTGATTTAAGAGATAGGTCTATAGATAGTGGAGACAATGTCATTACACTTGCCAATAGTAACTCTACTCCAAGTATAAAGCGCTTAATTATAGGACTCTTTTTGGTTTGCATAGTAATCCTTGTCCTTCTGTATGGCAATGCTATCCTCCCAGTCACCTATGTGATATTGACAACAGCACTCTATCTTCTCTTGCTTAGAATACTTATTTATGAAAAAGATTTCGATAATGATTTTCTGCTTACTGGGTTTGTGGATGGCAGCCTCATGATAAAGGGACTGCTTGGACTGATTCTACTGATTTAATGTGAGCCATGACAACACTTATATATATTGAAATTTTTCATTCTTAATTGTCAATTCTGCTAGTTATCTTTGGTTAGAATGCAAACCCAACATTAAGTGATGAGGATATTAATAGTTACAATAATTACATTACTGAACTTCAGTGTATTTGCGCAAGTAAAAGTGCAAGGGACTGTTACTGATGCAGAATTAAAAGATCCAGTAATTGGAGCGACAGTTATCATAGCTGGAACAACATCGGGAACCACAACAGACTGGGATGGAACATTTAGTCTAGAAGTAGAATCTTTACCTGTTAATTTAGAAGTCTCCTACATTGGTTATACCACAAAGACTGTGACCGTGAGCGATAACTCGAGAATCGATGTAACTCTTTCAGAGGATGCAGTCATCATTGAAGGCGTAGAAGTAAAAGCAACTCGGATTTCAGAAAAGCAAAAAGAGTCACCACTTACTATCGAAGCTTTGGATATTATTGCAATTAAAGAAACACCAGCTGCCGATTTTTATGACGGATTAGGTGCTCTAAAAGGTGTTGACCTAACAGCGGCAAGTCTTGGATTTAAAGTAATTAATACAAGAGGCTTTAATAGTACAAGTCCAGTTCGTTCATTACAAATTATTGATGGTGTTGATAACCAAGCACCTGGGCTTAACTTCTCCCTGGGTAATTTCCTTGGTTCTTCTGAATTAGATGTTAACAAAGTGGAAATTATTGTTGGAGCAAGCTCTGCTTTCTATGGTCCTAATGCCTTCAATGGGGTTATAAGCATGGAAACAAAAGATCCATTTTTTCATGATGGGCTTTCTGCATCAATCAAAGTTGCTGAGCGAAACATGCTAAAAGGCGCTATTAGATGGGCAGATAAATTTCAAAATAAAGAAGGAGAAGATAGATTTGCATATAAGCTTAATCTCGAAATGCTCAGAGCAGACGACTGGATTGCTGACAATTATGATCCTATCGATGGTTCAAGAGTAGATGGTTCTAATCCAGGAAGATATGACGCCGTGAACATCTACGGAGATGAATATCAAAGTGGAAACGACTTTACATCAATTGCTCTGTCTGATTTGAATGCTGGATTAAGATCTTGGTATAGAACTGGATATAGAGAAGAAGATCTTGTAGATTACGATACACGTAATTTCAAAGCAAATGCTGCTTTACACTATAGACTTAAACCAAGCCTAGCAGAGCAATCTCCAGAGTTAATCTACAGTGGTAATTTCGGCAGTGGAACAACTGTATATCAAGGTGATAATAGATTTAGCCTAAAAGGTATAACATTCATACAAAACAGGATTGAGCTGAGGAAAGCAAAGAAATACTTTCTCAGAGCTTATACTACTACGACTGGTGCGGGTGATAGCTATGATCCCTACTTTACTGCTCTAGAACTACAAAAAGCTGCTAAGTCTAATTCTGAATGGTCTATCGATTATAATAAATACTGGACTGATAACATTGCCATGCAAATGCAAGAATTAGGTTATCCACAGTTGGAAGTCATCTTCGATCCAAAAACGAATGAAGTAATTACGAATTTTGATATTGATGGTGCTCGTCAATGGCTGGTAGATAATAATGATTTGCTAACGCAATGGCATGCAGAAGCTGAAGCTTATGCTAATGAAGGGACTCATGGAACAACTTTTTCTGTTCCATTCTTTGAGCCTGGCACAGAACGATTCCAACAAGAATTTGATCGAATTACATCAACATTAAGAGACCCTGAAAATACAGGAGGAGGAACGAAATTTTTTGATAACTCATCACTGTATCACATTCATGGAGAATACAATTTCACTCCGAGTTGGACAAACAAAATTACTGTGGGAGCGAATGGACGTCTGTATACTCCCAAATCTCAAGGTACTGTCTTCTTAGATACAGCTGATATAAAAATCACAAATTATGAATTCGGACTCTATGGAGGTATAGAGAAATCTTTTGCAAATAATAAACTTAAAGCACAGGCTACACTCAGAATGGATAAGAATCAAAATTTTGACTATCTCTTCTCTCCTGCTGCTTCTCTAGTATACACGCCTAGTGAAAACAACTTTCTTAGAGTATCCTTCTCTTCAGCAATACGAAACCCTACATTAACAGATCAATATCTAAATCTCAATGTTGGACGTGCTACCCTTTCGGGAAATGTTGATGGTGTGACGGGGCTTTTGAGTATTGACAATTTGAGAAATTACTTTGCTGAACGAGATCCAGCAATACTGAATGATACGTTTAACATAGCAGGAATTCAGCCAGAAAATGTAAAATCATTTGAATTAGGTTATAGGACTACGCTCTTTAAGAAGGTCTATGTGGATGCGAGTTATTATTATAGTATTTATGATAATTTCATCGGTTATCAGATTGGTGCTGATTTTGAACCAGATCCTACTGGAAATTCTATCCAAAGATTAGAGGTATTCCGGTATTCTGCCAATTCACAGAATCAAGTTACCACTCAAGGAGCATCTCTTGGATTGAACTACTATATCGCGAGTAACTATGCGATCAATGGTAACTATTCATGGAATACCTTATTAAAAGCTGACGAAGATGATCCGATTATACCAGCATTTAATACTCCAGAACACAAATTTAATATTGGATTTAGTGGTCGGAATCTAACGTTAAATATGGGTTCTAATTCCATAAAAAATGTTGGCTTCAATGTAAATTACAAGTGGATCGAAGGATTCCTATTCGAAGGCTCACCTCAATTTACTGGATTTATTCCTACCTATGATATGGTGGATGCTCAAGTAAATGTGTTATTTTCGAAGTTCGACACAACTGTAAAAGTTGGTGCAAGTAATCTGCTCAATAACAGAAGCTTCCAAACTTATGGAGGTCCAAGAATAGGAAGGTTAGCATATATAACACTAACATATCAACCGCAATAACATTAACAAGAATATATTTATTGAATTAAACAAATGAATCTATGAAAAGAATTTTTACATGTTTAGTATTGTCTTTCATCGTTTTCGGAGCTCTACAATTGGATGCTCAGAAAAGATATATTGATGAAGTCTTTACTGAAGTTTCTGTTGAGTCCGATGTCGTTTACGGAACGAATGCAACAGTACTTCTTATACCAGTAATTGGTACAGTAGCACCAGAAGAATTAAAAATGGATATTTATCAGCCAGTTGGTGATACTGAAACTAATAGACCAATGGTCTTGGTTTTCCATACAGGTAACTTTTTACCGCCTGTCACAAATGCTCAAATCTCAGGTAGTAAAGTAGATAGTTCAGCAGTTGAAATTTGCAAGCAACTTGCAAGGAGAGGTTTTGTAGCGGCAAGTGTTGACTATAGACTTGGTTGGAATCCATTAGCTGAAACTCAGCCGGAAAGAGCGCTTGGATTAATTCAGGCTGCATACAGAGGAGTTCAAGATGGTCTAACAGCAATTAGATACATCAAAAATACTGTTGCTAATGGTAATCAATACGGCGTTAACCCTGACCAAATTGTATCATGGGGTAACGGTACGGGAGGATATATTTCTCTTGCTATGGCGTCATTAGATGAGTACGGAGAAATTGTCAACACTACCAATGGTCCAGGTAAGTTCTTACTTGATGCTGATGGTGATGGAACTCCAGAAACTCCAATGGTTGTACCTGCTTATCATGGAGATATTGAAGGTAAAGTAGAAACTATCGTTCCAATGGATGGATTTGGTTTGATGGCTGGATGGCAAACAAACTATCCAAATTGGGTAGATGAGTCTTCAGACTTTGCAATGAGTGTTAATGTAGGTGGTGCTTGTGGTGATCTTGGATGGATCGACGAAGCAACTAAGCCAATTATCACAGTTCAGTCTCCTTTTGACATATTTGCACCTTATGGAGATGCTGTTCTTGTTGTTCCTACGACCAACGATCCTATTGTCCAAGTACAAGGAGGAAGCATCGTAATTCCTAAACAACATGAATTTGGCAACAATGATGCTTTTGCAAATGAGAATTATAATGATGCTGCAACTGAGCTAGCTGCAAGTAATTCTGTCAATGTTGCAATGCATGATTATTACGAAGGATTATTTCCTTTTGTAAGACCTGTAAATTCTGGTGGTCTTCCTGAAGGAGTTGTAATTGACTGGTGGGATCCTACTGCAATTGCTCCAGGTGTACAAGGAATGGGTATGGCATGGGAAGATCTTCCTCACCCATCTGATCCAACTGGAATGACTTCATTCCATGAGCAAGGATTATTATTGAATGAGGGAATGAGTGCTGAAAAGGCAAGAACAAATATCGCTGAGATTATGGCATATGTTCTTCCAAGAATGTGTGTAGGTTTAGGTCTTGGAGATTGTGTTGTATCTAACACAAATGATTTGCCAATCTCTAATGCTGCAGTGAGTGTAAGTCCTAACCCTACTCAAGGAGAGTTCACTGTAACTTTAGAGGATGCTAATAATACAATTGAAAGTATTAGACTCGTAGATCTACAAGGAAAAGTGGTTGCTACTATCCAAGGGTCAAATACACAATATCAAACATTGGACGCATCAAATTTGAATTCTGGAATGTATATACTTCAAATCAAAGTTGAGGATGGAGTTGCTATTTCAAGAATTTCTGTAGAGTAATTCTACACAACAATAAAACGAAAGAAGGCTGGCAAGTATTTGTCAGCCTTTTTTGTTTATACTCCTAGGATTGTAAAGGATGTCCTTCTATTTTCCTGATGTTCTTCTTCTGTACATTGATCACATTCACAAGTGGCTTGAGGTCGCAATTCTCCATATCCCTTGTCTCTAATTCTAGATTGATCGAATCCTTTTGTTAGTAAATATTGAACTGCGGAACGTGCTCGTTTCTCAGATAATTCAAGATTGTAATCATTATCTCCTCGACAATCTGTATGAGAAGATAGTTCTATTCTCATTGTTGGATTGTCCTGAAGCAGTATTGCTAGACTATCAAGAGATGGCTTAGCATCCTCTCTAATATCCCATTTGTCAAAATCATAATAAATATCTTCAAGCACTATCTCTTCACCAATTTTGATTGGCTCGAGTTTAACATTGGTATGTACTGTAGTATCTGCTTTCAATACATTTCTTTGGGGCAAGTCTAATTCAAATGTCTTGTTTAAGTACCCACTCTTGGATATGACATAGTTATAGCTTCCTGAACCTCCAGCTTCTCTTATAGATCTTCCAGCTTGATCTGTCTTGGTATTTCCCATCAACTTCCCTTCACTACTCCACTGGATGTCTGAAATTAAGGGTTGCCCAGTCAGCTTATCTGTGGTCTTAATACTTACATAGATAGTAAAGTCCTTTTCAGGTTCACCTTCTTCAGTCTCTTCAGGGATGATCTTGTATTCTATAATTTCAAAAATATCATCAAGACCACGACTACCTTTTCTATTGGAGGAAATAAGGACTTGACGCTCTGCTCCAGGCTCAGGAACTAGACGCACATACCCAAAGTCATCAGCTCCACTATTATAAGGAGGCTCTAAAAGCTCCGGAGTAGCCCAAAATCCCTCCTGAGTTATGTAGGACTTGTAAATATCAAGCTGTCCATAACCCGGGAATCTATTGCTAGAAAAATAGAGTGTATCTCCGTCAACAACAGGAAATTTTTCATCATAAGGACCTGATATCGAATTTGGCATCAGTTCAGGAAGGGACCAGCCGTTAGCAAGTTTTCTACTAAAATACAGTTGATGATTACCTTCAGCTTTTGCTGAAAAAAATAATGTTGAGTCTGATTCCAAATATGCTGGGTGGCCAACATTTATAGTTTCATCAAAAAACAAAATAGGTTTTGGCTCTTGCCATTCCCCTAAAGTTTTACGGCTATGGTAGATTCTACAATAGACATCCCTTTCTTGCATTTCGACGCATCTTGTGAAGTATATCTCATCATACGTCGCATTGAAGCACATTGGCCCCTCGGAAGCTTCTGAGTTAATAGTCCTGTCAAAGGTGTAGACTGAATTTCTCGATAAGTTTGACAAATACAAATCACTTTCACTTCTGCCACTGTAAGTTTCGATCAACTGATCTTCATATTCTTGTCTATCTGAAGCAAACATCACATAATCATAGTCAAACATAACAGGGCTGTACTCCGAAGCAGGTGTTGAGGCATAATGTGACTGTACACTAAATGCATCTTCAGAATATGACAAGCCTGATATATAACCTTTCTGGATAGTATAATTCTGATCTTTGGTTAATTGGAATAATTTGGAAAAGATATTCTGAGCCAGTTCTTGCTGGCCTTGAGAAAGAGCTAGTCTTCCAAGATTGAGCAAGCTTGCTTCATCTTGCTTGTGCTCATAGGCCTTTTGGTACCACTCAAAAGCTGGATTTAAGGCATTGATTAATTCAAACGATTTACCAGCTTTGTTCGCCAGATAATATTTCCGTTCTTCATCAACGGTTGACTCATATTCATCTTGATACATAGTAGCAGCAGTCGCATAATGTTTCAGAGCATATGCCATATCGGCATCCTTGATTTTCATTGCTAAGTTGCATGAATACATGCACATGAGAAAGCAAAAACACAATACTACAAATCGCTTCATACTTCTAAATAACGCACTTATCTACTCTAAGAATACAACATTCACTCCTAAAAAGTGGTATTTGGGTGCAATTCTGCAGAATCATATGTAATTTATTAGAAATTTATTTGAATAATTTATACTTTTCCAACCTCACTAACTAAAAAACCCCATGGAAAAAACACAAAAGGTTAAGTCCTTTGTGGATGAACAATGGATTGATGTAGTCACATCACTCCCAACAAGACACTTTGTCTATCAAGTATCAAATTATGGCAGAATCAAAAGTATCAATCCAGATACGGAAACAGAGAATGTCATTAAGGGCTCGAGAGGGAAAAAAGGATTTATCAAACTTAACCTTAAGTTAAAAGGTGGGAAAAGAGAAGGATACTATATCCACCACCTTGTCGCTAAAGAATTTGTTGATAAGCGTCCTGACCAATCATTTATCATTCATAAGGATAACGTAAAAGCAAACAATCATTTCTCAAATCTAGAGTGGAAAAACAGAGAAGAACTCAATGCTTGGATGCACGAGATTGGAATTTTTAAAGATCGCAAACCTACACTTGGCTCTCATGTAAAGTTGAATGAAGCTAAGGTAGCACTTCTCAAAAAACGTATTCTTCAAGGGAAAACAAAAAGACGTATTCTCGCTAAACAGTTTGATATTTCTTATACACAATTGAAGAGAATTGAAACTGGAGAAAACTGGGGTCATGTAGAACCTGCAGTCTAGTTTTACATTTCTAAAATGATTAATTTTGGGATATGCACTCCATTCAGAGCTATCTCAAAATCTTCCTTGCTTGTATATGGATAAGTCACTTAAGTGCTCAAAACTTGAGTAATGTTGCCTATGCTCCTACTTTAACAAGCATTGACGGCCAAGAAGTGGATATTCAATCGTGGCTAGATGATGGCAAGTATGTTATCCTAGATTTCTTTACCACTTGGTGCAATCCTTGTTGGAATCTACACAAATCAGGAATGTTGGATAGCATGTATCTCAAGTATGGACCAGGTACTGACTTAGATTTGGTTAGAGTCGTCAGTATTGAAATGAGTATAAGGAGTTCAGATTACGATCTCTTGCATATGACAGATGTCAGTATTGGTAACTGGCAAGAAAACATCCAATATCCTATTGTAAACATCCAGTCTGCTCATCAATTCGAACTCTTACGAGGAGCATACCTTGTCGGTGGATATCCTAGTCTTAGAGTGCTCTATCCTGACGGTTCTTGGGCAGAGGATGGTATCAGTGTGCAGCGATTAGAAATGTTTCTCGAGTCAGGAACTCCATTAGATGAGGTAGATATCCTTGCTTCTGACCCACATGTAGTTAGTCTCATTGGTAATACATTCTCATGTGACTCCTTAGTTACTCTAGGGGTCGTATTTACAAATTTTGGTGAATCTCCCATAGGAGTCTCCGAAAGATTGGGCTTGTGGGATATCGATACAATAGATATAGAATTCCAGTCTAACACAGCAGAATTAGACACCTATTGGTTTACTCAAAATGCACATGTTATTAGATCAGATTTTGTCAGTGATGGATTTGATTTGAATGTCAACAATCATCAAAAACGGAATTTACACCATTTCGACTCGGTGCAAACTATTGATGGAAATATTGATCCTGATTTCACATTTGTTGAGCATACATCAAAATTTGAAAACCACAATGATGATCCTTTTCTCATCAGAACAAGATATTATTATCAGGATGCTCCTTTGATAATTGGTTTAGGCGCTTTTGACTTTGCTCCAAGTGATTCAACATACTTCATGAGTTTTGACTATAGCAAAGGTCAAGACCTACATGGAGATGCTGACAAAATTGCTGTAGTATACTCAGAAGATTGCGGCAATTCTTGGCAAGTACTCTGGGAACAATCAGGTACAGAATTGCAAACACACTCGATGTCTTGCACAGATACTGTCTGGCGTCAAGTCAACCTAGAAATAGATGCATGTAATGGTCAAGATGAAATTCTCCTAGGATACCAAGTAATAAGTACAGGAGGATGCGATATCCTTTTTAAAGGAGACCCCAGTATCACCCTTGATCAGACTTCACCGAGTACTGAAGTCAGTGGATCTTATACTTTAGATCTTCATCCTAATCCATCCACTCAAGAGATTTGCTTTTCCAATGGTCTCAATACCTCTACATTAAGTATTCTTGATAGTTCTGGAAATCTATTTACAGCTCAATCGCAAAATGGTATTTGCTATGACATTAGTCACCTTAAATCAGGAGTATACTATGCTCTCATCCAGTCTAGCAGAAAGCATGCTATGGTAAGGAGATTTATAAAGCTTTAGCGAGAGGCAGAGCAAATCTCAACAATCTCGCTTAACAGTCTATCCAACTCTACAATGTCCTGATCTGGAAGCGCTAAATCCAGACATTGAACTTGACCTTCTTTTACCAGTTCCCCATCAATATAGGCTTCTGCCTTCGCTTGTTGACCTTCCGTTAAGCAGAGCGTATAAATACCTTGAGTGTCCTGCTTATGTCTTTCTGATGAGATTTCAGAAGCATGAAAAGTATACAGTAAGTTTCTTATTCTCTGCTCAGATTTTTCATTGACCACAATAGCTATCTGACAAGGGTCCTCCATCCCAGATTCGGATGCAACATTTGTCACATTATGTATCATTGTATTACTACTTTTCCCCTCAAGTAGTTCTTGTGTCTCTTTCAAAAGGGATAAAACATCAGTGATGGCATCATCCTGATTTCTCATTTTACTGATCGCCTTATCACGGGCTGATTGGCTATAGGTCGTAAAGACACTACAGCAAAAGAAGAGTGCTACTATCATTTTCATATTGCCAAGATAAAAAAGCTCCTTATCTAATGTTGATCTAAAGAAGGAATAGCGAAGTCATTTCTTTAAAAGTCAAAAATGATCTTTTCCTTATGAAGTATATTCCGTTCGTCATCAGTAATAACGCAGAGGTAGATACCAGTATTGAAACCCATATTCAGTAAATCCAGAGAAAGAGCGCCACTAGCAGAGTCAACCCTTTGGTTCAGAACTTGATTACCTAAAATATCATAAAAAGTCACTGAGTTTCCTTGTAGGTCAAAATGATCAGTAAGAATAGATATTTTGCCTGTAGTCGGGTTAGGATATATCCGTATGTCTGTGTTCTTGACCGTTTGATTAAGATTGCTACTACCTGCAATAGTTACACAATAATCTTCTATCTCACCTACACCCCAGTCTGTAGGTGAGCAAGCATCAAAATCTTCATCCCAAGTACACATGATTCTTAATCTCGTTAATCCAATTGCAGCAGAATTTGGTATCTCAAATGACCCCGCCAAACTGCCATCATTAAACTCATCGAAGATTACTCTTTCTTGTTGAGCAAACTCACCATTCCCATCAAAATCTACCCATGCAGCAATTGCTCCAAAAATGAATGCATCTGATGAACCCAGTGTAATCTCTATATCCACAATCTCACCGAGAGTCACTGCTATTCCACCTGGCTCAGCATAATCACCATTTCCTTCATCATTGCCTGTAGTGTTCTCAAAATCATTAATGACAACTCTATCGATATATAACCAATCACTATCATCATATTCTACTGAACAATATGTATTATCCAAACAAACTCCACACCCAGATGTGAGGTGATAATAACTTTCAGAAAATGGCACATCTTCTATCAAACACACTGGTTTGATTTGAAACTCATAATTTGTACATTCTACTGTCTGTAAGAGCTCAAATTGAGCATTCTGAGTTTCTTCCTCATTCCAATTATTACTTCCTTCTGTTCTCCATCTTATCCGATAAGAGTCGGCTGCCAATATCCCATTCCATTGCACTTCTATACCTTCGCTAATACTGGCAGTTGTCAATGTTGGACTTGTACAACAACCATCCGTAGTAAATAAGTAAGTCTCCGATGACAAAGACACTTGATCAGCGCATTGGCTGACAACTCTAAATTCATAATCTCTACAGGCTTCTAATTCGCTTATACTATACACTGCATTCGCATCTTCAACTTTGTTCCAAACTTCTTGCCCAACCGCTCTCCAATACAGAGTATCAGTCTCACTATTACTGTTAGAAACCCAAAATAATCCAGCTTCAGTGTCTGTGACGTTTACGGAATTCAAACTTCTTGGAGCTAAGCACCCTAATTGCGTCAAATCAAACTTGTACATCGAAGAATCCCTCACAAAATCATCGTAATACGGATAGCCTCCGAAGAGATATAAGGCATCGTCAATGATAAAGGATGAAGGTGCCCATCGATTTGTTTGTGGGTGAGGAGGTAAGGATGTCCAGAGATCTAACTCACTATCATACTCCATAAAATACTCATGTTCGCCAAGAGGACCGTGATCTGCATCATCTCCACTTAATACATAGCCTTTACCATTATAACTAAATTGAGCTCCTGCAACTCGTCCTGCAGGCAAATTATCAATAGGTGTCCATTCTTCAGTCATGACATCAAATCTAGACCAGCTCGATACATGGCCTCCACCAACATAGATACCATCATCTATACCAAACTGAAATGGGTGATGACGACGAGGACCTGGAATATTCTCTTTCTGACTCCATTCCATGGTCTCAAGATCCAAAACCCACCAATCGTTCAAATCACTTTGTTCACCTGAACCAGAACCCATGAAAATTTTATTGTTGTGTGCTACAAGAGCAGGATGCGATCTACCTTGACATGGACATTCTGGTAACTCCACAAAACTATCTGTAAGCGGGTCATATTCCCACAAATCACTGAGTAATCCATCTATTCCACCACCAAAACCATAGTAATACTTGCCATCCATATCATCACCAATAGCAATTGCCCTTCCTGGACCAGGGAAGTCATTGAGCCTTGTCCATGTATCATCAGCAGGATCATATTGCCATACTTCATTAGATACTGCTTCACTTTGTGTTCCTTCGATAATATATGCTTTCCCTTCGAAGCCAAATCCATTCGAATGGTGCTTCATAAATGGTGTATCATTGAGTTGCTCCCAGTTTTGGCTGAAGACAGTGGTAATAGAACAAACAAAAACTAAAGAGAAAAGAATAGGGAGTTTCATATAAATGTTTAAAATTTTATACTCATGTTTATCAAAAAGTGTTGCATTGGATGCACTGTAAAATAAAGAAGCCCCAGAAAATTCTGAGGCTTCTTTGTGTTATAATTTATTTTGTTGTCGTCACATTATCCTAAGGCCTTACTAAATCTCTTCTTTGTCTCTTTTTTCGATGACTTCAATTCATCAGAGAGGTCTCTAACGATTGGTGTTGCAACGAAAATCGATGAGTATGTACCAACAATAATACCGACTAGAAGAGCAAATGCAAATCCTTTGATACTTGCTCCACCAAAAACAAAGAGAATACCTACAACAACTAATGTAGTCAATGAGGTAATCACAGTTCTTGAGAATGTACTATTGATAGCCAAATTCAATATTTCATCAGTATTCTTCTTAGTATAGATACCCAGGTATTCTCTAATTCTATCAAATACTACAACTGTATCGTTAATCGAATAACCAATTACTGTAAGTATTGCTGCAATAAATGCTTGGTCTATCTCTAAAGAGAAAGGGACAATTCCCCATAAAATAGAAAATAAACTCAATACAATCAATGAATCATGGAAGAGTGCAGCAACAGCACCTAGTGAGTATTGCCACTTATTAAATCTCAAAAAGATATATAAAAAGATAAGTAACAATGCGAAGATACCAGCATAGAAAGCACTTCTCTTGATGTCATCTGCAATCGTAGGTCCAACCTTACTAGAACTTGTTATATGCGTTGCATTTGGTGTATCAGTTCGTATAAAGTTAGCCAAGCTTACTTTGTCTCCTGTGATTGAAGCAATTCCCTCATGCAATTTTGCTGCAACTTGAGCTGCTGCTTCTTCAGAGTTATCATCTACTAGATAGGATGTTACAATATTGTAGGTATTCTGGGCATCAACAGCTTTCACAACTGGAGCTGCACCAAATACATCTGATAAACCATTTCTCAATTCATTTGCATCAATAGTAGTTCCTTCTGCAAATTCTATGTTGTAAGAATATCCTCCTCTAAAGTCAACACCCAAGTCAAACCCTCTGGTGAACATGCTAATGATACCAAGAATGATAATCGCTGAAGAAATCACATATGCAATTCTTCTTTTTCCAATCCAGTCTACTTTGAGATTAGCAAATGCATTCTTAGAAAAACCAGTCCAAAAAGACATATGTCTATCTCCTTTCGTCCACCAATCGATTAATAGTCTACCTATTAATACCGCAGTGAATAAAGAGCAAAGCACACCAATAATCAAAACAACTGCGAATCCTTTTATTGGTCCTAATCCAAAATAAGCTAAAACTATTGCTACCAATATGGTTGTGACATTGGCATCAATAATAGCAGAATAAGAATTTCTAAACCCATCTGATATGGATGCGAGCAGAGACTTACCCACTCTGAGTTCCTCTCTGATTCTTTCGTAAATAATAACGTTAGCATCCACGGCCATACCTATTGTCAAGATAATACCGGCAATCCCTGGTAGAGTCAATACAGTACCATAGGATGCAAGTGCTCCAAAGATGAAAAACAGGTTGAGTAATAAAGCTATTATACTCACGATACCTGCACCTCCATAGTAAGCAACCATGAATAGCAAGAGTATGATAGACCCAATCAATAAAGATCGCATACTGGAGTTAATATTCTTTTGTCCTAAAGATGGTCCAACAGTAGATTCTTGAATAATTCTGGTTTTCGCAGGTAATTTACCCACCTCAAGAATGCTTGCAAGATCCGAAGCCTCCTGCACAGTAAACTCTCCAGATATTTCAGATGACCCTTGTGTAATTGGACCATTTACTCTCGGTGCAGAAACCACTTCATCATCAAGTACAATTGCAACTTCTCTATTGCCATCGTTGGCAGCTTTTGTTGTTATCTCAGCCCATTTCTTTGCCCCTTTAGAGTTCATTCTCAAGTTCACAGCTGGCTCACCTGTAACTGGATTAGGTGATTGAGATGCGTTAACTACGACATCTCCTTGTAGTGGTGACTTACCACCTGGACCTTCCTTAATCATATACAACTGATATTCATCTGTCATTTCTCCAGTTGTAAAGTCTCTATACGGCTTCCTTGACCAAAGCAATTTCGCATCAGCAGGGAAGAGACTAGCCACTTCAGGCTTAGCTAGGAAAGCATCAATTGTTTTTGTTTGATTCTTCGTAGCAACACCCATCACAGTTGATGGATATTGAAGAGCTCCACCAGCAGCATTGTTCAACGTAAATCTGCTGAATAAAGGACCACCAGTATTGAATGGATCATTTGCTTTCTCAACTAATTGGAAAGTAGAATCACCAGTTTCATTTCCAAGACTATCTAGTGTTCTTGTCCAAAGTGTATCATACTGCACTGTTGCTTCTTCTTCGACATCTTCACCTTCGTCAATTTGCTTTAGTTTCTTGTCTGCTTGGAGGAATGCATCAAGTATACCTGGATCGCTCACTCTGTATGTATTCCAAAATTCCAACTCTGCACTAGCTTGCAAAAAGTTTCGAGCCCTTTCTGGATTATCAATACCAGGCATCTCGACTAAAATAAGGTCTCTAGTTTCGTCCAAACTGACATTTGGCTGAGTAACACCTAATTTATCAATCCTTTGCTTGAGCATTTTAAAAGTGAGATCAACCGTTTCATCTGCCTTTGTTCTAAGCACACCAATCACCTCATTATTTGGGCTATCTGCATTGATTAACTCTCTCAGCCCTGCATCTCTCATAAATATCTTCGAAAGTTTCTTGTCAGGATTAATTTTTCTGAACTCCTGAGCAAATAAGCTGATATAGTCACTTTGACTATTTGCCATAGCTGCCTCTGCATTATCAAGCGCTTGACGAAAATCAGGATCTCGGCTCTGACCGGCAAGATTAACCATCATTTCTTTAAGATCCACCTGTAGAACAGAACTCATACCACCTTTCAAATCCAAACCAAGAGCAAGTTGTCTCTTCTTCAGATCATCATAAGTGAAACTTTGGAGCAAAGGAATTGTAAAAATCTCTTCCCCTGACATCGAATCGAGATACGCATATCTCGCTTGCTTTTCGATTTGAAACAAGTCAGATCCTGGCTTTGCCTTTTCTGCAACTTCCATTGCGTATTGATCCGCCTCTCTCTCCACTTTCCTAGTCGGTAGGATATATAGTATTTGTAGTAGTGTAACAGCTATTAATAAGAATAACAACACCTTAATCAATCCTTTACCCTGCATGTCTTATATTATTAATTTTTAGATACGTGAAAAACTCCGCAAATATAGGGCATTTAACACACAATAGGTACATTATCAAATTTCAATTGCAAATTGATTTCTTATTTGTTATGTTTGGATTTCAGAGAACCAGTAAGAATGATTTTCTGACATATTATTCATTCAAAATATTATCAGAATTTATGGGTTTATTTTCATTTTTAAAAAGTGCAGGATCGAGAATCCTTGCAGACAAAGCCGTAGAAAACGAAGCTAATGAAGCAGCTAACGCAGCACATGATAGAAGAGTTTCTGCATTGGAGTCTGTCGTCAGACAATCAGAACTTCAAGTGGAGAATCTTTCAGTGGATTTAGAGGGTGATAGAGTAACTGTTTATGGGGTTACTGATAGCTTGGCAGTGAAAGAAAAGGTTGTTCTAGCTCTTGGAAACGTCAATGGTATTGCAACGGTTGATGATAGAATATCCGTCACGGAAGCTGAGGAGCCTGAACCACAAGCTGATTTTTACGAAGTAAAAAGTGGTGATAGTTTAAGTAAAATAGCTAAGCAGTTTTACGGAGATCCTATGAAATATGGTGTCATCTTCGAAGCAAACACACCAATGTTATCTGATCCAAATAAGATCTATCCAGGTCAAATGCTTAGGATACCTAAGCTATAATAATTATTAGAGGTAATCAATGTTTGCATAGGCATACCCCAGTGCTATATACATTGATTACCCTTATTTTCCATTCAAAGACCAATCGTATTCAAGGAATTCTACCTGCTTGAAGGGTTGCCTCTTCATTTGCATATATCTATTGATATAAGCAGCAACATCACCAAAGTCTTCTGCATACCATTCAAATATTTTTGACACTTTTGCAGCTTTCCCACTGAGATCATTGTATTGTGGATTATTGATAAACGCAACAGTATTCTTCTGCAGAAGTGTTTCAAGATTGTCTTTTGTATAAGCCGCATTGGCCAAAGGTGGACAAGACTTAGCTGCACAGTTCACCGCAAAATGTATTCGTGGCTCCTTGAATGTAGGCCTTATAATTCCATTTTCAATGTCATTTAAAGACAGTGATTTTCCATCTAATTCAATCCATTTCTTATCCCATGGCTTACCACCTTCTAAATCCGTGATGCTTTTAAGAGGATAATTATCCACAATTAGTTTTATTGTATAGGCATTATAAGCATTGATCCAATAGGCAAGCTTTTCTGCTTTTGTCCAATCTGCCTTAGGTGGAAATCTTTGTAGCTCTCCAAGATAATTATCAAGTCGTTCTTCATCTGCTTGAATGGCCTTATAATCAACCACTCCACTTGGACTTACAGAATTTCTTAAAATATAATCGAAAAACTTGTGCATTGGTCTCGACTGCGCTACCCTACCAGAAGGCTTCTGATTTTTCACCTCTTTCACCTGTTCTTCAATGACTGTTTTCACTTCTTTGACCTCCTTATCAATAACTTTTGAAGGAATCTCTTCTTGAATAACTTTCTCTTGGACTTGTTCTGTAACCTGTTTCACCGGCTTAGTAACTTTAACTGGTTGAGAAACAGAATTAGATACAGGCGCAATATCAACTTCATCAACCACTACTACATCTTTTTCACTAGGCATCGACTTGTGCTGCTCTTGCGATTTTGTTCGCTCAACCTTTGTAACATTCACTTTATTCTCAGCATTCTGCTTTGATGGGGTTACTGGCTTTGAAACTGCATCAGCTTTCTCTTCTAATTGAGGAACTACATCCTTTGCATTCTTGATAGAGCCTACTTGCGCTGAAGCAGCTACTTCGACTGTTTCTTCAGTAGGAACCTTCTCAGCACTTGCAACACCTGCATCTTGAGTGTCTGTATTCTTACATGCTAGACAGATTACAGCTACTGTGAAAATCCAAGCATATTTCATCATTATACTTTATATTTTAATCAACTTTGCCAAATACTCAAAATTCTGAGTATTGACAAAGAAATAATAATTCCCCTGTGGGTAATCTGTTAACGAAATTGCTCCCTTAAAAGTGCCATCGTATTTTCCAAAGCTTCTCGATTGTATAATTCTTCCTGATGCATCAAGAATATCGATATTGAGATTAAAGCCTTGAATTTGAGGAACAGTTAATTCAATCGTAAATACACCGTTAGAAGGATTAGGCGATATAATTACTGCTTCAGCAGTCTCCACATCATCAGTACTTGATGTTAACATCACCTCAACTACTTCTTCATAAGTACAGACATCACTTGCGTCCGCAACAAAGACATCATAACTTCCTGCTGAGACATTTGTAAACAAAGGAGAATCCTGGAAGGTTTGTCCTCCGTCAATACTATACATATACGGCTCTTGGCCATTAGATGCTGAGATCATTATGCTTCCATCTCCCGCTCCAAAATCATTCTCTGTGACTACAGTTGCTGTCAAGTCACAATCAACAACATTAGGGCAAAAGATTACTTCATCAGACCCTCCAAACTCTCCAAGACTGTAAAGTAAAACATTACCGTCTGTGTCATAGAAGCCATAACTGCCTTCACCAAATGCGCAACATATGCCATCACCATAAGAGTCGAAAATGCGGAAAATATAACAAACATCCTTGCTCAGGCAGAGTTCTTCTCTGTAGGTATTGAACTCCAAATTATATGGTCCTCCAGAAGCTACTGTCGAGAAAGTAGTCGGATCAAAAAGCTCCCAAGTTGTTTCATCAGGATATTCGTCAGTCACTAATTCGAAAACTACTGACACCGCACCTTCTGCCTGCTCGGGCATTAATGTAACGATATTATCCTCTTGTCTAGGATCCATGTTTCCATTGGGATTAGATGCAGTGACAACTACAGTATTCTGTCCAGCTACGATACCATCTACTTCTATAGGGTTGATTGCAGATTCTCCCGTGGCAAGGTCTAATGTGTATGTTTCATTTACAACCTCTGTTCCATTCACATTAACTGAAATGTCTACCTGATTGAGATTCTCAAAACCATTATTGAAGATTTCAACTGTAAGATTTTGTGATCCAGGGCACAGCAAAGCATCAAATTCAGCACTAATTCCTACATCATTTGTAGCTAAGTGGCTAATCATTTTTGTCAAAGTGTTATTGCTAGGATTCTGATCCATTGGCTCTGATACTGTAGAGAGAATTTCATACTCACCAAATGCAGATAAATCTGCGGATGTAGCAAAGGTATGGAGGTAGGTGTCTCCTGATTCGAGCGTTTGATTAATTGTAGTTTCTTCCAAAATTTCTCCATTTACCGAAACTGCAATGTCAAATGTTTCGATGGCAGAAACCCCAGCATTGACATACTCTACAACAATTGTTTCTGAATCGGTAAGCATATCCCCAGTTATAGGCTGTCTGATATCCTTTACACCCAAATCAAATGTATCTCTCCTTAACTCGAAAGCAAATATTCTTGTTGCTGCATCGTTTGAACCAGCATATTCAGATGTAAACCAGAATGTATTGTTATTCGTAGGATCAACTGTCATATGACTATAGTCACCAAACCTTCCACCACTATTAATTGTCGATAGACCTTTTACCACTTCAGTTTCTGGAATTGTCATTATTCCTAGTTGATCATTCGCTCTCCTACCAGTATATCTGATACCTGCAAATTCTTCATTACTACTTACACTATAGGCTAGACCAATATTTCCATCCTTGTCTGTAGCAATACCTCCCATAAATCGGTGCAATCCATCGTCAAGGCCCAGAGTACCTTCTTGATACAAATGCCAATCTAGTTCGGCTGTTTTTCGTAATTCTACCCATCGAATGCCAGCCAAATCATCACCATCTGTTAAGTCCGTCACAAAATTGAGCACAATGGATTCATAATCCTCAAACCCTCTATAATATGGGGCATTCATCACCAATTCTGGCAAACCATCAAGTCCGTTCCCATTAGGCTGAGGAATACAAGAAAATCCGAATCCTTCGGCTGCACATGGATAACTATCGAATGGACTTAAAGGAATTTGAATCTCATCAACTATTGTATTATTTGGGTTAGAGAAATCAATGTCAAAACGGACGAATCTTAATGCATCTTCTTGATTACTTGTTGAGCTCCAACTACTGTCAGATAGTGCTAATACTATTGGTCTTGCTTCAGAAGGTAAAATATCACCATTCCAGTCAACTGGAGTACTTGTATAGAATCCAGCTTCTGTGCTATTACCTTGGATAGCAACTCTTTGCATTGTCACAGTCTCTTCACCAGCCAACAATGCAGCTCTATCAAGAAAATATTGGTGCAATGTACCTCCGCCCTGCTCATTAGTAGTGATTACGTAATGATCAGTCCAAATACCATATTTCGGGTAGTCAGGAAAATTGGGGGCACTCAATCTATAAGTATAATAAGAGCCAAGTGGATCTTCAGTTTCAGAAATTGCAATCAAGAAGTCCGTTGGGCCAGTAAATTCTGAAATCATCCATCTTTTTGCTTGCTGATCATACAAAATGATAGGGTCTCCTAATGAGCCTGCTCCTAGACTTGCCCAAAGTGTGCTTGCATTGAAAGCTGTAACGATGTTACCCTCTTTATCAAAGACCCCAATCCTAGTTGAATTAATACCTTGTATATAGTAATTCTGTCCGATATCACCAGATGGATCATGTGGTGATCCAAAATTACTCTGCAGACCATCAATATTTACAATTGGCTCTGTAGGATTAGACCTTTGAGCATCTATAGACTTCTGCCACAACGCATCTTCACCTCTATGCTCTAAGAGTGGGTTTATCGCTTTACTTTCTCCTCTTCTACCTTTAAAGTCAGCAGGTCTTTTTCTGTCCTTCTTCCATTTATTTCTCTTTTCGTTGGTCAATTGCCCAGTCAACGCAAGGTCATAAACGGGCTTCGTCTTACCAAGTAAAACAGCTTGAGATTGGCTTACTTCATACTTTATGTCTGATGTTTGGGCAAGTCCAACCAGCGAGAAGCTGCAGAAGAGCAGAGTAAATAAAAATGTAGATTTTAATGTGTGCATGATATTTTTGAATGAATGTGTCATATTAATTATCGAGTATTGGTGTAGATTTTTTCATATCGCTATTAGTACTATTCTGGGGTGGGTCAGGAATGGTGGTACTATCCGTAACATGCGCAGTAATAGAAGACTTCCTCAGCTTTTCTATTTTCTCATCAATGTCTTGTTGATTACCAGTTGTTCTAAGTAAAAACAAACTTTGAGTCTTACTAGATGGCAAAATCCTTTCAGCATTATTGCCCATTATTGCTCTAATGTCAACATCACTATATCCTGCATTAAGAGTAACTAAGTAATCTTGGCCTGTCAAAGGCCTTTCTTGTGTTACGGCTTGTTTAGTCTTACACCCAAGAATTAGCATACAAACTAACACAATGCTCGTGAGATAGATTTTCATAATGTGATTTATAAGGGTCATATGGTGCCAAGATGACAATTTGTTTAAAAACTAACATTTAGACGCAACGCAAAATTTCTGGGAGGCTCAATACGTGCTGGCCTTTTGCTTATTTCAGCGTTCAAGAGGTTATTGCCATGGATAGACAGTCCAAAGTTATCAAACTGACAGCCAATTCTCGCATCGAAAAGGTGATACTTTGATTCGTTCAAAGAGCGATAGAGACCAACTTGGACAAAATCGTTGAATTCATAGAAAAGCTGATCTATAGCTTCCATATTTGATGCATATTGATAAGATACTCCAGCAGTCAGAAATTTGAATTTGGCTTGAATATCTCCTTTCAAATTATGTCTTGTTCTATACTTTAAAACATTCTTTGTGCTTGTGCTTGCTGCTTGGACTTGTTCATTGAAGTCTTTATACTTTGGATCAATATGGGTATATCCTGCTATGATCCTTATCGGTATCCCCAAAAACGAGGATTCCCCTCCGAGTTCAACCTCAAATCCTTGAATCTTTGTGTCTCCGATATTCTGAGATTTGAAACCAAAAGAACCTTCTTCTATAGCTAATGAAAACTCGGCCATATCTTGATACTCGGACCAGAAAGCTGAGATATCTGCAAATCCTCTCCAACCTCCAACTTTCAGCCCTTGTTTAAGCCCTAGTTCAGCTGACCAACCTGTCTCAGATCTTAAATCAACATTAGGAAATATGGTAAATGAACCCACCTCAGTGAACACAAATTTTTCTGTAATTGTTGGATAACGATATCCTTGACCTATTGAAGCCCTTAAGTGAGAATACTCTGCTAGTTTGTAATTTGCTCCTGCTCTAAAGATTGTTCGTGTCTCTGATTCTCTACCTTCATTTGGTACTGCCACCCCATTGACTACCGCAGGACTATTGAGTACATTGTTCTCAAGCCTTGAGCCAAGTGTCAATAACAAGTCTCCAAATTTCTTATCCAATTGGAGGTAGGCACCAAAATTTCTAGCCGTAATTAGCGTGTCGCCAAACAATTCACTATCTGTATTGACCCCAGAAAAAACAACACCACCTGTTACATTAGCCTCCCACAATGCATTCTGACGATGGAATTGATATTCTCCAGAGGAGAATGTTGAGGCATTGGATCTCCCTGCATTGTTTTCATTTAACACACGATAATGCCTTGAAAAAAACCTATGCTTATTCCCTTTTGAATCAAAATAAGTGAGTGATGGATCGACAAAGAATCGAGTCCCAAGTGTAGTAGTTAATGAACCTAACAAATACCCATACTTTCCTACACTGGAATTTCTCCAGAGCAAATGAGAAGCAGAATCAGTCTTATTGTAAGTAACACCTATCTGAGCCGTTAATCGGGGCGAAAATCTATACTTCAGTTTGGTGGTTAATCGATAACGTGTAGTAAAAGCATCCTCATATACTTGTTCATTATCACTGTAGAATCCTGAAGCAACAACATCAAGATTACCTAACTTCTGTTTGTGAAGCACTGAGACATTATACTCAAATGGGGAAGATTCTCCATTCCACCAATGTGCTCTATCATCAGCTGGTTTGCCAAATACTTTGTACATCGCAGACACTCTCGTTAGTGGTACTGAACCTGCCTCTCCTGTACGGATATTTATTATTCCATTAAGCGCAGAAGAACCATAGAGGACAGATGAGGCTCCTTTCAAAACTTCAACTTGAGCAATATTCTCAACAGGAACATCATTCCAGTTTAATCTACCTGCATCGGCTTGAAGAGCTGATATTTCATCAACTAATACCAGTACTCTACTTCCCGCGCCATAAGAATACCCTGATCCACCTCTTATGTTAGCTTGCCCATCTTGCATTTGCAAGCCTGGGACTTTATCCAAAGCCTCGTCTATACTTGGAATATTAGCATCGCTCAAGAGATCAGGTTTGATTACACTGATAGAAGATACGGCTTCTATGATTGGGGTTTCATACTTGTTGCCAGTAATGATGGCAGCATCTAATAAAAAAGAGCTACTGGATAATTGAAACTCATAGATTTCACCAGATTGAAGGGAAACTTGGATACTCTCATAGCCAATATAACTTATGATTGCATCTATAGTTGGTTTGTCATACTCGAGTCTAAATTTGCCATGAATGTCAGTAGCCGTTCCAATAGTACCATCAGAAATAGATACGCCAATGAGAGACTCTCCAGATAATTTATCAGTTACGACTCCTTCGAAGACATATTGAGCTGAAATGTGTACTGCTAAAAGACAAAAGATTACAATACAGAAGTGCTTCATGTACATTCAGATTTGTCTACTCAATGTACAATAAATATCAGTGTAGGTTACTGAAGTAGTTATCGAAATTAAACTGGATTGATCATTTCAAGGTCCAACCACTTTTCTTCAGCAAGGCTTATAGACCAGAAATCAAAGAAACCTCCAGAAGCTTTGGCAACGTGTTTAGCAAAGCTGACATAACTCTTGTAAAGTGCTTTTCTGACCGAATGATCTAACAAAGGTAAAATTGCATTAACTTCTGCGAGCTTTTCGATCAAGACATTAGATCTATCTTCTACCAACCCAGGCAATTCTGCTAATTCCTTTTCAATCACAGCATCAAAGTCCCTACCTACCATCGTGTAAAAACCATGCAATGTGTCTTCGTTGGCGTATGTCCTGATTTTAGTAATCTTTTCTGCCCAATCTTTCTCTTCTTTATCGAATCTGCCATCAGCACCGCCAATCAATATTGCTATTCTAGCAATAGTGTCAGTTAATGTTTTGAATTGCTCTTCGTTAAGTTGTTTGAATCCTTCTATCATGAATATAAATTACAGCCTGAAAAACAGCACAAATATAGATATTGTCTTTAATGTATGAATTAAAAAGTCAACTTTAATCCAAGGCTTGGAATGATTGGGAGTTGATTTACTCTTTCATACCTCAATCTATCGAAATAGAAAATGTTTTGTCTGTCCAACGCATTGGTGATTGATAACACTGTTTCGAGGTTCATCCTTTCTCCTAATTCCCATTTCTTTGTCGCTGAAAGATCAAGTCTTGCATAATCAGGAAGTCTACCTCCATTCCTAGTCTCATCGAAGATGATACTAATATTATCAGAATTACTAGATAAGATATCGGTGTCTACACCTTCTTGGAATGTGATATTGTGATAAAATCCTTGGGTTAGTGTAAAAGGGAAACCTGAACCAAAATTATATCTGAGACTGACTGAGAAATCTCCATCCAAATCTAAATTATACGAAGCCAAGATATTCATATTATGCCTTCTATCAAATACAGTTGGGTAATCCTGCTGACCATCAAATCTATTAGCAAAACCATAAGAATATGTCGCCCAGAGGTACCATCGCGGATTCTGATATTTCGCTGAAAAATCAATACCATAGGCATCACCTAACTCCGTAACATAATCTGACTCATCTCGTGATATCTTATTTCTATTAATTACAATTAACTGAGTAAAATCCTTAAAGTAACCTTCGACATTTATTGTCAAGTTCTTCATGAGGTCATACTCAAATCCCGCTACGGCATGATTTGCAAATTGTAATCTACTATCTGCTATATCTCCATCAAATCGAGTAATTCTTTGTGATGGTCCAGATAGAAAACCATTAAATAAGCTAATAACATCACGCTCATTACTTGCACTAATCAAGTTCTGACTATACCTTCCTGCAGCAGCTTTAAATCTCAGTTTGTCTGAGATATTATACTTCAATCCTAAACGCGGCTCTACTGATGCTTCACTCACTGCTGCATAATATTGAAATCTTACAGAAGGCTCAATGATAAACTTGTCCCATGACTTCCGGTATTTGAGAAAGCCTGATAGCTCTGTAGAATTTTGAAACTGATCAAGTCTGATACCAAATTGATTTGTAAAGTCGAAGTCAGTACGTATTCCTTTGACTTCTATACCATAATCAAACTCAAATGTCTCTCCAAAGAAATTAAAGTCAAGTCCGAGAAAGTATTCATCTATTCCACTCCTTCTATCAGCTGCCTCTCCTTCTTGGATTGCAGTGTCATAAGTACTATATCCTACTTTACCATTAATGATCAAGCTACTATTTTGTGGCAGGAGTGTAAAGTTCATCCCACCACCAAAATTCTGCCAGTCGATATTAGCAACTTGAGGATTGAAGTATTGGTCAGTAAATCCAAATCCGAAAAGATTGAACTTACTCCCATTAGGTGTAAAAAATGAAAGCTTACCATAGATGTCTGTAAAATCAAAAGGTAATCCAATATCATCCTCAAATGCATATTGATACAAGGCTTTAGACGTTCCGTCAATGATTGATTTCTTAGCAGTGAATACATAGGATCCTCCACCTGCTCCATCTTTGCTTTTGAAGAGAGGACCTTCCAGAAGTGCCTTTCCCATAAATGGGCTTATGGAAGCTTGTCCTTTGACTTCCTTCTTGTTTCCTTCTCTTGTTTTGATATCAACAACTGCTGATATTCTTCCTCCATATTCAGCATTGAAGCCTCCAGTTAAAACATCTGCGCTTCTTATGATTTCTGTTTCAAAAATGGAAAAGAATCCAATTGAGTGGAACGGATTATAGATGGTCATCCCATCTAATGTCACTAGATTCTGAATTGGTGATCCTCCCCTAATGAAGAGCTGTCCACCTTGATCACCAGTAGTTACAACTCCTGGCAAAACTTGGAGATACTGCAAGATGTCTGGTTCACCTCCTGTACTTGGCAGTGCTTTGATCTCCTTTGGTGTGACTTTTAATTGTGATATCTGCACTTCAGTCCTTGCTTGCTCTCTAGCTCCAGAGATATCTACTACTCCCAGTTTAACACCATCTGAATTGATTCTTATCACTTGATACTCTATGCCTGAAGACTTCACATTGACTGTAATCTCTTTATCAGAATACCCAACATAAGAAGCAACTAAAGTATACTCTCCCGCTTCAAGGTTAGTGAAAGAATAGAATCCACTATCATCTGTAATGGTTCCTTTGCCCGTTTCTTTGATGAGGACATTACCATAAAGAATAGGCTCGCCTGAGGCTTCATCATAGATGTGGCCTCTAATGATGGCATCCTGACCTACGGCCAGATATGTTATAAACAGAAAAAAACTACAGAGTAAAGTAGTGCGCATAGGCTGAATCATCTTCTAATTTCGTATGAGTGCAAAAGTATTAATTCTAATTATCTTTCATCAATCTTATGGCGTTCCTCCCAAAATTATCTCCAATTGATGTCGCGTCCATTGTATTTCCTTGAACTTCGTTAGGTGCATCTCCGTATAACAGGAGCTGCCATCTTGGGTTTCTAACGTCTGAATTACATGTTGAATGCAGAATCTCGAAGTCATTATGAGAGAGAGACGGATTGTAAAAGAGGAATTTGACATTAGTCTCACCAGTATGAATTTGATTATATATCCAGATTTCATAGGGAGGAGCTGACGGTTCATGTTCTTCTATAATAACTTGATCAGGCTTACCGTACTTGAGAAAGTAAAACCCTCTATCGCTCTCGAACCCATAGCCAACATTATTATCATACTTCGCATCAACTGCTTTAGCGACTTCCATGTATTTGGAATAAGCTTCGTATGGGTAAGCAGGAGCATATTCCTTCCAATAGGCATAGACATAATATCGCTTAGTCCTCATGTTATCATTTGCAATCACATAATTCAATATTTCGGCTCTCTGACCATCGACCCTAGGAGCAATTGCTTTGAGCGCATATCTCAATTGCTTAGGACTCATATCTTGAACAAATGAAGTTTCGAATTGATCATCTTGGCTTGCCAACAGTTCCATATCCGTCTGAGGACGTAACACTTGAAAATTGGAATGACTTGAACTATAAACATTTTGGTCTTTGTCCAACATTTCGAGCATAAGATGATAATTGCCAGTTAACAAGCCATCTGTTGAGATCTGTTTTGCAATAAAGTTTTTCGATGCACAATCTTGTTTGACATATCCAACCTTAGCTGGATCCTCTGATGTCATTGATGGATTATAAAAGCCATTGAATATCGAATAACGGATAACATACTGATCATCGCAATATGCATTACTAAGATAAGCCTCAGCTAAGAAACCAATATCACTTTGATCTTCACCCACAAGGTCATACCCTAGCTTTTCATATGTCAAACCATACTTTTCAAAAGGCAGATTTTCTTGCTGAAGACTTGCACAAATAATGGGTTTTGTAAGCGACGGACTGTCAGGAATCGCAATTGTCATTTTCTGGTTATAGTTCATGCTATCTTGTGATAGTACATCTCGCAGCAAGATCTGAATTTCGTATTCACCCTCTTCAAGGGCATAGCGTTTTACATCCCAGAGGTCAGTTTCTTTTTCGCTTTCGCGAATAGAGATAGCGTATTTGTCTGCATGGATGATATCATCATCCTTCAATAATTTAATGATATACTCAACAGTGCCTGCTCCATCTTGAAACTTAATAGTCTTACTTTGGATTCCAAGATAGTGCTCTGAATATGGACCATCTTCTCCATAAAATTGAAAATTATGAAGACTACATGCTATCTGTCCAAATAGAGATTGGCTGACAAGCAGAATAAGTATTATAACCCAATGCTTCATATTACTGCTGTCTTACTAGTTCTAACTCAAATAAATTTCTATGTTTAATCACCTCAATGATCATCAAAGAATCAGAATATTCTTTAACTAAAAAGACTTCGTCCTGATCAGTGACAATACTGGATGATTGGAGGGTATATCCTGTTGGCTGTTCTTGATTCACAAGATTCGATTGTAGTTTCTCATTTGCAAATTTGATATAGGCACCATCTAACATTCTAGTTGTAACATTATTTTGCTTAGCTGATCTCAGTAACCAATTACCATCATGAACCACAGTTAATCCTGTATCGTTACATGATAATAAAAAGATTAGAATGCTGATATATAAAGGTATTCGTTTCATCAAAAGGATGGATGAAAAATTGTATTGTAGCCTATTAACCGACAATTTCTACTTTCGTTTCAGTTTTGTTTCAATTTTTAACGTCAACTTTATAGGATAATGTTTTCAATGAAGATTAAATATTTAAGATTTATTGCTTTCCTCAGTATTCCTTTTTTGTCGATTGGACAATCTCAACCAGAATACAACTGGAATGCACAACACCATTTTGATCGTGGAGATACCTTAAGAGGGAGCTTAAGATTGGAGCGCAATTGCTTCGATGTCAAACATTATGATCTTGATGTAAGGCTTGACCATAGGGATAAGTCAATTCATGGATCTAACACTATTTCCTTTACTTTGATAGATTCATCTAAGACACTCCAATTAGATCTTTTCAAGAATCTAACTATTGATTCGGTGTCATCCCAAGGTCAGCACTTAGCATATACCAGAGAGTTCAATGCAATCTTCGTTGAAATCCCTCAGGATTGGCAATTAGAAAGTCAATATAGTTTGACTGTTTGGTATCATGGAAATCCAACCATTGCACAAAATGCACCTTGGGATGGAGGTATTACCTGGGCCGAAACGCAAATGGACAAAACTTGGTTTGCTGTGAGTTGCGAAGGAATTGGGGCTAGTCTTTGGTGGCCTAACAAAGATCATCTTTCTGATGAGCCTGACAGTATGAATATGCAGTTTACTGTAACATCTGATCTCAAGTGCATCTCAAATGGAAGATTAATACAAGTGGATTCGACAAGTAGTGATTGGCATACTTATCATTGGCAAGTGAGTTATCCAATTAATAATTACAATGTCACTTTCTACTCAGCAGATTACGTCCACATCCATGACACTTATACCACGATTGAAAACAATAGCTTAGATCTAGATTATTTTGTCCTTCCGGAAAATGCTGAAAAAGCAGAACAACATTTCAAACAAATGCACGGCATCCTCAACGCTTTTGAGCATTATTTTGGAGAATATCCATATATCAATGACGGATTCAAACTTGTGGAAGCACCTTACTTAGGCATGGAGCATCAAAGTGCAATTGCTTACGGTAATAATTATGAAAGAGGTTATAGAGGCGGGATGATTCCTGCAGATATGGATTGGGACTATATCCTAGTGCATGAGACTGGTCATGAGTATTTTGGTAATAGTGTGAGCTGCAATGATCACGCAGAAATGTGGATTCATGAAAGTTTCACAACTTATATGGAATCACTTTATGTCGAATATCATTGGGGAATAGAGGCTGCACTTAGATATTTATCCCATTTCACTAGACATATGAACACTGAACCAATTATAGGTCCTATGGGTGTCAACTTTGGTGAATGGAAGAGTTCTGATCACTACTTCAAAGGTTCTTGGATCTTACATAGTCTCAGACACAACATTTATGATGATAGACTCTGGTTTGAGAGTCTAAGGTCATTGTATGATGAATACCAACATGGTCATGTCAGCACTGAAGAAGTCATCATACATTTTGAGGAGAGAATTGAATTTCCAGTCAGACAGTTTTTTTATCAGTATCTGTATACACCAAACATACCTCAGATCCGAATAAAGAAAAAAAATAAGAAAGTCGTTGAGGTGGAATTAACGGAGTCTATTGATGACCTGGAACTTCATCTTCAGTCTGGACCACATGGAAAGAAGATCAAACTCACGAAAAACAACCCTATCACTGTTTCTCCAACTCTAACTATAGATGCATGGAAAGCTTGGCTAAAGCAACGTTATTTGATTAAAATTGAATAAATTGAAGTAAATCATCTACTATGCTTAGAAATATTCTGGCTGTTATTGCTGGTATACTAGGAGGAGGTCTCATTGTTGGATTGATTCAATCAGTAGGCCATAGACTGTACGGAACAACAGAATCAATTGATAGATATGATACTGCAGCTATGACTGAGTTTATCGAAAGCCTGCCATTAGAAGCTCTACTCTTCGTACTTGTTGCCCATGCATTTGGTGCCTTCATGGCTGGTCTGATAGCAAGTAAACTGGCAGAAACATCAAAGTTTAGTTTAGGGTGTATTGCAGCTGGATTCATTGTCTTGGGAGCACTGATGTCAATGTTTATGATACCGGGGCAACCAATTTGGTTAAAAATAATCGATCCTCTATCAGCAGTACTCTTGGGGATACTTGGAAGTCAACTTGGAAGCAGATAGTTATGATTAAGTTCTTTAGGAGATTTCGAATGCAAGCTTTGAAAGAAAATAAAGTCATTAAGTATCTCATCTATGCAATTGGTGAGATACTCCTTATCGTGATAGGTATACTTATCGCCTTACAGATTAACAACTGGAATGATGCGAAGCAGAAACGCGTGGAGGAAATTTCTGTGCTTGAAGGTATTAAACAAAATCTGCAAGCTGACTCATTGGACCTTGCTGATAACTTGAAGATGTATCACAATAAAAAAAGTAATGATAGTCTATTCTTGTCTAAGCTAATTAATAACAAACCCTATTCTGACTCTGTGTCCAACCAGGTTGCTGGTCTGTATCTCAGTGACCTGCTCATTGTTCTTCATAAATCAGCATTCGAAGAAGCGAAAGCGAACGGACTTGATATCATATCAAATGTTCTTTTGAGAGATAGAATAAGAAGACTGTATGAATTTGATTACGCCTATTTGGAACGCATAGAAAATGAAGATGATGATGTTTTTCGACAAAGTTTGGACAAGTACTTTATGGATCTCAAACTGCTAGAACTAAAGAATAATGCAGATACAACACTGAGGACATTACACCTCTCAGAAGCAAATTATAATATACTTGTAAAAGACAAACATTTTCACAGTCTTCTGGGAATCCAGTTTAAAGTTCACGAACACATGATCCTTGAACGTTATGAGCCCATCATTGATGAGAATGAGAAAATCATTGCTGCAATTGAAGAAGAGCTCAGTTTGCTTCGGCGATAGAATATTTTGTCAATATGAAGACTTAGATGATTTGCAATCCTACATTGTTGTAGGGTTCCTGTCTAAAGACTTCTTTAGATTAGAAAACACAGTATATGCCTCCAAATCCTAACAACACAATTGTCGGCAAATTATACAAACTTGCTTTGGCTGGCATGGCAATGTTATTAGTGTTATCGCTTGTTCTTTTCAAGGAACGCATGTTCTTTATTGATCCTAGCTTTATCACTTTTGAAATCATTCAGAAAGGTACATTCATCTTTTCTGAACATCGGTATGGTGCATTCATCACACAAGCTGTACCATTGCTTCTGAGTAAAATGAATCTTCCGTTGAATTTGATATTGTTAAGTTACTCTGCGAGCTTTTATGCATTCTATTTTGGAGTAATGTGGGTTTTAGGCATCAGATGGAAGCAATACTTACTCGGGGTCCTCCTCTTTGCTTATTGCACTTGCTTTGTTACTGATGGTTTCTTTTGGCCAAATAATGAGATTCATCAAGGCATAGCTTGGTTATTATTGTTCATTGGCCACTATAAGACTAAAATAATCGAAGCTAAACCTCAGTTTTACCAAATTTTAATTAGTGCAATCTTATTGACTTGTTCTATCAGTTGCCACCTTTTAGTCGTCCCTGTCATAGTCTTCCTTTGGGGATTTTACTTTTTGGTTGAACGAGGTGGTGACGAATTGAAAATAACGCATTGGATTTACACGGTCATCATTGGAGTCTTGATACTTGTAAAATACAATCTGAGTCTAAGTACTTACTACGACAAATCGAAGTTGAAAGCTATTCATTCAGGAGCAGGATCCATCTTAGACACCTTGTTTCAATCTGAACAATTGCCTTCATTTTTGAGCTATATAACAACAAGCTACTGGTACATGATTGCATTATCGGTGGGATCATTCTATCTCTTGCTAAAAGCAAAACAATACCTGACTGCTTTGTGGTGGATTGGTTGTAGTTTAGGATATGCTCTACTAATAGCAGTGACTTTCCCAAACAAGATAGAATCTGATATCTTATTCTATTATGAAAGTGAATGGATGGCTCTAGCTATACTGCTTATAACGCCATTTCTGTACTTCCTCAAAGAACTCCCATATAAGAGTTTACTACTCTCTGGACTATTGATCGGTTTTTGTGTTACCAAGCTTCTCACATGTAAGACTTCTTACCAAAAGTTTCATCAACGCTACATCAATCTGGAGCAGTTGACTAGATCTCTTCATGATACGGGTAAAAGTAGGGTAATTATTGAGGCAGACGCGAATGCACAAAGTTGGCTTATGGACTGGGGCTTACCGTTAGAGTCGCTATTACTGTCTGCATATTTGGATCTAGAACCTCATGTCTCATTCAAACTTAAGCATCATGTCAAAGATTCAATTCCGTTGCACATTTTTGAAACGCCATTTCGATCAATCGAAGGACATAAGTTGAATACTCACTATTTTAAAATGGATTTCGAACAGCCTTATGAAGAGGTCAAACAGAGTGATGTAAATAATTAGTCTAAAACAAAAAAACAGTGCTCGAAAGAATCAAGCACTGTATAAGTCAGTTATTTCTAATAATCTTAAAAGTTGAAATTCAATCCAGCTTTAACTAACATGCCATTGAAACCAAATTGATTGACTCTCCATGGATATTGTAATCTATACCCAAAAGGATCTAGCGTCCCATCAATTCTATCTGGATAAATATTGAATAGATTATTCACAGTCAGATTTGCACCAAAGTTATCAGTGAATCCATAACTCAATATTAAATCTGTAATTACTTTTCCAGCGAACTCTTGTCCAGAAACAGGCGAGCTCACTTTACCGAAGTAAGTGTTATTCAGCATCGCCTTAAATCCACCAAGGTTCGTATTGATACCAGCACTAATCTTAGTATTTGGCCTTGCATCTGTTAATAATCTAGAAGGAACATCTCCAAAAATTGAAACATCTCCAAAAGTTGATGGTGCTGTAATAGCGCCATCAATCTCAGTTTGATTAAAATTAGCCGCTACAACAAAACCAATATCATTGCCATTTGCACCAATATTAATATCTCCAATATTTAGAATCACATCCACACCTTGTGTCTTTGTATCTGCTGCATTTATGAAAAATTTGAAAGCATCAACATTCGATCCAGAAAGCGCATCACCCAAAGGAGTATTTTCAAATTGAGCAGCTCCTATTTGATCTGAGAATAATACACGATCATTTACTCTGATATTATAATAGTCAGCGCTTACTGAGATATTATTTGTCAACTTATATGTAATACCTCCAGTTATATTGAAACTTGTTTCTGCATCCAATTGTGGAATTTGAAGCACATCTCTCGTAAACGGATCTACATTACTGAATGTACCTTCTTGAATGAGACCACTATCCCCTGCTGTTGTTTGTATATTGCTTAGGTAGATTTGGTGTAAAGAAGGTGCTCTAAAGCCTGTACTTACAGATGCTCTAATCGCACCATCATTATTTCCAAGCATTTGCCTTCCAGCTAACTTCCATGAAAAGTTAGATCCAAAATCCGAATAATTTTCAAACCTCACTGCACCTGACAACAATGTTGCTTCAGAAAGATCATAGTCAAGGCTTGCGTAGACACCAATATTATTTCTTGATTCATCCACTTCATTATCGGGCGACAATCCAGGGAATGAATCTGTCCCAGGTACAGGATCATACGAAGCTTGCTCACCCGCAGTTACAGTAAAGAATTCGTTTCTAAACTCAGTACCGAATGCCAAAGTAACATCTCCAAATCCTTTGGACACATCTAGATTACCTACAATGTTTTCAAAAGCATAGCCTCCAGGATCGAAAGTTGTTGGGCTATTTGCTTCAAGCGTTCGGTTAAGTGAATTATCAACAGTATAGTCTATTGTATTTCCTCCATAGGTGAAACTTAAATCGGTATCCCACCCATTGAAGTTATATTTATTTCCTGCTGTAAATGTAATATCTGTTATGTCTGTTTCAAATGTAGGTTGGTAACCAAGATATTCATCTCCATCCTCATTTATCAATCCCCAATCTGTTGGCCTCCAATACCAAACTCTATAAAAGGCAAAAGACTTCCCATCACGTCTAGTCAATCCCCAGTTACCATAGAGTTCACCTTTACCCTCATTATATTTCGTGCCAAAGTTTAGCATTCCAGAAAGTTTAGTAATTTCTGGTTGGCCATACGTCATACCGAGGTCAGGGTGTTCATTGAAGTATGCATCAATATCTGGATCAGTCCCTAAGGGAATTTCAAACAAAGGATCTCCTACTTCATCAGCAAATTCTCCAGCTCTGTCTGTAATATCTTGATGAAAATACTCCCCCGTAAGATTTAAAAAACCATTCTTACCTAACTTAAACCCATAATTAATATCTGCTCCATAGGTAAGCCCATCTCCTTCAGCTGTAATTCCAGCCTCCACATTTGCACTTCCTCCTGTCCTTTCTTTCAAGACTATATTTACTACTCCTGCAACTGCATCTGATCCATACTGAGCCGCAGCTCCATCTCTCAAAACTTCAATTCTTTCGATGGATGCTGCTGGGATAGATTTCATATCTGTACCTACTTCTCCTCGCCCAGGAGTATCATTTAAATATACTTGTGCTGATTGATTCTTTCTCTTTCCATTGACTAATACGAGAGTTCTTGAAGGACCAAGATTACGTAGCTCAGATGGATCAATATGAGCAGTAGCATCTGATATGGCTTGATTTGCCGAATTGTATGAAGGAACCTTATAGTTAATCATCTGATCAACTGAGCGTTGTCCACTTGCTCGCAAGTCAGCAGCATTAATATTATCAATTGGAACTGCGGAAGTTAGAATAGTTCTTGGCTTCCCTCTGCTTCCTACCACAACAACTTCATCCAATCCTACACCAGAGCTCATATTTACACTAACATTCTGTGCTTTGTCTATCGTCATCTCCTGTGATTCATATCCAACATAAGAAAATATTAGTGTACAAGGATAGGAACTTGGTTTGAGGGTGAAACTTCCATCCAAATCTGTAATTGTTCCATTATCGGTACCTTTCTCTATGACACTAACCCCAACCAGGGGACCATCGCTATCTTGAATAACCCCAGATACTTGTGCCGACAAAGTGAAACTGAGCAAAACGCAAAGCAATGCTCCAAAAATTTTGTAAAAATTCATTGTTGTTAAAAAGTTTGATTATAAGAAAATAATAAGTACTTCTATTAGAAAGATAGTTACAATATCACAGAAAACAATACATCAGCCTGATTAAAACTCCTGATTAACAGGAGAGATTTGCTTTCCATAAAAAAGAGTGAATAGTAGCTCTTGCAAGATTTCTCTCGACTTTGCATTACGCTTACCAACTCCCTTGAAAGCCTTATCCGCTTCTAATAACCCATGGAAACCCGACTTCAGTTGATCAACACTATAGTGCTTTGCTGCTGATTTATAACTGGCAGCAATTGTTGGGCTAAAGACTCTCAGCTTTTGAGCGAGACTCCTATTATCTAATGTGAGATTAGCTTTTGTTATCATCACTTTTGTAAAATAATTATACATACTCCCTAGCAACATAGGTAAAGGTTGATCTTTTTCGTTTGCGCCGAAGTATTCCGCAATTGCGAAAGCCTTATTGATATTTTTGGCAGAGATGGCATTTTGAAATTCAAAAATGTTGTAGTCCTTACTTAGTCCTACATTATTCATGATAGCATCTTCATTGATTTCATTACCCTCAGGGCAAGTGACCATCAGCTTGTCTAATTCATTGATGACTTTACTGAGATCATTTCCTAGTAGATCTGACAGTCGTTGCGCATTATCCGGGTGTATCAATCTACGTTTTTGCCTAACGTAATTACTAATCCATTCTGCAACTTTGTATTCCTTAATCTTATCAGACTGTAAGACAACGGCAGTCTTTTTTAAAGTAGAGAAAACCTTCTTTCGACCATCTATCTTCTTCTTGTAGCCAATAAACAAACAAGTTTGAGGTGAAGGTTTTTCAAAATATTTAAGTAGTTGATCAAAATCTGACATGTACTGTGCTTCTTTGAGCAACACCACTCTATGACTCGACATCATAGGGTACTGAGCGGCATGATCAACTACCAGTTTGAAGTTGGCTTCTTTTCCATAGATTGTGACCTGATTGAAAGCCTTCTCTGCTTCAGGCAAAATGCCATTAGCAGCTTCCATAACTTTGTCTATGAAGAATGCTTCTTCTCCATGTAAAAAGTATACAGGTGCTAGTTGCTTGTTTGTAATATCCTGGATGATGGATTGGTAAGACATTATTGAAAAGTTACAGTTTTAGTAATGATATTACCCTCCCTATTGACTTTGACATCGATAGTTTGTCCTTTTTCGAATGCACCTAAAGCTTTCATATAACTCATCATGTCTATTATCTCTAAATCATCCATTTGTACAACAATATCTCCATCCTCTATACCTGCAGTAGATGCAGTTTTCCCTTCTCTGACCCCATCGATTCGCATTCCTTTACCATTAAATAAGTAGTCTGGAATGACTCCCAAGGTCACTTTGAAATCAGGTGTATCATTAGAACTATCCACAGTCTTTGTGAATGTCAGTTTTGGATCATCTGCCATATCTATCATGATACTCATGACGTATTGATAGAGTGTATGCATGCCATCAAAGTTGATCTTATCGAAATCATCAGTTGGTCTATGATAATCTTCATGCTGTCCTGTGAAGAATTGCAACACAGGAAGGTCTTGCAAATAAAAGCTGGTATGATCAGAAGGCCCTACTCCAGATGCTTCTTCTTTTATTGATAATTGGAAAGTGTTATGTGTGCTTAAGAGTGTTTTCCAGCTAGGGCTTGTACCTGTTCCATAGACGGCAAGTTGTTTACTTGGATTGAGACGACCTACCATGTCGAAATTGAGCATAGCATTGACATTATTCAAATTAATCATTGGATTCTTCGCAAAGAAATTTGACCCCCAAAGTCCTTTTTCTTCTCCTGAAAAAGCGATAAACATATAATTATAATTCCCTGAAAGGTCCTTAAGACCTTCAGCAAATGCTAATAACAAAGCTACTCCACTCGCATTATCATCTGCTCCATTATGAATTGCTGGCGGACCACTATATAAGGATCCCTCAGGACCATAACCCAGATGATCATAATGTGCTCCGAGGACTAAAGTGTTCTCCTTTCCTCTGTCCAAAAATGCAACAACATTCTTTCCTTGAATGACGGGATCATCCTCTGCTGGAGCATCCGCATGTGGGTTAGACTTCTTTTGGACTGAAAAGTCTTGAAAATATGAAGCCGAAACAGGTGGAATCCCTATTCCTTCGAATCTTGTAGCAATGTACTCTGCTGCTAATTGTTCGCCTCTTGTACCGACTTCCCTGCCCTCTAACAGATCAGATGCCAAAAATCTAACATCAGCAGTCATTGATTTGATTGGACTAAAGCTGCTACTTTCTTGCTTGATCGATTTACATCCAAGGGCACAGAAAAGTAAAAGAAGTACTCCTATTGGTAAGACTAACCGTATGTACTTAGGCATTATGTTTTCTTTTTTGAATTCTTCGATACATTACAAATCCTATCACTCCTGCAATCAAAAGCTTAAATAATAAACTTGATGGAGTAACATCTAATGGCTTTCCGGCGAAAAACATTAACCCATAATCGACTAGAAATAAAGCAAGAAAAGCTAAAAGCACCCATGCAATACACACTCTGATTTCTCTATTCATTTTTGCAAGTTATAAAAGCCTTTAAAGATTATCAAAAAAGAAGAAGATGGTTTATACTTGCTTAAATAAAATCAACTATGCGCCAAATCTACTTGCTCACATTGCTAGCATTCTGCTTAAGCTGTAATACAGGCTCTAATGAAAAGCCAATTTCCAACGCAGTCTCATCGAATCTAGAGTCCAATCCATATAGTCAAGAAAAGCATCTGAAGAATATAAGACAACTCACCTTTGGAGGTGATAATGCGGAAGCCTATTGGAGCTTTGCAGATGATAAACTTGTCTTTCAAGCTACCAATACAAAGTGGGGGGTAGAATGCGACCAAATCTATGTATTTGATCCTGCTGTTGACTTAGATAGCACGTACAGACCACAATTGGTCAGTACTGGCAAAGGAAGGACAACTTGTAGTTATTTTATGCCTGGAGATAGTACAGTAATCTTTGCTTCTACACACTTGGCAAATGATGATTGCCCTCCAACTCCAGAACGCCGTAGTGATGGTAAATATGTCTGGCCAATCTATGATTCATTTGATATTTTTGTCAGTAACCTTAAAGGAGAAGTTGTTCAACAATTGACTGATGAACCCGGCTACGATGCTGAAGCCACACTTTCTCCACAAGGGGATAAAATTGTATTCACATCTATGCGTACTGGGGATTTGGAATTGTTCACTATGGATATTGATGGTGGTAATGTTCAGCAGGTAACTTCAGGCTTGGGATATGATGGAGGAGCATTTTTCTCTCCAGATGGTAAGCAGCTTATATTTAGATCATCGCGCCCCAAGACAGAGGAAGAAATCAAAAATTATAAGGATTTGCTTAATGAAGGTTTAGTTCAGCCGACAGAAATGGAATTATATATCTGCAATGTTGATGGGAGTGACTTAAGGCAGATTACTAACTTAGGAAAAGCAAATTGGGCTCCATTCTTTCACCCTTCAGGTCAAAAAGTTATTTTTTCATCAAATCACAAAAGTGAACGAGGTTTTCCTTTCAATCTCTACATGATCAATGTGGATGGTACAGGACTTGAGCAGATAACATTTGACGATACTTTTGACTCTTTTCCTATGTTTAGTTATAATGGGAAGATGCTTGTCTTTGCTTCAAATCGTGATAATGGTGGTACTAGGGATACTAATCTCTTTTTAGCAGAATGGGTAGAGTAAAAGAGTGAATACAACGCTCACATTTCTGCTTGCTTCCATTGGGCTAACTCTGATGCCTGGGCCAGATATTCTGTATGTATTTACAGAGAGTTTATCAAAAGGTACAAAGTGGGGAATTGCTATAGCCACTGGTCTTGTTTCGGGCTTAATAGTCCACACTGCCATCGCTGCAACAGGCTTAGGTCTGCTCATTCAAAATAATGTCCAACTGTTTAATGTTATCAAATATGCAGGAGCGGCTTATTTGGCCTACCTCTTGTGGAATGTGATCAAAGAGGGTGCACATAAACCTGCTCTTGAAGTTAATGGCCTGTCAAGTGGATACAGTTTCATACAGCTATTCCGGACTGGAGTAATTATGAACATTCTCAACCCAAAGGTGACAATATTCTTCTTAGCATTTTTTCCTGCATTCATTGATCCAGGGTCTGGCAATATTATGCTGAACTACTTTTTCCTTGGGTTCTTGTTTATGGTTCAAGCTTTAGTCATTTTTTATTCAACCGCGGTCCTTGCAGGAAAACTCAATAAAATTGTACAAACGGCAACATTTTGGAAATGGACCCATTATTTCAGGATAGTTGTACTTGCTGGGATTGTAGTATCTATCCTACTTATCTAGGTTGGAAATAATCTCTTTGGATAGAGCGAGGCTTTGGTTTAAGAAAGTTTCGTCTTTCAGTATATCAGCATATTCACCGGGTCTAAATTGATTATAATAGAATTTGAGATTATTCCGATCATAGCCTAATACTTTCATAATATTATCAGCTGCTTCTCCGGCAGAAATACCTTCTCTAAAAGTACCATACAGCTCCCAAAACCATTTTTTTAATCCTGTCAAATGTCTTCCTCCAAATCCAGTATTTACAGTTCCAGGATGTATTGCAAGAATTCTTTTGTCAGACTCATAATCTAGTTGATCATCGAGATACTTTGCATATGCTATTTGAAAGAGCTTAGTATTTTGATAGAGTTTTCTTGGCTTATATTTCCCTTTAGTCATCATAGGGTCATTTAGATCTACATCCGCTTTTTTGTGCTCTTCAGATACCACAAAAACTGTAGTTCCATCCGGCCTTAAGGAAGGTGAAAGCATGTCATTGATCACTAAGTTAGAGAGATAATTTACTTGGAACATCACATCAAGTCCTTGCTCCGACATTGTCCTTTCTGGTAACACAATGCCTGCTGAAAAAACAAGAAGATCTATCTCATCATGGATTATTCTCAGGACTTTTGAAATTGATTTCAAGTCTGACAAATCCGATTGGAGACAAAATATAGGAAATACTGCTTTTGCTTCTTCACTGAAAGCATCATCAAATGTTCTGCCTACTGCATAGACCTTATAGTTATCTTTTAATAATCTATTAGTTAGGGCTAGACCTATTCCAGAGCT
>JAHDEL010000043.1 GCA_020628855.1 Saprospiraceae bacterium | reverse complement strand
AGCATACTCATACCCCTCTTTCCACCATTGACTCATTTGCTTAGGGTCAAAGAGGAATGAATAGTCAGTTAGTTTTCTAGGAGTGAAAAAGAAGCGTGCCTTGACTTGGTCATTATAGATGCTTTCGAGGTGACCGATAAGTACATCTTGATAAGCGAGCTGGTCGAGCGAAAACTGCATTGTCCTAAAGAATAGATCAACAGCGTTTGTTGTCTTCGCAGGTTTATCTTTTCTGTGTCTTGTGTTTAGTAAGATTACGTCCACTTCAGCAGCTCCCAGGTTGACAGCTTCTTCAATTGGGACATAGTTCCCAAAGCCACCATCTGCATATTCGTAGCCATTCTTTTCGACTAGACTCATGAAGGGGACAAAGCTAGTCGAAGCCCACATCCAGTCACAAAAATCTTCATAAGTATTATCACGCAGATGCTTGAAGAGTGTTCTGTTGGTTGTAAGGTTGCTTACCGTTACGACTACTTGCTTCTGTGATGCCTTGACTTGGTCGAAATCTTCCTTGGTAAACACCTTGCTAATGAGCTTGCGCAAATTCTTATGCTCACCAAATGTTTTTTTTCGCTTTGCAAAGCGCTTAATTGAGTTGATATGATTGATCTTAGCTCTGAAAGATCCATCCTTTTGTTTAACTATTCGAAAAGGGTTAACGCTAAAGATGTCCTTCTGTTTGACATTTGTGAATACTTGCTTTATAGTGTCGACTTTTCCTAATGCTAGATGAGGAATTAGAAGACTACCAGTCGAGCAAGCAACGAAGATGTCATATTGCTGCCCCTCAGAGTTAATTAGATATTCAGCAACTCCGCCTGCGAATGCACCTTTACTACCACCACCAGATATAACAAGAGCTTTCATTATTCAAAAAACGTCAGATTACTAGTATATTGTCGCTAGACAACATTATCTCACACTGAAAAGTAAAGATACTCGGATTAACAGACCAAAATCTGCATTTATCTTGTTATGTGCTGGACTGTTAGTTTCTATCTTATTAAATACTACAGCATCTACTATGTTGAAAGATTCCAATACACAAAAAAATGTACTCGGAGAGAGTTTGAAGGTATGTTGTACCTTGCCTTTGACAGGATTTTACAGAAATGGTCTTTGCGAAACGGGTCCGTCAGATCATGGGACACATACTGTATGTGCAATCATGACAGATGATTTTTTGGAGTTTAGCAAATCGAAAGGTAATGACTTAAGTACACCTCGGCCAGAATTTAGGTTTCCTGGGTTAACAGCTGGAGATAAGTGGTGTCTCTGTGCAATACGATGGAAAGAAGCCTATGATGCCGGAATGGCACCTAAGGTCATTCTTGAAGCAACGAATAAGAAAACTCTAGATATTGTATCATTAAGTGCTTTGAGCATGCATGCCATTAGCGAATGAAGAGGTTGCTTGGATTTACCGTAAGGGAGAATGAATATTGGAATGTCCTGACGCATGGCTTAGGCCTAATCTTATTTGTAATTGCAACTAGCTTACTTGCCATACTCACACCTTGGTCTGATTGGGGATTAGATAAGCTTGGGTTGCTCTTGTTTTTCTTTGGGCTGCTCTTTGTATACACCATGTCTACACTCTATCACTATGCCAAACTCCCATATAATAAACAAAGGTTACGAGTGTTGGATCATATCGCTATATACTTTTTGATTGGGGGGAGTTACTCAGCATATTTGCTTAAATATTATGCAGTTCCTGAAGGTAAATGGTTCCTAGTTTTACATTGGTTAATCATACTCATTGGTACATTATTCAAGCTGAAGTATACAGGTAAATATGAATTTGTCAGCACTGCTCTATACCTTTTATTAGGTTGGATGATCCTTCCAATAATCACTAATGTGATAAAGGCTATGCCTTCTGTGACGTTTTATTGGATTCTTGCCGGTGGAATAGCTTACTCAGTTGGAGTCTATTTTTATATCAATGAAAAGCGCCCTATTAATCATGCCATCTGGCATTGCTTTGTACTCTTAGGATCTGGATGTCACTTTATTGGTTTGGTATAATCTCACTTTCCTGTGTGTTTTGTATCTTGATAGCAAGTTAATACACGGTTGAGCCTATGGATGACAACGTATTCGAAAGTGCCGTACAAGCACAGCTTGCAAGGGTGAGAGAGTTTTCTGATGCAAGATTACTCAATACAATAGATCAAAGTGACAACTTCAACGAAGTAACTGTTGAGGCGGCTAAACGTGTTGCATTAGAAAAAGATCTAGTCAAAGAAGTAGATGGTTCACCCAGTAGTGTTAGTGTGAGTGAGTTGTATATTGAAGCAAAGCGGATGCTTGTCAAGGACTTTGCAGTAAAAACTGTATTCAATAAGCTTATTGAGAAAGGTGCAAAAGAAGAGGATGTATTGCAATCAATGCACAAGGCTGCACTTGCAATTAATTATGAAGGCATCGATAAGGAGAAAAGGCAGGGTGGTGGCTGGATTTGGTTTGTCGTTTTTCTTGTGATATTGAATCTCTTAAGGACATTATTCTAGCATTATGGAAAATGAAGTATTGGATCAAGGTGTTTTTGATAAGCAAAGCGATATTACTTATGAGTCAGTCTCTAGATTAATAGAAGGTAGGAAGTCATGGGTGCAGAAAAAGAAGTATACTACTTATGCCAGATATGCTCTTATCGCTTTAGCTGTTATGGCCGTCTTCGCAACTATTATAGAAGGAAGACAGACGAATTATGATAGACTCATTACTGGGTTAAATTTAGGTTTTTTGTTGCTCTATATTATTGCCTATTTTTTGAGTTTTAAGTGGCCAAGAATAGTATTTATAGTCGTATTGGTTTTGTTTTCTGGAGTGTTACTCTTGGCTGCCATCGGTGATCCGATAAGTATAATAAAGGGCATCTTGGTCAAGATTTTGATTTTCTATTATTTAATTATGGGTGTTAATCATGCCAAGGATATGTCATCTCTCCAGCAAGAGCTTAAGTTATATGGATATGATGCGAAGTAGCTATTTGCCATGATAGATATGTCCTCTAGCTGATTCTCCGAGACAGGATGCCCGCATGACTTTATTCACTCCGAAGCGGCTTCTGATCCAGTCTTTTTCTTGGAGTAGGTTGATTTGGGTGACGGTATCCTCAAAGAGGTCGATCTGATAGTTGCCCTGTACAAGACCACTGAATTTGACGCCTATGAGCCTAATAAGTTGTCGTCTCTCGTAGACCTTATCGAAGATTTCAAGGGCTTGGCGTGAGAGTATATTATCATTAGCGGTATAGGAGATGCGACGTTGCTTGGTGTAGGTGTTGAAGTCGGCATAGCGAATTTTGACAGTCACACAGGAGGTTAGGCGTTTTTTGTTGCGGAGTTCGAAGGCGAGCTCATCACAGAGCTTAAGTACCATCTTACGAATGTAATCTACATTGAGGGTGTCTTCTGTAAATGTTCGTTCTTTGGACATGGATTTTTGTTCGACGTAGGGAGTCACTGGCGTGCTATCTATAGCGTTGGCTTTTTCCCATAGCCTGCGTCCATGCTTGCCAAATTCGTTTTCGAGTAGTCTGACTGGTATCTTGCTGAGTGTCTCTACTTTGCGTACACCCATGAAGGAGAGTTTCTTGTACATGTTCTTCCCGACGCCGGGTATCTTCTTTACAGAAAGGGGAGAGAGGAAGTCTTTTTCTGTGCCTCGTTCGACTTTCTTGGTGCCATTGGGCTTAGCTTCTCCGGTGCCAACTTTGGACACGAGCTTATTGATTGATAGGCCGAACGAGATGGGTAGGCCAGACTCCTTGATAATGGTTTGTCGGAGCTCCGTTGACCATTGGTAGCAGCCGAAGTATTGGTCCATGCCTGAGAGATCGATGTAGAATTCGTCGATAGATGCCTTTTCGTAGAGTGGGGCATCTTCTTTAATAATATCAGTCACTACACCAGAGTAGTAAGAGTAGGAGTCCATGTCTCCACGGAGGACGATGGCATCCGGGCAGAGACGAAGAGCCATCTTCATAGGCATAGCTGAATGTACACCAAAGCGACGAGCTTCATAACTACAAGATGCTACTACACCACGCCGACTAGTCCCTCCGATGAGGAGTGGCTTGCCTTTGAGCTCTGAGTTTTTAAGGCACTCTACAGAGACAAAGAAGGAGTCAAGGTCCATATGCAGGATGGCGCGGTCGTACATGATAGAGTGAGTGTTGTAGTTTACAACAAATATAGACGAAAAAAACAACATTTAATAGACGAAATATACAACATAGTATTGGTGGCAATCATGTAGGGTCAAGTAAGTTAAACTTAACGGCAAATAAAGTTGAATAACTAAAAAATACGTTATATACTTGCATTATAAGTTGAATGCCATGAAGAAACTTACCAAAGCGGAAGAACAGATTATGCAGCGTATCTGGGATAAAGGAGAGACAACAGTCTCTCAGTTAATTGCTGATATGCCAGAACCAAAGCCACCGCACAGTTCAATCTCATCAATAGTCAGGCTATTAGAGAAGAAAGGTTATGTAGATCATAAGGCTTATGGACGTACACATCTATACTTTCCAATAATACCGAAAGCTGACTATTCTAAGAAAAGCCTGAGTAGTCTTGTGTCTGATTACTTCCAAGGATCATTCGAACAACTGGTCTCATTTATGGTCAAGGAAGAGGAAATTGATACTGAAGATCTCAAGCAACTTATTGACAAACTAGAAAACGAATCTCAATGAATGGCTTAGCATTTCTTCTGGAATTCAGTCTTTTGCTTGGGTTTTTTGCATGCATTTTTAGGTTGGTGTATCATGGCAAGAAAGATTTCAAGTTTGGTAGAGCATGTATAATAAATAGTGTACTTGCTAGTTTGATCATACCCATGCTACCTGACTTCTGGGCTTCAGGAATGATATTCTATGGAGTCGTCCTCGAAACAGTAACAATAGGCGTGGAATCTGTTGCTTCGGAGCAAGTTGGGGCTGAAGTCTTAGTTAGTCGATGGAAGATGCTAGTAGCTATACTTTGGTTGATAGGGTCATTGTATTATTTGGTCCAACTCATTGGAAGCATCATTGCTATAAATCGGAAAAAGTTAAATGCAAAACGGTGCATAATCGCTGACGTTCCAGTGTATTCTTCACAAGATATACAAGTGCCTTTTTCGTATGCAGGTGAGATTTTTCTGCCATCTCACCTCAAGTTGGGGTCAGATGTTTATCAAACGATATTTGATCATGAAAAGGCACATATCCAATTGCATCACACTAGAGATAAATTAGGTCTCTTACTCATGCGTATTTGTTTTTGGTGGCATCCTGCTATCCACTACTTTCTTAATCAACTCAATCTTATTCATGAATATCAGGTAGACCAAAAAATAGCACAAAAAAATGGAGTAAAAGCATATGCTTCTTTGCTGAATGCATACAAGAATAGAAGCTTCAATATGCTACCTGCAAATACTATTTCTTCACAAATTAAACAACGTATAACTATGATGTATTCAATGGATTCTGCATTATCGACACCAATAAAAGTGCTCAGCCTGGTCGCTCTAGTACTGGGGAGTGTCTTGATTCACTCATGTACAAGTGAAGTCACAGCTGTGAATGAAAAAGAAGAGCAAACCACAACGATGAACAAGGACAGTGAGAACAGCTACAATACGATAATCACTGATACTATAGTCACCTTTGACTTGGACACTAAGACAGAGAAGGTGAGTATAGTGAATCAGGAGAAAACAGTCTATCTCGAACCTCAAACACTACCATTATTTCCCGGGTGTGAACACATCAGTGATTATAATGCAAGACTGGAATGTTCTAATCAGAAGTTACTGACATATGTCTATACTAATATAAAATATCCTAAGGAAGCCAAGGAGTCTGGAGTAGAAGGAATGGTAGTTGTAGAATTCATTGTGGATGAAAAGGGATATGCGCTAAAAGAAAAGATAGTAAAATCAGTAGGCTATGGCATGGATAAAGAAGTGCTAGACTTGATTAAAGAAATGCGTGAAGATGACTCGATCAGGTTTCAACCAGGAACTGTTGATGATAAACCAGTTAGTGTAGCCTACAAACTCCCTGTAAAGTTTAAGTTGGAGTAAAGGCTAAACAACGTGATGGTAACCTTGTTAATCTCTTGTGTTAAAAGAATCAATTAATATACTTTGGTATAAACGTGATCTAAGACTACAAGACCATCAACCATTATTCGATGCCATCAATACGGGTTTACCACTCTTGATGTTATATGTCTATGATTCAGAAGTAATGAATGACCCTCATTATAGTCAAAGGCATTGGCGATTTGTTTCCGAATCTCTCTTTGATATTGAACAAAGAATTCAGCTTTTTAATGGTTCTCTTGAAGTTAGAAAAGGCACTACCACTGAGATATTTTCTGAACTAATTGCTACATATGATGTCGTTGGTATCTATAGTTATCAAGAGACAGGATTGGCTGTTACCTATGCTATTGATAAGGCAGTCTCAAAACTGCTTAAAGATCATGGTATTCTTTGGAAAGAGTACCAAAATAATGGAGTGATCAGAGGACTACAGAACAGAAAGGATTGGAAATCTTCGTGGTACCAATTCATGTCAGAAGAGATAAAGAATCCTGACTTATCAAAGGTGAAGTTTGTCAAAGGATCTTGCCAGAATACCTTAACCAAAGCTAAAACTATCACAACTGATAGCATACAGAAAGGTGGAGAAACAACTGGCCATAAAGTGTTGGAAGATTTTCTCAAGAATCGAATTATGTCCTATGCTAAACATATCTCCAAACCTCAACATAGCCGAGATTCGTGCAGTAGATTATCACCATATCTGGCTTGGGGCTGCCTGAGTATTCGACAAGTCTATCAAGCTCAGAAGCTGCATTTTAATAGAAAGCAGAATGCTTTTCAGTTTAGATTTTTTGCCGAAAGGCTAAGGTGGCATTGTCATTTTGTCCAAAAGTTTGAGATGGAAGATAGAATGGAATTTGAGGAGATAAATAAAGGCTATATGGCCTTGAAGAGAAATGACGATATGAGATTGCTCGATGCTTGGAAGCAAGGAATAACAGGATTTCCATTAGTAGATGCTTCAATGCGCGCTGTAGCTGCCACAGGATATCTGAATTTCAGAATGCGTTCGATGGTTGTTTCATTCTTGACCCATCATTTGTGGATGCATTGGAAGTCTGGTGCTGTTTGGTTAGGAAGCCAATTTTTAGACTTTGAACCAGGTATTCATTATCCACAAATTCAAATGCAGGCTGGTGTAACAGGCATCAATACAATTCGGATGTACAATCCAGTCAAACAATCAACAGATCATGATCCTGAAGGTCATTTTATTAAATTGTGGATTCCTGAACTTCAAAGAGTCCCAACATCTTTAATACATACACCTTGGGTAATGTCAAAATTAGAACAACAGTTTTATAGCTGTCGAATTGGTGAAGACTATCCAGAACCAATAGTTGATCTTACTGAAAGCGGAAAACATGCACGCACAATTTTGTGGGCAATGCGAAATAGTGCAGTTGTCAAGCAGGAAAACAATCGAATTTTGCAAAGACATACTCTACCTGGAAGAAGGGTATAAAAAAACCTTGCCGAATGAAATTCGACAAGGCAACGAAATTACAGACACCCTATGACTATTTAACTAATATATATAAAATTTGCTTTAGTGCACCCTTTTCCAAATAAAAATTGATGCCTTTTCAATACATGAAATGATGTTTTAATATGTAATCTGCTGATTATGATGTAAAATTTGGTTTTCTTACTTTTGGGCTCATTTTTAAATGTTATGAAAGCACTACAAACTCTTATTCCGGAACTCTCAAGCATTTGCCGTAAGGCAGGATCTGCAATTATGGATATCTATGCAGATGAAAGCAAATTTAATGTAGAGAGCAAAGGAGATGATTCGCCATTGACTCAGGCTGATAAGGAAGCAAATACCATCATCTGTCAAGGTCTCGAAGCTATGGATGACAGTATCCCTATTATATCAGAAGAGAACAAGGAGATACCTTATAGTGAAAGGAAACAATTTGACTATTGTTGGTTGGTAGATCCATTAGATGGTACAAAAGAGTTCATCAAAAGAAATGGTGAATTCACGGTGAATATAGCTTTGCTGCATCAAGGGAAATCAATTCTTGGGTTTGTCTACAAGCCAGTGGATAGCACCCTATATTATGGTATCGAAGGCTGGGGCAGTTATCGAGAGAAAGCAGGAAAGCTTGTAAGACTTAGCGCTAAGAAATTCAGTATGAATGACAAGCAACTTGGTGTAGTCTGTTCAAGATCACACCTCAATGATGACACCCAAGCATTTCTTGACGCCTTAACTGAGCCTGTCACTGTCTCAAAAGGAAGTTCATTAAAATTTCTCGTATTGGCGGAAGGTGGAGCTCATGTCTACCCAAGACTAGCGCCAACAATGGAGTGGGACACAGGAGCTGCACAAATCGTTTTGGAAGAGGCTGGAGGCAGTGTCATAAATACGGAGACTAACACTCCTCTCAACTATAATAAAGAGAACTTGCTCAATCCGTATTTTATCGCCTATGGTAATAAGATTGGATAGAAGTTGCTATCTTCAGTAGATTACTAAGTGGATTTACTATGCATGATGGAAAACAGATTCTCGATGATCAGTACATCGAGAGTGGAACGCCAAATAATTATGAACATGCTGGATTTGGCATTAGAGTAGGGGCTTCTCTCATCGATGCCTTAGTTATGATACCGTTTATAGTGTTAAGCATGTACAATCTTATTTCAATTAAAAGTATTGGGTTGTTAATTGGCGCAGCAATGGTTAGTGCACTGTATAAGCCCTTTATGGAGTACAGGTGGGGAGCAACACTTGGTAAAATGGCAACTTCTCTAAAGGTAATGACGACACAGTACCAACCGCTAACAGTAGTCCATACTATCAAACGATCATTACCTTTCTTGTTGAGTCAATTCTTCAGTCTATTGGTGATGTTGCAGGATTTTACAACAGAGGGTTTTGATGAAGCAAGGACCTTTCTGGATTATAGCATGTTTTCTGCTAGTCAAGATCAGACAATGAATAATGCCTCGACAACTGTCAGTATTCTTATTTTGATTTCTTGTCTCTGGATATTAGCAAATCCATTAAAACAAGCTTTGCATGATCTGTTTGCTGAGACATATTGCTTAAGAAAGCAATCTAAGCATTCTTAAGCATCTCAATATGGGTTAAAAGCTCAGTCTCTGTCATAAAGTAGACCTCTCTTGGTTTACTACCATTAGAAGGACCAACGATACCAACTTGTTCCATTTGATCCATTATTCTTCCAGCTCTATTATAGCCTAAAGAGAGTTTACGTTGGATCATACTGGTAGAACCATGTTGGTTGACAACGACTAATCGCGCAGCATCCTCAAACATGCCATCTAAGTCAGACCATTTAAGATTAGAACCATCATTACTTAGATCACCTTCTCCTTTGAATTCTGGTAAGTGATAAGGAAGCGGGAAGCCTTGTTGGTCGCCAATGAAGTCAATAACTCTTTCTACTTCTGGCGTATCGACAAACGCACATTGAAGTCTTAAGATATCACTACCTACGGTTAAGAGCATATCTCCTCTACCAATGAGTTGTTCAGCTCCTTTGGCATCAAGAATAGTTCTTGAGTCAACTTGTGATGTTACTTTGAATGATATTCTTGCAGGGAAATTCGCTTTGATCATTCCCGTGATAATATTTGTTGTTGGACGTTGAGTAGCAATTATCATGTGTATCCCAACTGCTCTAGCCAGCTGTGCAATTCTTGCAATCGGTAGCTCTACTTCTTTTCCAGCAGTCATGATAAGGTCAGCAAATTCATCTATAACAAGCACGATGAACGGTAAGAATCTATGACCATTCTGAGGATTTAACTTACGCTTTGTGAATTTATCATTATACTCCTTGATGTTCCTAGCACGCGCTTTTTTGAGGAGATCATATCTCTCGTCCATCTCAATTGTTAATGAATTGAGAGTATGAATCACTTTAGTGGTATCTGTTATTATGGGTTCATCAGCATCAGGTAAGAAGCCAAGGAAGTGCTTCTCCAAATTTGCATAAGGGAACAATTCCACTTTTTTAGGGTCAATTAAGACGAGCTTCACTTGTGATGGGTGCTTTTTATAAAGCAATGACATCAATATCGTATTAATACCTACTGACTTACCTTGACCTGTTGCCCCGGCTATCAGCAGGTGAGGCATTTTCGCCAGGTCAGCGACAAAGACTTCGTTTGCAATAGTTTTTCCTAATGCTATTGGCAAATCCATCTTGCCATTCTGGAATTTATCGCTAAGTAGCACCTCCTTTAAGGAAACAGTATTCTTCTTCTTGTTTGGTACTTCGATTCCAATAGTTCCTTTACCTGGAATAGGTGCGATGATCCTAATTCCTAATGCAGCAAGACTAAGAGCTATATCATCTTCCAAGTTTTTGATCTTACTTATTTTAACACCAGGAGCAGGAACGATTTCGTAGAGTGTAACCGTAGGTCCAATAGTAGCTCTGATCTTTGTTATCTTAATGTTGTAGTTAAGTAACGTATTGATAATTTGATCTTTGTTTGCTTCTAATTCTTCCCTATCGATATGCACCTTTTGGTCTGCATAGTCTTCTAATAACTGCAGGGTAGGGTGTTCGTATCTTGAAAGATCTTGAGTAGGATCATATGGGTCAAGATCATCTTTGTTTTCTTGTTGGATTGGAAGCACTTTATCACTAAAGTCGGCCCCAGTTACTTTAACTTCTTCTAGAGGCATTGCTTCAGGCGCAACTGTCTCCTGTACTGGCTCTTCGATTTCTAGAGTAGTGTCCATTTCTACCTTAGGCTTGTTTCTGGTAGAAGTTGACTCTGGAAGTTTAAACTCAAGGGATTCTTGAGTTAAACTTCCATCATCATCAATCGTTTTTGGGAAAGGACCTTTGACTTGTTCCACTTCAGTAAATGACTCTTCACTTGAGTCAAAAGTCTGCTTCTTTTTTCTCGGGTTGGTGGTTTTAGATTTGTTTTGGAAGAGTGACAAGCTTTTGAAATAAGAGACTTGATTAGCTGTACTACTGTCTATCATATGCCTCATATTTTCCGCGCTAAACTCCATTGTTGGGTTGATAACCCAGGTAAAAGTTAATAGGCATATCATGATAAATAGGAGTAACAAACCAACTTTTCCAATAAAGCTACTCATCCAGGTGTATGCAGCATTTCCCATTGCTCCTCCCCAAGAGAATGGACTAGCATGCATAATAAATTCGAGTACTATAGAAAGAAAGCAAGTAAGAAGTAACACTTGCGTAAATGTCTTCAAATAAGTCTTCAGTGATTCTCTTTTAATCAGTACAAATCCAAATTTGATCAGGAGAAAGACAAAGAGAATAGAAGGTATACCAAAACCCCAATAAATGAAACCGTTGCTTAAGATAGCACCGAGTCTACCTAACCAGTTTTGTACTGTAACATCGCCGTTAAATAGAAGACCCCAAGAATAGTGTAATACTTTATCTTGGTCACCTTGCCAAGTAAATAGATAGGATATTAAGGCAATCGTAAGATAGATGCCAAAAAACATAAAGATGAGACCAAGTACTTTGAGTACTCTATCATCATTTAGTATTCTATTAATATTCCAGGTATCACTCTTACGCTTAGAGCGCTTTCTTCTCTTATCGGACATGGGTTTTAGATTAAATCGGGTTGTTTGGTGAAACAAATCTAATACTATTATTTACATATTAAAACATTTTAACAAGTATTTTTTACTCATAATCAATTGTTTATTAAATCATCATTCCAAAATGGCAAAATATTTAGTCACTAAAATTGACAAACTCTAAAACTCCAATAACTTAGCGCTAGAAATTACAAATACAATAACTAAGACTATGCAAAATGTGATTATAGCAGGTTCCGGAGGAATAGGTTCAGCAGCCGGAATTATTTTGGGAAATGCACCCGAATTCAAGGGTAAGTTACTATTCTTTGATCGCTTTCTTGAGGTAGCAGAAGATTCAGCAAATCTGGTCAATCAGCACACTCCAGAAAGTATCCAAGCTCAAGCAGAGAGCGTTGATATGAATGCACCAGCTAACCTTAAAACAATTGCTCAAGACTATCAACTCATTTTAGATTGTTTGCCAGGTAGATTTGCACCTGTATTAGCGCAAATTGCAAAAGATAGCGGTTGTCACTACATCAATTTGACTGAGTATGTCAAAGAGACAGAAGATGTCATGAAGATAGCAGAAGGTGCAGATACAGCGTTTGTTCTTCAAGCGGGGCTTGCTCCAGGGTTTATCAATATTTTGGCAATGAAGTTATTTAATACATTCTGCTCAGAATACAATGTTGATAAAGTAGAAGATGTCAAAATGAAAGTAGGAGCACTCTCTGAGCATGCAGAACCGCCGTATTATTACGCATTTACTTGGAGTCCCATAGGTGTAGCAACAGAATATATTAAAGATGCCTATGCTGTGAGGGATTATAAGCTCGTGACTATTCCGTCGCTCTCTGATCGAGAGGAATATATCATAGACGGAGAGCGGTACGAGGATAACTTTACTTCAGGTGGAGCTGCGGACTTACCAGACGCACTGGCAGGGAGAGTAAAAAATCTTGATTATAAGACCTTACGTTATGTTGGTCATTATGATTGGGTAAAAGAACAAGTAGACGATCTCAATGCTAGTGACAACCTCATAGACGCACTAGAGGATAGGATGTTAAATACTATTCCAAGAGTTGAGAATGATAAAGTAGTAGTCTATGCATCAGTCACAGGTTTGGACGATCAAGGAATAAAAAGAAGCTTAGCAAAATCTTATACAGTCTATCCAAGTGTAGTTGGTGGTATGACATTGAGAGCAATCCAAACAACAACTGCAGGTCCTATGTGTCAAATTGCATTAATGTTATTGGCAGGAGGAGAGAAAGGGCCAATTTTTCAGAGTCAAATAGATCCAGATAGATTTTTGAATGGATCTATAGTGAGAGGTATATACGGAGCATATTAATATGAGCAGACGCGTAGGACTAATTATACTAGACGGGTGGGGAATTGCAAAAGATCCCCAGAGAAGTGCATTAGATATGGCATCTACGCCCTGTATAGACTCCTTATCAAAATACCCTAACTCTACGTTAATCACCTTCGGCGATCAAGTAGGTCTACCCGCTGGACAGATGGGTAATAGTGAAGTTGGTCACCTCAATATAGGTGCTGGACGTATAGTTTATCAAGATCTTGCAAAGATAAATAAGGCTATTTCAGAAAGCACTCTGAGTCAGAATGCAGTCCTCTGCGATTTGATATCTAAGGCTGAAGATGGAGGCAGGAAGGTACACCTGATGGGTCTTGTCAGTGATGGTGGAGTACATGCTCATATCGATCATGTGAAGGCACTAGTTGATATCTTAGAAGAAAGTGATATTGAGAAGATTTGCATTCATGCATTCATGGATGGAAGAGATACAAGTCCTACTTCAGGTAAAGATTACATTATTGAGCTACTTGACCACATTTCAGATAAGAAAGCAGAGTTAGCATCAATTGTTGGGCGGTATTACGCTATGGATAGAGATAATCGATGGGAGAGGATAAAAGTAGCCTATGACGTTTTAGTTAATCAGGTTGGCGAAGCATTTGAAAATCCTGTGCAGTTTATTCAAAGTGCCTATGACCAAGATGTCACAGATGAATTCCTCCCAGCAGGATATCAGGCGGGTATGGACACGAGAATTGAAGAAGGTGATATAGTCTTATTTTTCAATTATAGGACAGATCGACCTCGTCAACTCACAATGGCTCTAACCCAAAATGCCTTTCCTGACTATGAAATGCAACCAATTCAAGATTTGCATTTTGTAACGATGACTCAGTATAATGAATCATTTGAAGGGTTACATGTTATGTTTCAAAAAGACAATCTTCAAAACACTCTCGGTGAAGTAATTGCTAATGCTGGTAGAACACAAATTAGACTTGCAGAAACAGAAAAGTACCCGCATGTAACATTTTTCTTTTCTGGTGGACAAGAAGAACCTTTCGAAGGGGAGCGAAGATTACTGGTAAAGTCTCCAGATGTTGCCACATACGATCTCCAACCTGAGATGTCGGCTGAAGCAGTGACAGATGCTTTACTGAATGCACTAGAAGAAGCAGACAGACCTGATTTTTTCTGTTTGAACTATGCTAATACAGATATGGTAGGGCATACTGGAAATATTGAAGCAGCAGTTTTGGCTGCTGAAATGGTTGATGCTTGCCTAGGGAGACTTATACCTGCTGCTATGGAGAAAGACTATGCTTTGTTAATCATAGCTGATCATGGTAACTCTGACATCATTGTCAATGAAGACGGCACTCCTCATACTGCCCATACCACTAATCTAGTCCCTATCTGGTATGTTGATACTGCTACCAAGAATGCGACATTATCCAGCGGAAAATTGGGAGATATAGCTCCAACCGTTCTGCATTTACTTGGAATAGAGATTCCAAAAGAAATGACTGGAAAAATTTTAGTGTAAATTTTTTTCTCCAAAAGTAGGGGTCACGTCGAAGTTTTCCTTTTTATATAAAAATTGGAAAGCGTATGATCATCTCTTCAAAATTTATGTTGCTAAAGGAATTGCAAGTACTGAATGCTTTGCAGAACGACGAAATTGATCAACTGGCACGCAGTGTTGATTTTCATAAAATGTCTAAAGGGTTTGCTTTTTACCAAGAGAACTCCAAAATTGAGAACATCTACATTTTATACAAAGGTGTCATCAAGTTAGGTATGAAAACGGTTGGTGATAGAGAGATAATCAGAGGAATCATTCATCCAGGCGAGATATTTGGAGAGAATATTTTTACGGGAGAATATCGGAAGGAGTTTGCCATTGCCATGGAAGAATGCCATGTCTTTTCGATTCCGATTCAAATTTTCCAACAATTGCTTCAAGATAATATTGACTTCAGACAATTGATTATCGAACAGATGATGTTAAATGTCAGTAAGCTACAGAAGCGGATACATAACTATATGTATCTCAATGCTCAGAAAAGGATTGTCGCTTTCTTAAAGACTTTAACTGAACAAATAGGACAAAAACTCGCTAATGGCGAATACTTAGTAAAGCACAATTTGAATCATTTAGCAATAGCCAATTCAACAGATACTTCCAGACAAACGGTAGCAAGAGTACTTAATGAGCTTAAACAGAATAGCATTATTAGTTACTCAGACAGAAGACCATCAAGAATTATTGTAAAGTCTTTATCAAGTTTAACTTGATCATTGTGGTTTTTTCCAATGAGTGTCATCCGCCGTTGGCGGATGGCATCATTTTATTTTAGCTTGAAAGCTTTTTTGATCTTATTGACATAGTCAAGCTTTTCCCAAGTAAAAGTCTCAACATTCATTGTCTTTTTCTTTCCACTACCATCCACGAAAGCTACTTTTTTCTTTTCTGAAGTACGCCCCATATGACCATAAGCTGCTGTGTCAGAATAGATTGGTGTTCTGAGCTTAAGCCTTTTCTCAATTGCATAAGGTCTCATATCGAAGATGTCATAAATCTTTTGAGCTATATCTCCATCTGCCATATCAACATTAGCTGAGCCATAAGTATTGACATAAATGTTTGTAGGCTTTGCAACTCCTATCGCATACGATACTTGTACCAAGACTTCACTGCAGAGCCCAGCGGCTACCATATTCTTAGCGATGTGTCGAGTCGCATATGCAGCAGATCTGTCTACCTTACTTGGATCTTTACCTGAAAAAGCACCTCCACCATGGGCCCCTTTTCCGCCATAAGTATCTACTATGATTTTTCTACCAGTTAATCCTGTGTCACCATGTGGTCCACCAATAACAAACTTTCCAGTAGGATTAATATGATAAGTTATCTTATTTGTGAATAACTTCTTGAGGGAAGCTTTCAATTGTTTTTTAACTCGTGGTATAACAATGTCAATGATATCTTTCTTGATAGTTTTTTGCATATCTTTTTCATTTGCAAAATCATCATGTTGTGTAGAGACAACAATGCTATCAATACGGATTGGTTTGTTATTGTCATCATATTCTATCGTGACCTGACTTTTACTATCGGGTCTGAGGTATTTCATCTTCTTGCCACCTTTACGAATCTCAGCCAACACTTGCAGAATCTTGTGTGAAAGATCTAAAGCTAATGGCATGTAGTTATCAGTTTCACTACTTGCATATCCAAACATCATACCTTGATCACCTGCCCCCTGATCTTCTTTTTTCTTCTTCTCAACACCTTGGTTGATATCTGGAGATTGTTCATGAATCGAAGAGAACACACCACAACTCTTTGCTTCGAACATGTATTCAGACTTAGTATAACCTATTCTTTCGATGACATCTCTTGCTATCTGTTGAACATCAAGATATGTTTTGGACTTCACTTCACCAGCCAGCACTACTTGACCAGTTGTGACCAATGTCTCACATGCAATTTTGGATTGAGGGTCGAATGCTAAAAAGTGATCAACTAAAGAATCAGAAATTTGATCAGCTACTTTGTCAGGATGTCCTTCGGAAACTGACTCCGAAGTAAATAAATATGGCATAATTTCTTTTATATGATAAAAATCAGCCGCAAATATAGGATGTTCTTAAAAACAAAACCTTATTTAACTCTGCAGGAAAATACATGTTGGTTATTCAGTCGACCTTTCAAGATATCTCCACTCAAAACTTGTCCTACTCCAGCAGGGGTGCCAGTGAAAATCAAATCGCCCATTTGGAGTGTAAAGTATTGGCTTATAAAGACTAGTATGTCTTGAATATTGAATATCATGAGGTTGATATGCCCTTGTTGAACAACTTGGTCATTTCTTTCTAAAGAAAATCTTCCACCCTCAGCGAGAAATGTATCAAATGGTATCATCTCGCTAATGAGAGCAGACTGATCAAAAGCTTTCGCTAGCTCCCAAGGATGAGACTTCTCTTTACATCTTGTTTGTATGTCTCTGGCAGTAAAATCAATACCTAAGCAGACCTCATCAAAATAGTCTCTATAAAAATCTGGATGTATAGCTTTCCCGTTTTTTTTGACCTTCAAGACTAGTTCAGCTTCATAGTGAAGATTTTCTGTCCATTTCGGGATAAAGAAGGGTTGCTTATCAGTGGTTAAAGCAGTTGATGGTTTCATGAAAATGATTGGTTGCTGAGGAACAGCATTTCCCAATTCGTTTGCATGAGCAACATAATTACGTCCTACGCAGAATATTTTCATTATACCTGCTTGACATTCAGTAAACCAGTCAGCTCTTTGACCTCTCTAAGTGTATTCTGTGCTACTTTTCTAATCTCAGCAGATGCCGCTTTGATACGATCCTTAGTCCCCCGTTTATCCGCAGTAATTTCAGCCTTGTTTTCTCTGAATGTTGTTGACAATCCAACAAGTGCATTGGCTGCATTTTCTTTGAGGTCAACATACTTTAACGACCCTTGATTGTAGTCATTCATCAAGGCAGAGTATCCTTCTGTATCTCCAGCTGCTTTGATCAAAGTAAAGAGGTTTTCTACTCCTGGACTCATGGTGTTACTGTTCTCGCCTGTGTCGGTGACGGCACTCTTAATTTGTTTGCGAATCCTAGCTTCTTCACCGAAGACACTGATATAGTGCTTTTCACCAGCACTCTTACTCATTTTTTTTGAAGGATCAGCTGTCGATAAGATTTTTGGACTTTCAGTGTGTAGTGTTTCAGGTAATACAAAATAGTCTTTACCGACAGTGTTATTGAATCTCTGAGCGATTGCTCTGGATAATTCTAAATGTTGATCTTGATCCTTCCCGACTGGAACAAAATCAGCTTTATAAATCAGAATATCTGCTGCTTGGAGAACTGGGTAATCAAAAAGACCAGCAGAGATAAATCCGTCTTTGTCAGAGGCTGTATTTTGGCTACTCTTATCCTTGAATTGTGTCATTCGGCTAAGATGGCCATAGGAGCAAAAGCAATTAAAAATCCAGCCTAATTCAGCATGCTCAGGAACTAAGGACTGGATGAATAAACTCTCTGGCTTGACTCCAACAGCTAGTAAATTGAATGCCAAGTCCCACACATTTTGCCTTAATTTATCAGGCTTATAAGGCATTGTCATTGCGTGATAATCGACTATTCCGTAAAAGCATCTATGGGTGTCTTGAAGTTTTACCCAATTTTGGACAGCACCAAAGTAATTGCCAAAGTGCATTTCACCAGTTGGTTGTATACAAGAAAGGACTGTTTTCATAAATTAAGATTTAACAGCGATTGCTGAGATTTCAATATTTACAAATTTGGGCAAGTTGGCTACTTCCACGAGTTCTCTAGCTGGAGCGCTTTCTTCATCAAAATACTTTGCATAGACAGCATTGATTTGGCTGTATTGGTGCATGTCATTGACAAAGACAGAGCACTTCACAATGTTAGAATAATCCATGCCTGCTTCTTTAAGGATAGCTCCAAGATTCTTGAGCACCTGATTTGTCTCATCTTCAATTGTGTCCTGGATCAAACTACCAGTAGAAGGATCAATTGCAATTTGACCAGATATATATAATGTATTGCCAGCAAGTACGGATTGATTATAAGGTCCTACTGGTGCAGGAGCATCCGAAGTATTTATTATTTGTTTCATCATGAACTGAAGTTAAAAAAAAAGTCTCCTCATTAGAAAATGAGAAGACTATTATACTGTTAGTAGGCAGTTTTGCCTAGTCTATTTCTTCTTCTGTAGGTGCTTCCACTACTACTTGACCTTTGTAGTAGAGTGCGCCATTATGATAATAAGCTCTGTGAAACATATATGGTTCACCTGTCTTTTGACAAATCATTACATGAGGAGCTTTTGCCTTAACGTGAGTTCTACGCTTTCTTTTTCTTTGCTTAGAAATCCTACTCTTCGGATGTGCCATGTTTCTGTAGTTTTAAAATTTAATAATCAATTGAGTTTTAAGTCTTTTAATGCATCCCATGGAGAATTACTGTCTTCAAAATCAACATCATCTAATCTCTCCAAGGTCTTCATGTCACAAGGTTTAGGGTTGTCATTTTCACAGTTGTACGTATGAATCATCGGCATATGAAGGCAGATAACGTCATAAATTACTTTGCTGACATCCACTTTCAATGCGTTTGAAGGAATATGATATGCTTCGATATCTTCTTCATCAGGTTCATCAGATATTTTCATAAATGATTCAGCAGTGAAGGAATAAGGAAGTGATATTGGCGCTGTGCATCTGTCGCAGGTAGTATCAAAACTTCCTGATACTTCAAGTTGAACATCAAGTGTCTCTCGAGACCTTAGTATTTCAAGTTGAACAGCAAAAACACCTGTTGTGATTGGAGATTTTTCAAAATGTGAAAAGAACTCGCTATCAACCGCATATTCTTGTCGAAAACGACCATTTTTCAAGCTCCGCAGAGGAAAAGAAAAATGTTCTAGACCTAACATGTTAAAGAACTTTTTTACAATTGGAGGGCAAAGATAATATTATTTGGTTAATCTAGCTTTGATTGCCTATAAAAATCAAAATTAAAGAAGAGGACTTTGAGAGTTGTTGAATTCATAAATAATAGCAATCTTTATTTCCTCACTGAGAAACTATGCAAAGAAACCCCAAGATACTAATTACGGGTGCAAATGGCCAACTTGGTCAAGTCTTGACTAAGGCACTGAGAGATCGGCATGGTAAGTCATCTGTTATTGCAAGTGATATTAATCAAACATCAGACTCGGACGAGCATTATTTGTTTCTTGATATTCTGAATACTGAGCGAATCAAAGAAACAATTGATGATCATGGCATTACCCAAATCTACCATATGGCTGCAATATTGAGTGCCAGTGGGGAATGGAATCCATCAAAAACCTGGAATGTTAACTTTAATGCCCTTCTTAGAATATTAGAAATAGCTAGAGATAAGAAGCTCGACAAGTTATTCTTTCCAAGTACCATTGCCGTTTTTGGCAATACTACACCGAGGACTGACACCCCACAAGACGTGCCCCTACTTCCAGAAACAATCTATGGAATTAGTAAAACGACTGGAGAATTGTGGTGTAACTACTACTTCAACAAGTATGGAGTAGATGTGCGTTCGGTAAGATATCCAGGTATCATTAGTTACCAATCTATTCCGAGTGGAGGTACAACGGATTATGCTGTGGAAATTTTTCATGAACTGCTGCAACACGGGAAGTATGAATGTTTTCTGGAAAAAGATACTGCTTTGCCAATGATGTATATTGATGATGCAATCCAAGCTACAATCCAACTAATGGAAGCACCAAAAGCGGATATCCAAACGAGGATAGGCTATAATTTATCAGCAATGAGCTTTACACCTGCCACCCTTTTTGCTGAAATACAGAAATATTTGCCAACTGCACAGATCGCTTATAAACCGGACTTCAGGCAAAAAATTGCAGAAAGTTGGTCGCAAAGTATTGATGATTCTAGAGCCCGAACAGAATGGGGATGGGCACATCAATATGATTTAGAAAGAATGGTAAAAACAATGCTTGACAATCTTTCAACACAGAAATAATTTAATACTATGCTTGGAAATGTAAGAAATGCCCTTCAACAAGAATTGGATGACCTCAAAGCACAAGGACTTTATAAGGAGGAAAGAGTTATTGTGACACCACAATCGGCTGATATCAGCACCGATCAAGGCAATGAGGTGATAAATTTTTGCGCCAATAATTATTTGGGTCTTTCATCGGACCCGACTGTAATCCAGGCCGCAAAACAAACTATAGATAGTCATGGTTTCGGCATGTCTTCTGTTAGGTTTATCTGCGGCACTCAAGATATTCATAAGACTTTAGAGCAGAAAATTGCAAAATTCGTTGGGCAGGAAGATGCCATACTCTATGCAGCAGCATTTGATGCAAATGGTGGCCTATTTGAGCCTTTGCTTACTGCAGATGATGCAATTATATCGGATAGCCTTAATCATGCATCGATCATTGATGGCATTCGTCTTTGTAAGGCTAAGCGTTATCGTTATAAGAACAATTCAATGGATGACTTGGAATTGAAGTTGCAAGAAGCACAGGATGCTGGTGCACGACGCATGCTTATTGCAACAGATGGTGTTTTTTCTATGGATGGCATCATTGCCAACTTAGCAGGAGTGTGCGATCTCGCAGATAAGTATGGTGCGCTTGTCATGGTGGATGATTGTCACGCTACGGGGTTTGTTGGAAAGACAGGAAGAGGTTCAGGCGAACATAATGCTGTGATGGATAGGATTGATATTGTAACTGGGACCTTCGGTAAAGCTTTGGGTGGTGCATCTGGTGGGTTTACGGCGGCAAGCCAGCAGGTAGTTGACATCCTTAGACAGAGATCAAGGCCCTATCTTTTTTCGAATACACTAGCTCCCAGTATTGTTGGAGCTTCGATTGCTGTGCTTGATATTTTAGAAGGCAGTACAACCCTTAGAGATAAACTTGAGTCGAATGCAAAACGTTTTCGAGAAGGTATGACTGCTGCAGGCTTTGATTTAGTTCCTGGCGAACATCCGATTATACCAGTTATGTTATATGATGCCCCATTGAGCCAGAAGTTTTCTAATGCATTATTAGAAGAAGGCATATATGTGATTGGATTCTACTATCCTGTAGTGCCCAAAGGACAAGCTAGAATAAGAGTTCAGCTTTCTGCAGGTCATGAATTTCATCATATCGATAAAGCAATTGCAGCCTTTACTAAAGTTGGAAAAGAACTAGGCGTCATTTGATTTGACAATCAACATGCTTCTTAAGAAATAAAAGAGGGCTCCTTGGTTAGGGGAGCCCATTTTTTTTGGCTACATAAAACTCTCATGGTTGGTGAGAAAAATAACCAAAAATTTAAAAGGATCTGTTTCAAAAATACACAGATTCCGCAGAATTAAAAACTTAGATGCTTTGATTTCTCAATGTCTAAACCCTATCTTTGCCATCCGAAAAAAATGTATAGACATTTTTACTTATGGTGAGGTGGGTGAGTGGCTGAAACCACCGGTTTGCTAAACCGGCGTGCTTGGAAACAGGTACCGGGGGTTCGAATCCCCCTCTCACCGCTCAAAAAATACTTTTATAATTCAGAAATAAGAGTATTTTTGCGAAGCAATTTTTAAAGGGGTGTAGCGCAGTCCGGTTAGCGCACTTGGTTTGGGACCAAGGGGTCGTAGGTTCGAATCCTATCACCCCTATTTTTTTATCTGCTTCTTTCGTCTATTAATTTCACAAGAATGGCATTTCTCAAGACTCTCGAAGTCACTCTTATCAAGAGGACAGCCTGTCCAATGAGTGTTGCTATTACTCCTGAAATAGCCCCTTGCAAGAACAAATAGGTCAAGAATAGAGTGAGTATCAACAATAAACTAGTTAATCCGTAACCAATACTTCCTTCTTTGGTGAATAGAAACCGAAACCCTGATTGGATATCAAAGTGAATTAATGGATGATCTTTTTGTTGGATATACACCTTTGTACTGTCAATACAATATTTCAAAATCGAAGCCAGAGCAAGAAAGAAAAAGAATACCAAATAGAAGCGAGAGATGAGAAAATCTTCATTTTCCAATTGAAGAATATTAAGCCCATCCTTAGCAAAGAACTTGTAGCCAAGAAATCCTAGTACACTTAAGACAAGAAGATAATACAAGGCTAATCTAAAGAACCGAAAAAAATAGATAGATCCACTTGACCAGAACCTGCTCAGTTGATTATTGTGATGGAGAAGTACGCCGATTATGCCTGCACTACTCAGTACATTCCACAGGATTGAAACTATCAATACCAAGCCTAAGTTTCCAAAGAAGGAAGGCATCAAAGTAGTGTTATTTCTGATGACATCGGCTAAAGTTGTGAAGTCAAAACCTCTTGCCAAATCCTGATAAAGTACCGTAGTTTCAAGAGATGCCTTTAGCCCAGAGACAAGAGGCTGGACTGCTAATAGGGTAAGTAGATTAGTAAGTATGAAGAGCAGAATTATGGTCCTCCAATTCTGAAAGGTGCTCTTTAAAGGCGATCTGGTATATTCTCTAACTTTGTCCATATCAGAAAAGTAGACTCAGTGATTCAATAAGCTGAGAGAATAAGTGATGCATGCTACCTGACACCTGCTTATAGGAAGTTCTATCTGCCTCCATGAGCATGGAGTTATTTAGTACATTTTCGTCGATATAAAGTTTGTTTTCAGGGTCTATGACGACTGACAAAACTGAAGTAGTATCCTGAGTTACGAAGCTATATGATCTTCCTTTCCCATTCCATGTTGAGTGACTCTTAGACCCATCACTATAGTTGACTTCGATTTCTACAGGTAACTGCATGTCTCCATATCTATGGAGTTCGATTCTCGTTTTCTTGCCAGAATTTTCAGAATCAAGGACTTCGCATGCATCATAATCTTCAAAGAATCCTCTAATCTCTCGAGGTTCTAATTCAGTGATTGATCCAACAGCATAATCGCATCTTGCTGTACCATACAAGGTTTGTTCGAAGAACCAATCCATACCGCTAGGATATTCTGTCGAGAGTGTCTCCATCACAACTTCATTCACGATGTCCACAAAGTCTCTTCCGCAAGGATGTTTAAACTTCCACCTTAAGAAATACGTTTTCCAAATGCGATCCATAACTTCTTGACCAATGAGCCCTTCTAAAGTCTGTAACCAGAGAGCAGTCTTATTATATGCTATGGTACCATAACCACCATCTATATATTCGTATGACTTCAAGTCATTAGAGGCGATGTAAGGATGTTCAGAATTCAGAAACTCATGTCTGTTGTAAGCTCTAGTGCCCACCTTAACGCCAGAGAGGCAGATCATTGAATTATTATTGAAAAGCGAGTCCAATATTCTTGCTTCCCAGTATGTTGTAAATCCTTCATCTAACCAAGGTTCTTCCACTTCATGAGAAGCAACCATCTGCATGAAATATTGGTGCACATACTCATGAGTTGCTAGTGTTTCTGGAGTCCTAAATCCCTCTGGAAAAAAATTAAAAGAAATAGAAGTAATCAATGTTGGATACTCCATTCCACCTGTAAATAAACCATGAATTGGAGGATCCAAGATGGTTAAAGTAGGATAAGGGTACGGCCCCAAGTGTTCTTCCAAGAACTCCATTGCAAACTTCAACGTATTGAAATATCGAGGTGCGACGTGAGACTTATAAGGATAAGAATAATGTTTGATGCTGATATCCTTATAGGTGTCTTCAACAAGTTCAAAATGTGGTGAAGCGGCCCATGTAAAATCAATAACATCATTGACCTGAAACTTCCAGCGAGCAACCTGTTCATCTATAGTATGTTCTAATTGTTGTCCAGATGATGCTACAACATAATCTTTAGGTACAGTCATGCTCACTGTATAATCAGAAAAGTCGGCGTAATACTCTCCTGATCCGTGGTATTGATGGCAGTTCCACTTGCCTTTATCTGCGCCTCTGATGCCTTTTGACTCATAGACTCCGACCTTAGGAAACCATTGTGCAAAAAAGTAGAAATCTTTATTGTAGCCAGTCCTTGGCATGGTCTTAGGAATCTTAGCTTCCCATCCAATATCTAGTGTGACAGATTCGCCAGGAGCGAGAGGCTGATCTAGAATGATCTTAAAGACTGTTCTATCATCACTATTGCTATCATCAGGTTGTTCGAATGTTAAAGAGGGTAAAAGATCTTTTCCATTTTCTGAGATAATAGTATTGATTTTAGACCATCCCCAACCACAAACTTCGTCAATGTCCTTTGAAAGAAAATCTGGGATTCCTCCATCATCTTTGAAGAAAGTTGATTCAGAATTTTTGAAACCATTGTAATACAAATGAAAATACATCTCTGTAATGTCATCTTCGCTGGTATTGGTCCAATCTAATGTTGTTTTTCCAGTGAGCTTTTTATTTTCAACATCTAGTATGATATCCATCACATAGGACGAATTGGAGACAGCTTGGGCATTTGCCGAAAGGCAAAATACTAGGCTCAATATTATAGTGAAGAACTTACTATCCATGACTCTGACGTACTAACACTGGGCCAAAGATAGTGTTGCAAATGGAAGATGAATATTATTTTACTAACATGATATCACCACCATGTTTTTCAACATGGTCATCCAAATATCGTACTTCAGCAATCCATACATATACGCCAGGACCTACTGGTGCTCCGTTAAATGTCCCATCCCAACCATTTTTTGTTGTTTTATGCGATAATCCTGACCGAGAAAACAAGACATTTCCCCAGCGATCAAAGACACTGAGATTCAGTATCTCAGCTACTTGCTTGCCCGCTAAGACATTGAAAAGTGCATCTTCACCACTTGCTGATGGGCTAAAAATATTAGGAGCAAAGATGTCTCTATCTTTATCTACATAGATCCTAATATTCGCATCATCTATACAGCCATCTTGACTCGTCACTTGCATATTAAATGTAGTCGTGTTGACAGGAAATGCAAATGGATTGAAGCAATCTGGACAATCAAGATATTCAGCATTAGTCCACACGATACCCGATAGTGTTACATTGTTGAGTATAGGATCCAGTATTGTGGTGTCACCTAAATCAATTGTAATGTCATCTGAGAAAGATAATTCGGGTATTTCTGCGGCGATGAGTGTTGTTGAAAGAGAATCTATGCAACCATTAGCATCTTGAATTGCAATCGTATAGTCTCCTTCCGAAAGGTTGTTATAGCTTACTGTTTCGCTAAAGCTAGAACCGTTAAAACTGTAGGTGTAACCAGGTATTCCACCTCCACTATTTAGTATTTCTATATTTCCAGTATTCGGTCCTTCACAGTCAGGATTATAAGGAGACAAGTCAAATGTAAGTTGAGCAGGGTGTGTTAAGAAAATAGAATCGATGTGTTGGCATCCATTGATATCTTCGATTGTTACAGTATGTAGACCAGCAGCTAGTCCCGAAACTTCAGTAACATTTTGTTCTCCAGTTGACCATGTATATGCATAAGTCGGTGAGCCACCAGTAGATAAGACGCTTGCCGTTCCATCCGAACCTTCAAAACAAGAGACATTAAAACCATTATAGTCAGAAGCTTCCATAGTACTTGAAAGCAATGGTGGTTCGACAACTTCTGTTGAGATGATTGTGAAATTATTAAAGTTGTCACTTACCGTAACGATATAAGAACCAGCCGGCACATTTGAGATTGTGACATCTTCAAAGTCAGAAGCCAAGTTGCCGGATCCATTGACATCATTTTCATTAAATACTTTTACCCACTCGTAGGTAAATGGGGGAGTTCCAGCCGTAATACTAAAAGTAAATTCACCAGTATTACCATCTCCGAAGCAAAGGAGATCAACTGGCTCGATATCACCTTCCATGTTGCAAATAACAAGATTGAGTCTAGTATGCACTACACTATCACACCCTTTCTCGGTAAGGAGCATGAAATCATAAATGCCTTCTTCAAACAGTTGAGTACCATTTATCGAAAGTGTGTCTCCTTCACATATAAAATATTCATCATCACCTTCGAAGACAGCACCATAGTCAAGGTTAAGTTGAGCAATCGTATCACACCCTTCTTCTGCAGGAATTAGAATATCCGAATAAATTCCAGCTTGCTGATAAACGATATTATTATAAATGACAGAATCGCCTTCGCAAATTACAATGGTGGTATCATGTTGGATTCGTGGTTGCACAGTAATAATCTCACATATTTCCTCGGCTGAGTCACAAGCATTTGATTCTGAAAAACAAAGTTGATAATCTCCAGGGTCGTTAATTATTAGGTCAAATGTCGGCGAGATGGCTACTAAGACCCCATCGAGTGTCCATCTAAAAATCGAAGCACCAAGCTGCGTAGGATTTGAAACGGTAAACTCTTGGTCTTCACAAATGAGCTCTGGCACTTCAATAGGCTCTGGTGATGACAGTGGGTTCACTAAAGTACTTCCGTTTACCACTGTAAAAGTCCAATCACAAACAGCGCCATTGGATCCATCCATGATCAAGTAATAATGCTGACCAACAGTCAGATTGGTAGCATTAAATATGGTGAATTGTCCACCAAGTAAATCATCATAGCAATTGGTAATAGCAGTGTAATCCTGGCAATCAAGGCTCTCATAGAATCCTAGGTCTAAAGCACTATTACCACTTGTGCAATTACTGAGATCGATACGAATTCCAAGATCAGAGGATCCAGCGATAAATGCTATATAATGTACATTATTAGGGAAGCTGCAAAAAATATCAAATGCTTGATCATTGCTTTGAAGATTATTCGTGCCCGTGAAACCATCGATATCACACATGACACATGCACTGGCACAATTGGGAGCCATTGTAGGTATGGCTCCGCATGGTTCAGGCTGTGCTTGGACAATAGAGCAAAGTAAAAAAGCTAACAGCAGCGGATATAGGGATGTTGGTGTTTTCATAGATATAAAGAGCTACATACTATACTCTACAAGTATACAATGTGTTGCAATATTACTGGATTATCTCAGTGTGTAAGCGAAATAGACCGTTTACAGTCAATTTAACGACTTCACTTTACAATTCGCTACACATTTTGACAATACCAAAGGCAGAAGTCACATGAATTTATACTAAGATTCCTTCAGAAGAGTAGCAATTCTTCAAAATTTGCTCAAAAGAACAACTTGGTGCAACCAATTCTACGTTTTGATACGTATATAGACAAGTAATGATTTCGCAGGAACTCCAAAATCAATTAGTTCAGGGTCTCATTTCGAACAGTAGAGAATCACAAAGAGCACTCTTTTTGACCTATTTTCCATTGGTCAAGAGTATCACCCTGCGCTATGCCAAAATGGAGGAAGATTCTGAAGAATTAGTAAATGATGCGTTTTTGAAAGCATTCTTCGGCATTAAATCATTCGATCAGACTAAATCCTTTTCAGCATGGTTATCAAGAATAACTGTCAATGTCTGTATTGATAAGTATAGGTCCACTTTAAAAAATAAGGATTTCCATCGTGTAGAGATTAGTGATGACTTACTTGGTAGCTATGAGCCAGATCTGCAACTGGATAATTCTATTGAGATCTTACCAATTATTAGAGAACTACCTGAGCGTTATAGATTAGTATTTAACCTTTATGTTTTTGAAGAATACTCCCATAGAGAAATTGCTGAAGCTCTTAAGATTAAAGAAGGCACTTCTAAGTCTTGCTTATCCAGAGCAAAGCAAATCATAAAACAACATTTTGAAAATAAAGCAACCCTAGAAAGCATAAGTCATGGATAAATTTTCAAAACAAATAAAGGCACTCTATGAGCAACAAGTGGTCATTCCTGATGCTATACCAGCGTGGCATAAGTTAGAGCAATCCCTAGAGACTGAATCGAGATGTAAAGTATGGTATTGGATCATACCTATAGTGCTCATAATGGGTGGATTTAGTTTATGGCAGATTGGTGTAGATGATGAACAAGAGATAGTTATAGAGTCAACATCAGCAAAAAGACTTGAGAATAATGCATTAACTCTTGTCAAGAAAGACAAGCAGGTGAAGGCTGCACAGCAACCTCATATCAACGGTCAAATTACAGAGCTGCAGAAAGTAGAAGAAGATGCGCCACTTAATCATGAAGAACTAACTAGTAACGCTATCCAGATTATTTCAATAGAGACAAACTCTAATCAATCTGACTTTGCAACAAGCTCAGAAGTAAGCGGACGCGGCATATCCACTCCAACTGTAAGTTTCTGCCAAGTGCAAGCGGGTAATACAATTCTCGAAGAGAATATCTTTTCTAAGGCGGAAATAAAGCATATGCCTGAAATTAGGGCAGTGGTGAGTCTTTTGCCCATACAGAGATATATTCCAGGAATGAAGGTGACCAATATGCCATTACATGCTCTTCAACAAGATGCTGTCACTATGGGTGATGATATGCAGAGGGTACAAGTAGCAGTTACAACGAGTATTTACAGATTAAGTCATCGATTTATACAGGGTAGTCATGGTCTGTTTCTCAATGGTCTTCTACATTATCAAGTTGCAAATAGGTGGAAGGTTACAGGTGGAGTAGGATTTGGAAGATATCAACTACATACCATGATTAACAGCGTGGATCTCAGAATCGAAGGGTTGCAATTAAGAGAGAATAATGCGACTACGACACAGATTACAAAACAAGTTGATCAATTTAGGCTTGAGTTAGACTGCATGTACGCGATCATTAATCGCCCGAGATTGACTGTTGAAGTAGGCCCTGGAGTGATTTCTAAGCATGATCTCGCATCTTCTGACACTTATCATCTCAATAGGGATGGCAGTCCAGTGATTGAAGAGATTCGTAAAAATGAAAAGTATACATATCCAATATTTGGAAAGATCAGCATACAAGGGCAGCTACAACTGAAAGGCAACTGGAGTCTATTAATGAGCCCCTACTTTGCTAAAGCAATACTCTCTAACAATGTGAAACATCCTTCAGAAAGTGGAATACATTTTGGAGTAAATAAGAAATTCTGATCTGTGCAACCTTTCTTGCAACGAACTACGTATAAACCAGTATAAAATTAACTATGAGAAATATGAAACACCTTATCTTACTCTTTGCTGCGCTATTTTGTATTGCGAGCTGTCAAGAAGGCACACAACAAGACAACCAAAACAGAGTCTTAGGTATCTATTTAACTGATTGTCCTTTTGAGGCTGACGAAGTCAATGTAGAAATTTTGAAAGTACTCGTGGAGGATGATGAAGACTTCACAATAGAACTCAATACAGCTTCTGGGATTTATAACTTGTTAGATTTCCAGAATGGCGTGGACACCTTGCTAGCCTCAGGAAATGTAGATTTCGAAACAGTAGAATCACTCTACTTCGAACTAGGAGAAAATAATACCATCGTTGTAGATGGTGAGACCTTTCCTTTAGAACTCAAACAAGACAACACCATCAAAGTCAATATAGATTTTGATTTACTCAGTGGTGGGAATGATATAATTGTTGAGTTTTTTGCCTGCACCTCAATCATTCAGAAGAATGGAGAGTACGTGCTCAAACCTGTTATTAAGTTTAAAGGCCCTAAAGGAGGTGACGAAGACATTATTGAGGATCTCATTGAGGACTTTGAAGACTGTTATACCGTAGCTTATCCTCTGGATTTAATAGACCAGGATTCGATGATTGTCACTGTCAATGATGATGAAGCGTTGATTGATGCTTTATTAGCTGGAACAATTGTAGACTTAAGCTATCCATTAAATCTCAGCACACCAGAAGGTGAGACAGTTAGTGTTGCAAATGAAGATGAGTTAGAAGCATTGATAGAAGCTTGTGAAGACGAAGATGATGACGAGGACGATGATGAAGACGAAGACGATGATGAAGATGAGGAGAATGAAGAAATTCTGGAGAGCCTTGAAGAAGCTTTAGAATGTTATGCAATCTCTTACCCGGTCAATTTTATGGATGCTGACACTACTTTACTTATCACTGTAAATAATGATGAAGAGTTAGAGGATGCTATTGACAATGAACTTGTGTTACAGTTCCCAATAGAACTGTTAGATGAAGAATTAACATTAGTTGTAGAGAATGCTGAGGAGTTAGTAGCAATAGCAGAAGGCTGCGAGGAAGATGAGGATGAGGACGATGATGAAGACGAGGACGATGATGA
>JAHDEL010000042.1 GCA_020628855.1 Saprospiraceae bacterium | reverse complement strand
ACTCATTCCTCTAATTCCTCATATTCGGAATATTCAATTTCTTTTTGCTCTTTTGATTTCGGTGCAAAGGACCGATAAATCAAGAATACTATAAGACCAAGGAGTAGAAACTTCATAATTTTCGAAAAAATATGCCTATTTATTGCTGAAGCACAAAGTTAGTCTACCGAATAGAATAACTTTGTATTAGTTAATGTCTAAAGAGACTGAATGGAACAAAAAGATCTTTTAGAAATATTGGACTACTTTCCAGAAGTAGAGCTTCCTGTATCTCTTTCTCCGGATTCGATAACAGAAATAAGCAGAACTAATAAACCCCTTCCTACAAGATTACAGAGTGTGATTATGGCACACTGGGAAACAGATATTGATGATCTTGGCGAAGTAATTCCATGTTTTCAATTACCCTTAGAGAAAGATTACTTTACACTTATTTATTGGAGAGCAAACGTCCTCTCTCATGAATACATCATTGCTACAGTAGACCGACTAGAGAGGAATATCATTTCACGTAAAGTGATAGCCGGGATAATTACTGATGGAGAAAGAGTCATACAATCAGTGGCAAACCTTCAAGAAGACAAAATTATTCATATCATGGCAGGGGAGACAAAAAATCAAACCACTGACTATGATCCCTTAACCAGTTCTGCTTTTTTTATGGAGATATTACCAGGAGGAGAAATTTATTCACAAAAAGAAGACCAACCACTTGCATGGGTAGAAAGAAGAAATACGGAAAACGACTAAACAACGAGGATTTAAAGACTAAAATCTTTCACCTCTTTTTGGGAAATGCAAAAAAGAAGTATGCGGCTAAGCAAATAAAAGCTAAAATCAAACATGATAAGAGTGTTGACTCTATTAAGCATATTCTTGAATTGTTGAAATCTGAAGGTAAGTTAGTTGGGTTTTCAGATGGAAAATATAAAATCAATAAACAGTACAAAGGCAAGACCAAGTCAAGATCAGAAAAAGAGCCGCCATCAGGTAAAACATACATAGGTAAGATCGATATGACGAGGTCAGGAAGTGCTTTTTTAATTGTTGATGGCTTAGAAAACGATCTTCACATCAGTCCCTCTAAGCTCAATGGTGCAATGGATGGAGACAGGGTAGAAGTAGAGGCACATTTTCCGAAAGGAAGAAGACGAGGAGAAGCTAAAGTGATCAATATTGTTAAAAGGAAAATCAGCTCTGTTGTTGGTAGGATTTTTATACAAAAACGCTATGCACTAGTGGACGTCATGGGTACAAGGCAGCCAATGGCAGTCTATGTGAAGCATGAAGATCAGAAGAATGCTCAGGATCAGAATATTGTAGTTGTTGATATTACAGATTGGGGTAAGGGCCAGAACAAAGCTATCTGGGGTAAAGTCAAATCTATACTTCCAGAGGAAAACCTCAATGAAGTCTCTATGCAATCCATTCTAAGCCTCAATGGTTTTGACAGCTTCTTTCCAGAAGAAGTTGAACAAGAGATGGCTGCTATTCCAGACACTATACCGGAATCAGATTTTGACTTAAGACGAGATATTCGAGAGGTTACCACATTAACCATAGACCCACTTACAGCAAAAGATTTTGATGACGCTTTATCTTATCAAGTATTAGAAGATGGTAAAATAGAGGTGGGTATTCACATTGCTGATGTTACACACTACTTGAGACCGGGTACAGCATTAGATAAAGAAGCCTATAATAGAAGTACTTCTGTTTATCTTGTCGATCGATGCATCCCGATGTTGCCGGAGAAACTCTCAAATAACCTTTGTTCTTTGATGCCTCATGTGGATAGGCTTGCATTTTCTGCCATTTTTACTTTCAATGAAAAGCATCAAGTAGTTGATAGATGGTTTGGTAAGACGATAATCCATTCAGATAGAAGGTTTACCTATGAAGAAGCACAAGAAATCTTGGAGACGAAAAAAGGTGAATTTGCTAAGGAGTTAAAACAGCTTAATAAGATTGCGAAGAAACTAAGAAAGAAAAGATTCAAAGAAGGCTCTGTCAATTTTGACTCTGAAGAAGTCAAGTTTGAGTTAGATGAGAAAGGCAAACCCATAGGTCTGTATGTTAAAGAAAGAAAGGATGCCCATTTGTTGGTCGAAGACTTTATGCTTTTGGCTAATAAAGAAGTAGCACTGTATATAGAAAGAAGGCAACAAGGCAAACAAGAAATACCCTTTGTATACAGAATACATGATCACCCGAACATCGAAAAATTGCAAGAAGTAAGTCTTTTTGCAAGCGAGTTTGGATTTACATTTAAGACAGAGACACCCCAAGCCATCAAAGATTCAATTAATAGACTGGCTATCGATGCTAAAGAAAACGAAGCATTGAAGCTTCTGGAGCCTCTAGCAATCCGATCTATGGCAAAAGCGGTATACTCTAGTGATAATATTGGTCATTTTGGATTGGGATTTAGTCACTACGCTCATTTTACATCACCAATAAGAAGATATGCTGATGTTTTGGTCCATCGTATTTTATATGACAACCTCATTGAGACTAAGCGTTATGATAAAGAAAAACTAGAAAAGAAATGTGGCCATATCTCAAGCCAAGAAAAGAAAGCTACCGAAGCCGAACGAGAAAGCATTAAGTATAAGCAAGTAGAATATATGATGGGCAAGATCGGTGAATCTTTCGAAGGTGTAGTATCTGGAATGATAGAGCGGGGAATATTTGTAGAACTTCCAGATAGTAAGGCAGAAGGGCTAATACCTTTTGACACATTAGACGAGCAATATCAATTAAAAAATGGTAACCTTAAGGCAGAGTCTATGCAGTCTGATCACGTCCTCAGGCTTGGTGACAAGATTCAGGTAAAACTTATCGATGCAGACCTAGAAGCTAGACAGTTGGAATTTAGACTAGTCGACTAACCTACTTTTGTATATTCACAAAAAAAACATCAGATGATTCTTGCTATAAGTCCTGTATTCACTAACGATGCAATAACCTTTGGTATCCTCATGACGGTTCTTGCTTTGATTTTTTATACTTCAGGACTGAAGTCGCAAGGATGGCAAAAGTTTTATCGTTTCGTTCCTGCTTTACTGTTATGTTATTTTATACCAGCATTATTAAATTATCCTTGTGGTTTGATAGCTCCGCATTGGTATAATGCAGGTATTCATGATGTATTGAATACATATAATCTCACACTCCCATCAGGATTAAGTTACGATCAAATCACGACTTTCTTGTCAGAAAATGGAGTTCCAGCAGCAGAATACAAGGCACATCAAGGGCACAGTAGACTCTATTATGTAGCATCGCGATTTTTGTTGCCAGCGAGTTTGATTCTCTTTTGTTTAAGCATCGACTTGAAAGGTCTGATGAACTTGGGGCCCAAATCTTTGATTATGTTTTTTACGGCCACGGTAGGTATTATTATTGGAGGACCTATAGCCTTACTCTTTATTAATGCTATAGCTCCTGATGTTATACAGGCTAACCCAGATGATGTTTGGCGTGGCCTTTCGACTGTTGCTGGAAGTTGGATTGGTGGTGGAGCTAATCAGACAGCAATGAAAGAGATCTACAATGTTGCAGATAACCTCTTCGGCACAATGATAGTTGTTGACGTCGTTGTGGCTAATATTTGGATGGGCTTCTTGCTCTATGGAGCAAATGTTTCAGATAGAATAGATAAGTGGTTAAAGGCTGACAATAGTGCTATCACAGACTTAGTGAAGAAAGTCAAAGAGTATAGAGCAAGCATTGAGGTTATGCCTGATAAAACAAGGCTTTTTGTGTTGATGGCTGTTGCATTTGGTGGAGTAGCCTTGAGTCACTGGGGGGCAGATGTCATTACTCCATTTATGAAAACAAAGAAAGCATGGCTCTCTAGTTATAGATTAGATAGTCTCACTTCTCACTTCTTTTGGCTCATTGTTATTAGTACTACATTCGGGCTCATACTTTCCTTTACAAAGGCAAGAAAACTGGAAGGAATTGGAGCCTCAAGATGGGGGTCAATATTTATCTACATTTTAGTGGCTACGATTGGAATGAAAATGAACCTTGGAGAGGTCTTCGACAATTTAGGTTTGTTTGCTATAGGCATAGTCTGGATGCTGGTGCATGTGCTTCTACTCCTGATTATGGCAAAGCTTATTAAAGCACCATTCTTTTTTGTTGCTGTTGGTAGTCAGGCTAACGTTGGAGGAGCTGCCTCTGCACCTGTTGTTGCATCAGCATTTAATGAAGCCTTAGCTCCAGTTGGGGTCTTAATGGCAGTGTTAGGTTACGCCTTAGGTACCTATGGTGCAATCATTTGTGCTACACTGATGCAAGCAATTTCAGGCTAGCAATGTAGACCGTAGACACGTATATAAAAAACGTATATACTTGATTTTCAATGGATTTATGAAGGTGGACCTACTTCGAGAAGTAGAATTTTAACTATCTTTGCACTCCCAATTTATTTGGGTTAACGATTCGAAATAAGAAAATCGAAGTATGAGTAAGAAAAGAGTGCTGTTTGTAACTCAAGAGATGGATCCCTACACGGCTTTAGGTGAAATTTCAGAGAAAGTAAAGAGTCTCCCTAAGAAAGCCTATTCTCAGTATGATGTCCGAATTTTAATGCCAAAGTTTGGTCCCATCAATGAGAGAAGACATAGACTTCATGAAGTCGTCAGATTATCAGGCCTTAATATTATTGTAGACGATGAGGATTATCCATTAATTATTAAGGTAGCAAGCCTTCCTGGAACAAGAATGCAGGTGTACTTTTTAGACAATGAAGAATTCTTTAGCAGAAAGAATTTCTTTTTGGATGATGATGAAAGTGTCTTTGAAGACAATCAAGAAAGAATGGTCTTCTTCTGTAAAGGTGTATTCGAAACAGTAAAGAAATTCGGTTGGCCACCAGATATCATTCATTGCCATGGTTGGTTCACGAGCCTGATTCCTGCTTATCTAAAAACAGTGTATAAAGACGAGCCTATTTTTGAAAATAGTGTTTGTGTTTTCTCTGCTTACAAGACGACATTAGAAGAGCACTTTAATGATAAATTTATAGAAATAGCGTCAATAATGGGAATCGAAGAGGAGGCCGATTTGGCGCCATTTATTAAAGATGGAAAAGTGAGATTGAATGCAGGTGCGATTCATTATGCTGATGCTCTTGTTAAAGGAAGTGATGATTTAGTTGAAGATGAAGTTGCTGCAATTGATGCTGCTGATTTACCAAAATTAGAATATTTAGAAGAAGAAGAAAATATTGAAGAGAATCTGAAGTTCTATAACTCATTGATAGAAGAATAACCCAAGATTCAATCAGATACCGCGTAGTCTACAGTATGAATAAAGTCTTAGTATTCCTTAGTGCAATATGTATCGTTTTAGTTGTTGCATGCTCAGAGTCGGAGCTTGTTGGCGTTGAGTTATTAAACAATGACAATATTGTTGTCAACTTTACAGATACACTGCATCCTGTAGTATCTACAGTAGAAGATGATTCAATCGTTGGTTTTGCGACTGATGGCTTTAATCTCACGAATTTCCGGAGATATGTTTTAGGCGAAACAAACGATCCAGTGTTTGGAAGAGCTGTTTCTGAATTGTATTTGACTTCAGGTATCATGAGTGCTTCATTGCCTGATTTTGACAATTCGACTTTCGATTCTTTAATCATGATCCTGCCTCTTGATACGCTACCACGATACGGGGACACTCTTGCTAATCATACAATTAATGTACATAGGTTGAACGCATTTCCTTCTTCAAGTCCATTAATTTCAGAGAGACAGGACACTATTTATACTGATGCAAGCTTTGAGTATGACCCAACACCTGTAGGTACGGTTACAATTACACCGAGATATCTTGATTCTGTATTCGTTTTTAACCCTTTAGTTGATGATGTTGTAGGTTCGAGACCGCACATCAGAATTCCAATTGATGCAGCCTTAGGTCAAGAAATACTTGATCCTACGTTTGTAGAAACGGATAGTGCATATCAAGAAAATATCCGTGGATTTGCATTTACTTCTACGTCTGGAGGTAGTTCGTCTTTTATTGGTTTAAACTTTGAGAGTTTCTCAAGTAGTAGTACAAATGCTATAATGTCAATGTTCTATACCAAAGACGATACAGCTAAGCTTGTACATAACTTTGCTCTAGGTACATTCAAGTTTAGCAATTTTATACATGATTATGCTGGCAGCGAAGTTGAACAAGCTTTAGCCGGAGACAACTCAAAATGCTACATACAAGGAATGGGAGGTGTCAATCCAACAGTGGATCTCAGTGCTGTGATGCAATTTGAAGGAAAAGGAATTAATTATGCTGAGTTAGAGATCACTGTTATAGAGCAAGAGCCTCAAGCTGACTTTGTTGAAAGATTACCAGACGAAATAGTTGCACTCTATAAAAATGATAGTGGAAACATGGTCATTGTTGAAGATGCAGTCTTGGGAAGTACACAAGCCGATTTCGAGGCAGGTTTTGGTGGCTCAACTGTGCATATTGAAGAGAATGGAGTGAAAAAAGTCGTTTATCGATTAAAAATCACCAATCATATCATAAATTTACTGAACCAAGAAATTTCCAACCCTATTTTAGAGTTAATTATAAGGGGCAAAATAGAAACTCCATTTCGCTCTGCTCTTGTAGGTAATTCTGGTGATTCCGACGAGATAAAACTCAAACTAGTGATAACTGATCCGCAATAACTTTTTCTGAAAGTTGTTGTTATTTTTTAGTTTTAATCACAATCAATTATGTGTGGTATAGTTGCTTATGTAGGTCCAAAAGAGGCTTACCCAATTATCATAGAAGGTCTAAAAAGGCTAGAATATCGAGGATATGATAGTGCTGGAGTATCCATTATTAATGGAGGAATGCACACCTTCAAGTGTAAAGGAAAGGTCCTGGATCTTGAAAAAATCATTGAACAAGACAAAGTACATGGAACGCTTGGTATGGGACATACCAGATGGGCAACCCATGGAGCTCCGAATGATATAAATGCTCACCCTCACTTATCTGGAGATAGTAATCTGGCAATAATCCATAATGGGATTATTGAGAATTATAGTACGTTAAGAACTGCTCTAGAAAAGCTAGGACACACTTTTGTCAGTGAAACAGATACTGAAGTACTCATTCATCTCATCGAAGAAATCCGTAATACAGAAGATCTTCCTTTAGAAGAAGCTACTAGAAGAGCTCTCACTAAAGTAGTAGGAGCATATGCAATAGTCGTACTAGATAAGAATGATCCTAATAAGATTGTTGGGGCTAAGAACTCTAGTCCACTTGTCTTTGGTCTCGGCGAAAAGGAATTCTTTTTAGCTTCTGACGCTTCTCCAATTGTAAAATTTACAGATAAGGTAATTTACTTAGAAGACGAAGAGATCATTACTATTCACAGAGATGGTGACTATGAAATACGAACGATTGAGAACGAAGTGGCTGACCCAGAAATCAAACAGATAGACCTTAACATAGAGGAACTAGAGAAAGGTGGATATGAGCACTTCATGTTGAAGGAAATTTATCAACAACCGTTGACTATTGCAGAGTCAATGCGAGGAAGATTGAGTGCAGACGAAGGATGGGCAAAGCTCGGCGGGATGGAGCAACACTTAAATAGGTTTAAGCAAGCGAAAAGGATAGTATTAACAGCTTGTGGTACTTCTTGGCATGCGGCCATGATTGCTGAATACCTCTTTGAAGACTTAGCAAGAATTCCTACAGAAGTGGAATATGCTTCGGAATTTAGATACAGAAATCCGATTATCTCTCCTGACGATGTCATTATTGCACTGTCTCAATCTGGAGAAACAGCCGATACACTAGCAGCCATAAATCTGGCAAAGTCTAAAGGGGCATTCATCTATGGAATTGTTAATAATGTAGGCTCTACAATTGCAAGAACTACGGATTCGGGAAGCTACATTCATTGTGGTCCAGAAATAGGTGTTGCGAGTACTAAGGCCTTTACTAGTCAATTGACTGTTCTTACTTTGATGGCAATCATCTTAGGGTATGAAAAAGGAAAGATTAGTGAAGGTTACTATAGACAACTGCTTTCAGAACTAGAATCTGTCCCGTCTTTAGTGGCAAAAATTCTTACAAAAGCTGACCAGATCAAGTACATAGCGAGCGAGATTAGAAATACATCAAACGCATTGTACCTGGGCAGAGGCTATAACTTTCCAGTAGCCTTGGAGGGTGCATTAAAACTGAAAGAGATTTCTTACATACATGCAGAAGGCTATCCAGCAGCAGAAATGAAGCATGGGCCAATAGCATTAATAGATATGTACATGCCTGTTGTAGTGATAGCAACAAATAAGTCAGCACACGAGAAAATAGTCAGTAATATCCAAGAAGTCAAAGCAAGAAAGGGCATTGTTGTTGCTGTTGTTACAGAAGGTGACCACATCATAAAGGGTATGGCTGATTTTACTATTGAGATACCATACATAGAAGAACCGTTATCACCGTTACTTTCAGTAGTGCCGCTACAACTTTTATCTTATTATATCGCTGTGATGCGAGGTTGTCATGTTGACCAACCTCGTAACCTAGCGAAATCAGTCACAGTTGAATAGTTTTCATACATTTGCACAGCATAAATTAGAAACCCTAATGCAATATTCAAGTCAAAAAGAACCACTTATAATCTCAGAATATGGAAGGAATATCCATAAGCTGATTAATCATTGTAAGACAATTACTGACAAAAAGGAAAGACAAGAATTTGCAGAGGCAATTGTCTATCTTATGTCGCAAATTGTTCCACAGCAACATACCAGAAACGATTATATCAATAAGCTTTGGAAACATTTTTTCCGAATGGCTAAGTTTGACATTGATGTTGTGCCACCAGAGGGCAATATACCTGAGCCAACAGTGAATATCATCACTCCTCAGAAGGTTGAGTACCCTACAAGGAATAAGACACATCGCCACTATGGTATTCAGATAAAAGATCTGATAACAAAGGCCATAGCGATGGAAGAGGGAGAAAAGAAGCAGGAGTTCGTAAAGATTATTGGCTCATTTATGAAAATGGCCTACAAGAACTGGAATAGAGAGCACTATGTGAGTGATGAAATCATCATGGAAGATTTAGAGATTATCTCAGAGGGGAAATTGAAAATCAATGAAGACGTTTCGTTGGATGGATTGATGAAAGGAATGAAGAGAAGAAAAAGATCGCACTCTAATCATCATTCAAAAAGCAACAGGGGAAGGAGCAACAGAACCAACAATAAAAAGCGGTATAGAAAATATTAATATCGAGATTTGAATCGTCTTCTTAGTTTACAAGCCAGATTCCTTAAGTTTCCTTTCGGTAGAATACTCTTTTCGAAGGTTGTAGCCAGAATGGCTCCCTACTTCACAACAATAAGGCCGATTATTCAGCACTTGGCACACAATCAAATCGAGGTGTCAATGCAGAAAAGAAGAGCAGTCCACAATCACCTCAAGACAGTACATGCTATAGCTTGTTGTAACTTATGTGAGTTTGCTGCAGGTATTTGTATGGAAGCATCTATCCCCAAACACCGAAGATGGATACCGACAGGAATGGATGTCAAATATCTAAAGAAGGCAAAAACAGACTTAGTAGCAAAGTGCGACTTAAGTGAGGTCGATTGGGAAAGGTGTCAAGAAGTCGTTTGTGATGTACCTGTATTTGATAATGACAATCAAATTGTTGTAAGAGCTAAGATTACAATGAAAGTTTCTGACAAACCAAAACGCTAATCCAATGAAGGCTGTGGTATGTTATTCCGAAGGATCAAGTTATCGGCTTGAGACCGCTGATGTACCAATCCCAGAAATTTCTGACAACCAGGTTAGGATTAAGGTCTTGTACTGTTCACTTAACTATCCAGACTTACTCATAGCACAGGGCAGATATCAAGTAACAGTTAACCCACCCTATATACCAGGTTGTGAGTCTTTAGGAATCATTACGGACCTGGGACAATCAGTTAAAAATTTAAATCTTGGAGATAAGATTCTGCATATTGGTACTCATGGTGGTATGGCAGACTACCAAGTCTTGGAAAGTTCAGATGTGATAGTAATTGAGGAAGACATACCAGATCTACAAGTTTGTGCATTGTTATACACTTATGGCACAGCTTATCATGCATTGAAGGACAGAGCACATATACGTGCTGGTGAATCGTTAGTTGTTCTAGGAGCGTCAGGAGGAATTGGGACAGCTTCTATTGAGATTGGAAAGTTGTTAGGAGCAAAAGTGCTAGCTGTTACTTCATCTCCAGATAAGTTAGAATACTGCAAGAAAATTGGAGCAGACAGCGCTATTCTAGTCAGTGACGACCTCAAAAATGATATTAAGTCTTGGACAAATGGCAAAGGTGCGGATGTTATTGTAGATGTACTTGGTGCTCAATATACAGAGCAAGCGTATCGAGCGACAGCTTGGCAAGGCAGACATCTTGTTGTTGGTTTTGTAGCTGGACAAATCCCCAAAATACCTACCAACATCTCTTTATTAAAGGGGAGTAGTGTAGTAGGTGTTTTTTATGGACGATTTCGAAAAGAAGCTCCTGAATCATACTTGAGTAATGTCAGGCAGTTACTTCAATGGGGTAGTGAAGATCGCATTAACAAGCATGTACCAATGATCTATGGATTTGCGGATGCTGAGCTTGCATTTGATAATTTTATTTCCAAATCAATCAGTGGAAAACAAATTATCAAGATTCAAGAAGAAAGATAGAATTATATCCTTGCAGCAATTTCAGCCGCTTCTTTGATTGCTCGCTTTGCATCAAGACCCTCTGCTTTTCTGGCACCACCAATAATGTGAATGTTTTCAGCTGGAAGTTCTAGGTCTTTAGCTAAGTATTCGTTTGATTCTTGACCAGCACAAATTATAACATTATCCACCTCAAGAGTCATTTCTTTATCATTTGATTGTATTGTAAAACCGTTTTCGGAAAAGGAGAGATACTCACAACTAGAATACATTTCTACATTCTTGTATTTCAGACTTGCTCTATGGATCCAACCTGTAGTTTTACCTAAGGATTTACCATGCTTTCCTGGAGATCTCTTAAGTAAATAGAGTTGTCTTGGGGAAGGACTAGGTTGTGCTAGAGCAGTTGCTCCTGCTGAAGAATACGCCATATCAACCCCCCATTCTTTCATATAGGCTTCGGTTGAAATGGGCTCATCATCGTCGTTAGATAAATATTCAGCCACATCAAAACCAATTCCACCTGCTCCTACTATAGCTACAGATTTACCTACAGGTTTGTTATGCCATAATACATCTCTATAAGATAATACGCGTTCGTTATCCACTCCTTCAAACATGATTGACCTTGGTATGACACCAGTACAAATGATAATTTCATCGTAAGATGCGGAGTTCAATTCTTCAGCACTCACTTTCGTATTAAGAGATACTGAGACATTGTATTTGTTTAACATCGTAGAGAAGTATCTGATTGTCTCAGCGTAGTCTTCTTTCCCTGGGATTATTTTTGCCATATTGAATTGACCACCCAATTTGTCAGTAGCTTCATACAAATGGACAGAATGACCTCTTTCGGCAGATATTGTAGCAGCAGCCAAACCGGCAGGTCCACCTCCTACAACTGCAATTTTCTTTTTCTTATTCGTAGGCAGATAATTTAACTCGGTTTCATAGCAAGCTCTTGGGTTTACAATGCATGAGCATCGTTGCATGGTAAATGTATGATCAAGACAAGCTTGATTACAGGCTATGCAGGTGTTAATTTCTTCGGGCTTTCCATCCATGGCTTTCTGAACAAACTGAGAATCTGCTAGAAAAGGTCTCGCCATGGAGACCATATCTGCACAGCCTTCTTCTAGTATGTTCTCTGCAATTTCTGGAGTATTGATTCGGTTAGTAGCGATTAATGGTATTGATACTTCTCCCATCAACCGTTTTGTTACCCAGGCAAACCCTCCTCTTGGCACTACTGAACCTATTGTAGGTACTCTCGCTTCATGCCAGCCAATTCCAGTGTTAATGAGTGTTGCGCCAGCTTTTTCTACAGCTTTAGCTAAATGAACAACTTCTTCCCAAGTACTTCCCCCTTCAACCAAATCCAGCATTGATAATCTGTAGATTATGATGAAATGTTCTCCAACTTGCTTTCTTGTCCGCTTTATAATCTCTAAAGGAAACTGTATCCTATTGCTATAATCACCACCCCATGCATCAGTTCTATGATTTGTTCTTTTGGCAATAAACTGATTGATTAAGTATCCCTCAGACCCCATAATTTCGACACCATCATAACCTGCTTCTTGAGCAAGGGCAGCACAGTTGACATAGTCAGCTATTGTGCGTTCAATATCATCCTTTGATAGCTCCCTCGGGGTGAACATGTTAATTGGTGCTTTTAGAGGAGATGGTGCCACTAGCTTTTGTGAATAAGCATATCTCCCAGTATGCAGGATTTGCATACATATCTTTCCGTCTGCCTGGTGTACGGCATCAGTGATTACTTTATGATGATTGACTTCTTTTTGCGTCATTAAAGTAGCTCCGCCATCTGCAACTACACCTTCCAGATTAGGAGCAATGCCACCAGTAACCATCAGTCCAACCTGACCTCTAGCACGTTCAGCATAGAATGCGGCAGCTAAATGGTTGCCACCTGGGATTTCTTCAAGCATTGTATGCATAGATCCCATAATGACTCTATTTTTTAGCGTTGTAAAGCCTAAGTCTAAAGGCTTGAGAAGGTGTGGATACTTAACCATTGGTCCGATAGTTTTTATATGTAGGTTTTCTTTTTTGTAATGTAGAGAAGACTGATTCAAATTGGTTTTCTGATCGAATAATTTTCGATTGCAAAGTCGATTCTAATTGGAGTGTTGAAGCAAGATCAAGATCTTGACTTTTATTAAGAAGCTGCTTTGCTTGTACTACAGAGCTAGGGTTCTGCAAGGCAATAGTTTCAGCTAATGACTTAGCATCAGTGTGAGGATCATTGGAAAGATGTGTAGCAAAACCAAAGTTAACGGCCTCTTCTCCTGAAAACACCCGATGAGTATAAGTAAGCTCTCTAATAATATCATCTCTCACTGAGAGTCTCATCAGATATGATCCACACATATCGGGTATAATTCCCCACTTACCTTCAAGAATACTCAATTTGGTATCAGGGTGCACATACTTTATATCAGCACCTAGCATTAACTGGAGTCCACCTCCAAAAGCTGTGCCGTGGATGGCTGCAACCACGGGAATGTCTAATCGCCTCCAACACCAAACAGCTTCTTGCCAAATGTTAGTCAAACCATGTGTTCTTTCTTCCAGTGGTTGATCAAGCATAGGTGATCCTGGACTAAAGCTTTCAAGATCTAGACCAGCACAAAACGCTTTTCCGTTTCCTTGAATGACTACACACCTGATGTTCTTGTCAGTTTGGATATCTATAGATGCACCAATTATACTTTCTAGCATTTCCAAGTTAAGTGCATTGAGCTTGTCAGGTCTATTTAAAGTGACAACAGCAATATGTTGTTCTTTAGAAATCGTAATTAGTCCCATATTGCTCAAAGGTATTTTATTTCAAATGGTTTATTGTAGCATTTCATTACTTGCATTGGTAATTATTTTGATTCAAAAGAAGATGAGAATTGAGTTCTGCATATTAAGAGTAATAGAGAACGGTATTTGATTCATAAAATAATCACAATTCTTATTATCATCGTTTTTCGTTGGAAGCCAAGTAAATAGACCTCGACTGCACTAATTAGGTAGCGTCTGAACAAAAAATGACGTAAAATAGGGGCAGAATGGCTCGAATATTGCTTTCTACGACAAATACACGACAACTTATCTTAGGCATTGAATGTCAATGAATAAGAAAGGTGCAATGTTATTTTTAGGTGAAGAATATTAGAATCTATGAAAAAACTTTACGCGATAGCCTGCTTGTCACTTTGCGCTACGATTATGCTCGGCCAGAGTCAGACAGTCAAAGGCACTATTACCTCCGGAGAAGACAACCTTCCTCTCATTGGAGTTTCTGTTTTAGCAAAGGGTAGTACAACTGGTACTATATCAGATATAGATGGTACTTATAATTTGAATGTTCCAGAGGGAGTTGACACGTTAGTGTTTTCTTATACTGGTTTTAAGACTGAAGATGTGCTAATTGGAGGAAGATCGGCAATTGATCTTGTGATGTATCCTGAGAGTGAATTACTTGATGAAGTTGTCGTCATTGGTTACGGTGTTCAGAAAAAGAAAGTAGCAACAGGGTCCATTTCAAAAATCAGCGTTGAAAATTTAGAAGGATATCAAGTACAAAATGTACAATCCGCCCTAGAAGGTCAGGTTTCTGGACTTATTGTGAGTGAATCTTCTGGACAACCAGGAGCCGGAAAAGCAATATTGATTAGAGGTATCAGTACGAATGGTGATAACACACCACTATTCATTGTAGATGGATTGCAGGTTTCGGGAATAGACAATATTAATCCAAATGACATAGAGAGTGTTGATGTATTGAAAGACGCAGCCTCATGTGCAATTTATGGAGCGAGAGCAGCAAATGGTGTTGTGATCATTACAACAAAGAGTGGTGAAGGTGTCCCTGAGGTAGTGTATGAAGGATTTACATCTACTGCGGAACCATGGAGGTTGCCAACGATGCTTAATTCGAATGACTATATTGCCATCACTAGAGAAAAATTTACTAATGGTAATCAAGCAGGATCTTTAGAAGCACTTGGCTTTCCGCAACTAGGTGCAGCAAATCTTCCAAATACAAACTGGATGGATGTCATCTTTAATCCGGCGACCACGCAGTCTCATAGTCTTTCAGCTTCCGCAAATAACATGTTTTTGTCATTGCAGTACTGGGATCAGAATGGTGTTGTCGGACAAGAAAAATCAAATTATAAGAGATACGCAGCTAGGATAAATGGAAAGAAACCAATTACAGATTATTTGACATTCGGAGAGAATATCTATCTCAATAGAGTTCAAAATGAAAATATCGGTATAAATAACTCTTTTGGAACTGTAATTTCAGATGCATTTTCCTATGATCCAATAACAGATGTGTATGACCCAGCTGCACAATATGGCTTCGCACAATCTAACTGGGTACAAAAAGAGTATATTAATCCGCTAAGTAGATTGTTTATTACTGGTGGTAATGGTCACGCAGATCAAATAGTTGGAAATGTTTTCTTAGATTTCGAACCAACTGAATCAATAAGATTTCATTCTGACTTAGGTGTTGACTATTTCTGGTATAAATTCAGATCGTTTACGCCAGACTATGCTTTTCACCCATCTTTTGTTAACGTCTCTAATGATATAGTGCAGGGATATGGTTTTGCACAATCTTACCAGATTGAGAATTATGTCAATTACAAAAAGACATTAAAAGAGGTGCATAATGTAGATGTAATTATAGGAACTTCATACAGAGATAGTGAGTCAGAGCAAGCGGGTGGTAGCTCTCAGTTTATTCCATCGGAAGTACAGTTTCAAGATAATTTCCAAATCCTTGATGCAGGACAAGATACTATTGATCTTGCCTACGGAGGAATAGGTGTGAAATATAGAATGATCTCTTATTATGGTCGATTACTCTATGACTACAATGAGAAATATTTGTTTTCAGCCACGCTGAGAAGGGATGGCTCGTCTAACTTTGGTTCTGCCAATAGATTCGGGGTTTTCCCATCGTTTTCAGCAGGTTGGGTTGTTTCGGATGAGAGCTTCTACAACTTAGGTCCAGTTAACTTCTTAAAAATCAGGGCTAGCTGGGGTGTTAATGGAAACGATAGGATTAGACCGCTTGCTTTTGCTTCAAGAATTGAAAATGCTTTCAGCTATCCATTTGGGATAGAACAATCATTAAATCTAGGCTCGGCGTTAGCGACTCCGCCTAATCCAAACATCAAATGGGAAGAAAGTGTCCAGTTTGATATAGGACTTGAGTTCAGATTGTGGGATGATCAGTTAACTGCAGAAGTTGACTACTATCAGAAAAACACGAAGGATTTATTAATGGCTCAAGTGCTTCCGGGCTTTATTGGGGCAACAAATAATCCAATAAGTAACCTTGGAGAAATTCAGAATAATGGTATAGAGGCCAGTTTAAGCTATAAGTTTTACTTAGGTGGCCTAAAGTTTAACACTACGCTGAACTATACGACCTTTACAAATGAAGTTATTAGTGTAGCGGGAGATTCTGGATTTATTGATGGATGGGGATGGCCTGTTAGAAATCAAGCGATTACAAGAATGACAGAGGGGTTCCCAGTTGGACATTTCGTCGGATATCAGACAGATGGTATTTTCCAGACACAAGCTGAGGTGTTTTCTCATATTAATAGTTCAGGTGATCCGTTACAGCCTAATGCAGCACCAGGTGATTTGCGCTTTGTTGATACCAATGGAGATGGAGAGATTAACACAGATGACATTGGACATATAGGAAGCCCTTGGCCAGATCATATATTTGGTTTGACAGTGTCTACGACATACAAAGGCTTTGATTTTAGTGTGATATTAGGTTCACAGTTAGGACATGACATCTATAGAACATATGAAAGATCTGATGTCAGTTACACTAATTATCAAGATTTCTGGCTTGACAGATGGACTCCAGACAATCCAAGTACTGAGTTGCCAAGATTAGTTTCTACAGATCCAAATAACAACCAAAGACCATCAGATTTTTATGTTGAAGATGGGTCTTTCTTGAGGCTACGAAACTTACAAGTTGGTTATAGCCTTCCTGATAGAATAACTGAGAAAATTAAAATCAAAGGACTGAAGGTATATTTCTCAGCAAATAACCTAATGACTGTGACAAATTACAGAGGATTTGATCCAGAGATTGGTACTTCTGGTTGGATTCTTGATACAGGTATTGATAAAGGATTTTATCCGGCGAATCGCTCGCTCGGTGGAGGAATAAAAATTACATTATAACTAATAAAAGAGTACAATGAAATTTTCAAAATATATAACAATCCTAGCCTTAGCTTTTGTTTTTGTGACATGCTCTGAGGACAATCTTGATGTTGATCCAGTGAATGAATTTTTGTCAGAAAACTTTTACCAAACAGATGATCAAGTGTTCGCAGCTTTAGTAGCTGCATATGACCCTATCGGTTGGACCATGGCGTTTGGGCATTGGATATCTGAGGTGATGTTCAGTGAGATTCGTTCTGACAATGCACATGCCGGAGGAGATACTTCAGACAATGATCAACCTGGATGGCAGGAGTTTGATGATTTTAGAAATACCAATACCAATGCCGTTACTCAGCCAATTTATAGAAGGTTTTATATTGGTATTTTTAGAGCTAACCTTGTGATTCATAAGCCTGAGTTTACCTCGCCGCTTGTCGATAGATATCAAGCTGAGGCTAAATTTTTGAGAGCATACTATCACTTCGAGTTATTCAAGCACTTTGGTCCAATACCTGTAGTTACAGACTTGCTAACTCCAGAAGATGTAGATGTGAGTAGAAATACCATGACAGAGGTCTTTACAGCAATAGAATCAGATTTATTGGATGCAGTGAGTTTACTACCAATCTCTGTTTCTTCTTCCGAGGCAGGTAGAGCTACAAAGGGTGCTGCACAGGCTCTCCTGGGAAAGGTGTATCTCTACTGGGGTGATTTGGCTAATGACGACCAATCAAAGTTTGATCAAGCAGCTGAACAACTTACGGGTGTTGTGCAGTCAGGTGCATACACATTGATGGATGATTATGCTGAACTTTTCAGATTTGGATTGAAGAATCCAGCAGAATCTGTATTTGAAATACAGAAGTCTAATCTATGGCCTAGTGACTGGGGATGGTTTGAAGGAATTGAAGGAAATGGAATGGTACAACTTTGTGGTATTAGAGGATTATGTACGGCACACCCTGACTACGCTGATGGATGGGGATTCATGTTGCCTACACAAGGACTCTATGACACATACTTGCCAGATGATGCCTATCGTCAAGATGCTGCAATCGTTACAGTTGATGAGCTGGAGAATGATATATTAGAAGCTGGCGGATCATGTGATGTTGTTGTTGACTTGACTCAATCCAACCCTGTTGATTATACTGGTTATTGGCAAGAAAAGTATGCCAACTTCAAAGAATACCAAGGTAATAATGTCAATGGTGGAGATCCTAACTTAACCAAAGATGATAATATCTACTCAATAAGATATGCTGATGTACTCTTAATGCTAGCAGAAGCCCTACATAGAGGTTCGGGATCAGATGCTGAAGCAATGGGTTATATTGATATCGTCAGGGAGAGAGCAGCTGGACCTGGAGACAACTCCGGATCTTTCCGAACAGCACAACAACTTATGGCTGACCAGAACTGGTCATTGCAAGATGTGATTTGGTATGAAAGAAGAGTAGAATTTGCGATGGAAGGTGATAGATGGTTTGACCTCGTACGTTCTGGAAGAGCAAATAGCACGCTTTTTTCAGGTGACGACATAAGAGAAGGCAACTTTGATGAGAATACACACCTTTGGTTGCCAATAGCATTTCAAGAAACACAAGTGGCTCCTAATTTGACGGAATATCCGGATGCGAGCTTATTTCAATAAAAATTCTAACAAACAGTAATTATGAAATCTAACAACATGTTTTATCAAACAACAAAGTGGATCAAATTTTTGGTTCCTGCCTTTGCGCTTCTAGTATTTATGGGGTGCGGTGATGATGAAGAACCAGGAGATGGCGGCAATGGAGACTCTCCTGTTGCAAGTTTCCAATTTGAAGTGGATGCAGTAGAATTCCTTAAAGTGTCATTTACAAACTTCTCTGCAAACTCTACGGAGTATTCTTGGGATTTTGGAGATGGCGAATCTTCTACTGAAGAAAATCCTGTGCATACCTATGCTGCAGGTGGAGAATACACAGTTACGCTTACAGCAAGAGATGGATCAGGCGCAGCTTCTGAGCAGAGTAAGTCTTTCACACTAACAGACCCTAATGAGCAACTAGCTTTATTAGCAGGTACTGAGAGTAAGACATGGTATTTATTAAGAGAAGGAATTGCTCTAGGTATTGGTCCAGCATTGAATGATAACGCTTGGTGGTCTTTTGGTGGAGTTACTCCTCTTGGAGATAGACCATGTATTTTGGATGATAGTTATACATTCTATAGAGATGGAAGATATGAAGCAAATACTAACGGAACAGTCTTTATTGATGCAGCAGTGAACGGTGGTTGGAAAGAAAATGAAGGTTGCTTTGACGAGTCTGATGGTGATGTATGGACGCACTTTCAGACTGGAGAAGACGTGAGTGGGTTTGCAAATGGTGGTGATTACTCTTACACTTACGAAAGTTCTACTGGTGTTCTTACAACAACAGGTTTAGGAAACTACATAGGACTTCCTGTAAAAACAAATGCTGGAGATAACTACGTTCCAATTCAAAGCAAGACCTACAATGTATTCAACCTAGCGGATGGTGATGTTGCAGATACGCTTCATATGGCATTACAAGGTGATGGGTTTAGCTGGAACTTCTACTTGGTAAGTTATGAAAATGAGTCAGACCTTCCACCACTTCCTTCTTCTGAGCCTAGAGCACAATTTGATGTAAATAAGGATGGTCTCACGGTTGAGTTTGTTAACCAATCAGCGAATGCTACTTCTTATATGTGGGACTTCGGTGATGGAGGTATGTCGACTGAGGATAACCCTACACACACATACGGAGCTTCTGGTGATTATGAAGTAACATTAACAGCTACAGATGCTAATATGGTAAGTGATATGACGACAATGACAGTATCAGTAAGTGATGCTCTCTTTAGTGCAGAAGCGCTTTCTAATGCAGATGGAAAAGTTTGGAGACTTGCAGGGGCAGGTTCATATAAGGTTGGATCATTCCCTAATGGTGGAGACTTCTGGGGAGGTCTTGATGAAGCTGGTGCAATGGAAAGAGCTTGCCAGATGGATGATGAATTTATTCTTACTGATGGTGGAGCATTCAAGATTGATGTAAAAGAAGATGTATGGGCAGAAGACTATATGGGTGGAGCATTTGCTTGTACGCCTGTTGGTGATCTTGTTTCTCCTTTTGATGTGTTTGCAGGTGGCGACTTCACTTTCGAAGCTTTGGAAGCTTCAGGTGACAACCTTGGACAAATTAGAGTAGTTGGAACTGGAGCTTATTTAGGCTTCAACAAACCATTTAATCAAGGAGAATTGACAAATGATGGTCTTGGTACACCAGCATCAGAAATTACTTATGATGTTATTGGATATACATCTACAGCAGAAAAAGATGAGATTGTATTAACAATAGCATATACACCTGATGGATGCTGCTATTGGACAATTACATTAGAATCTATCAATTAATCAAGCATTTGATTAATAAGTAAGATATATTTAAAGTAATACAGAGCATCTGTCATTGGCAGATGCTCTTTTATCTGAATTAACATGACACGACTACTTTCTATTCTCGCATTTTCTTTGGTTCTGACTACTTTCTCTTCTTGTGGAGGAGACAACGAACCAATGCAACCAGTAACCTTGGCTTCAGTTTCTGTAGATCCTATTACAGTTCTTGAAGGTAACACTGAAACAAAGGCTGTTTTTGCAAGCATCCGACTATCAAAGCTTGCAGAAGAACAAGTAACCATATTTGTTGAAACTGAAGATGTTTCTGCAATTGCTGGGGAAGACTATGTTGCAACTTCACAGAGTATTGTTTTCGATGTTGGCTCTGTTCAAGAAAACATCAAAATTGAAATTTTTGGAGATGAACATTCGGAGCTAGATGAGACTTTTCATTTAAATATAGTTAATGTCTCCGGTGCAGTTATTGGAGAAGGAACTGGAGTAATAACAATCGAAAACGATGACTTAGGCTCAGGTTCTGTTATTATACCTTCTGAAGGTTATGAAACACCTGAAGAATATCCAGGTATGACAATGATCTGGAGCGATGAGTTCGCGGGGAACTCCCTGAACGAGTCTATCTGGACCTACGAAATTGGAAATGGTAACTGGGGTTGGGGTAATAATGAGCTTCAATATTATAGAAGAGATAATACATCATTAGTAGATGGGTATTTGGTTATCGAAGCTTTAGAAGAGTTCATCAATGGATTCAATTACACAAGCTCTAGATTAATCACAAAAGATAAGTTTGAGTTTACCCATGGTAGGGTAGATATCCGAGCTGTTTTACCAGAAGGGCAAGGTGTATGGCCCGCACTTTGGATGTTAGGTGGTAATATTTCAGAAGTGAGTTGGCCAAGATGTGGAGAGATTGATATTATGGAGATTGTTGGTCATGAGCCAAATAGACTACACGGAACTGTGCATTATGCTAACTCGAACGGAGATCATATATTAAATGGTGAATCGACTGTTTTATCTGGAGGAAAGAAATTTTCTGATGAGTTTAATGTGTTTTCAGTGATTTGGGTAGAAAACCAGATCGACTTTTATTTGAATGATGTGAAATATCATACGGTAACCAAAAATAGTCTTGGAGCACAAAACCCATACCCATTCAATGATCCATTCTTCTTCATTTTTAATGTTGCTGTGGGTGGAAATTGGCCTGGATCTCCGGATGCGACAACAATGTTTCCGCAACATATGATAGTTGACTATATCAGGGTATTCCAACCAGAATAAGAACAACACCTATAAAACACCACTGTATGTTTAATAATCACCTTCTAAGAATACTATTGAGTTGTGCTATTGCATCTTTGATGATGGGCACGAGTTATTCGCAACAGTGGCTGACGACTGAAGGTCAAGCAATCGTAAACGAGGATGGTGATAATTTCTTGTTGAGAGGAATGGGTCTTGGTGGTTGGATGCTACAAGAGGGATATATGTTACAGACTGCAGGATTTGCAGGAGCACAGTATCAGATTAGAAACCACATTGAAGCACTGATTGGAGAAGAAAGAACTCAAGAGTTTTATGACGCATGGTTGGCAAATCATGTTACGGAGGATGATATTATTGCATTAAAATCGTGGGGATTTAATTCTGTTAGGCTACCTATGCATTACAACCTCTTTACCTTACCTATACAAGATGAACCTATACCTGGTGAACATACTTGGTTAGATACAGGATTTGAACTTACAGATCAACTAATTGACTGGTGTAAGACACATGGTCTTTATGTAGTACTTGATCTGCATGCAGCTCCAGGTGGACAAGGTTATGATCAAGGTATTTCTGACTATAACCCCGACTTGCCATCTCTTTGGGAAAGTGAAGCTAATCAAGATAAGATGGTCGCACTTTGGGGTCAACTCGCAGATAGATATAAGGATGAGCCGTGGGTAGCGGGTTATGACTTACTTAACGAGCCTAATTGGGACTTAGGTCAGAATCAACTCTTGCGAGAAGTCTATGTAAGATGTACGGAAGCAATAAGAGCAGTTGATGATAGACATATCATCTTTATTGAAGGGAATTGGTTTGCTAATGACTTTAATGGTCTAACACCACCGTGGGATGATAATTTGGTCTACTCACCACATAAATATTGGTCTTTTAATGACCAGGCTTCTATCCAATGGGTTTTAAACCTGAGAGATGCACATAATGTACCACTATACCTAGGAGAGAGCGGCGAAAACTCCAATGTTTGGTTTCGAGATGCGATCAAACTTTTGGAAGACTTCAATATAGGTTGGGCTTGGTGGCCAATGAAGAAGGTAGAGTCTATAGCTGGCCCTCTATCTGTAGAGAAAACAGATGGCTACCAAACATTGCTTGATTACTGGAATGGCAATGCTCCGCTTCCTAACTCAGATGATGCTTATGCATCTTTGATGGACTTAACAGAAAAGCTTAAATTTTCTAGCTGCAGAGAACAACCTGATGTAATCGATGCCATGTTCAGACAGCTGACGACTGACGAAACTCTTCCATTTGCAGAAAACGAAATTCCAGGTGTGGTTTATGCAAGTGATTTTGATCTGGGAAGAAATGAGCATGCTTACTTCGATAATGAACATGCTACTTATCATGTCTCTACCAACAATTTCACTGCATGGAACAATGGTTGGATATATAGGAATGATGGCGTAGATCTTGAAATCTGTGAAGACAATGTGAGCACTAATGGATATAATGTTGGTTGGATTGATGATGGGGAATGGATGAAATATACTTGTGCTGTCACAAATGCTGGTGTTTATGATGTTCATCTTAGAGTCGCAACAGCAGCAAGCGGTGGACGAATATTCTTTGAAGTAGATAATTCTGTGGCAACGGATGAATATGTTGTACCTAACACAGGAGATTATCAAGGATGGCAGACAATGGTAATCCCAGGCATAGTGCTTCAGGCGGGAACTGAAGAGATTACTTGTCATTTTCCTCAAGGTAATTTCAACCTGAGTAGTATGGAATTCAAGTACAGTGGTTCTACAAATGAACAACTATTCAGAATTAATAACGCTGTCACACTTGATCAAGAAAGAATTGACTTGCAATTTAACAAGGCTTTTGATCTCACAGGACCACTTAATATCAGTGACTTTGACCTAACAATTAATGGAGAAAGTAGTCCAATCACTGAAATAGTGTATGCTGATAATAGCCAACGAACGCTAATCATGAAGTCAGAAGCAACCTTGAGACAAGATCATCAGATCAGAGTTAGCTATCAGGGCTCAATTTTAAGAGCTGTTGATAACACCTTGCTACAGAATTTTGTCGACTTCTTTGTTCAGAACACCTTGGACCCGATTCAAGTGATACCTGGAATCATTCAAGCAGAAAACTTTGCGCATGCAGAAGGAATAGAACTTGAAGATTGCTTAGACTTAGGACAAGGTCAGAATATAGGATATCTTGATGCTGGAGACTACTTAGAATATCAAGTCAGGGTGGACCAAACAGCGCCTTACAGAATAACATATAGAATAGCAAGTGAGAACACCAGTGGCATGATTAGAATGACACTCATTGATACGGATGGGCAGGCTACTGTTTTTGACGAACCAAGTTTTCCAATCACCAATGGTTGGCAAGTTTGGCAATCATTAGAGAGCGAAGCAGAACTAGAAGAGGGCCATTACACTTTGAGGGTGGATATCCTGAATGCTCCTTTTAATATGAATTGGATTGAATTTGAGTCGCTATTAATAGTTGAGCCGCCAACATTGGGAGTCTTTATATACCCTAATCCTGTTTCTGATAAGTTAACTCTAGAAGCCAATTTTAGTATTCCTCATCAATTGACTTACTTCTTGCATGATACCAGAGGCAGACTGCTCAGAAATGTTACCCTGAATTACAGTAACGAAGTCTATGAGGTCATTGATGTTAGTGACATGCCTGGAGGAGTTTATTATCTCAATATGATGTTAGAAGACGGCACTCTGTATGACAGAAAGATCTTCGTAGATTAAACTCATTATTTTTTGTTAGATTTTTAGAATGAGAATTGTTAGATGGTAAGCAATTCCCTTAACTTCAAATATTCAGGCAACAACCTTTAGAGTATAATGCAACAAACCGTAGTTGAGAAGAATACATTGACACAGATATCTCAAAGTGTCCAACAACAGAAAGACTATTTTGCCACAGGGGCAACATTAGATGTAGACTCTCGAATTAAGTATTTGAAAGCATTGGAACAAGAACTTCTGAAACGAGAAGATGATATCCATCAGGCACTCTACTTAGATCTAAAAAAGTCAAAAGCAGAATCTTATTCCACAGAACTAGGAATTGTGCTGGTTGAGCTGAGAAAAGCCATTAAGCATCTAAAGGAATGGGCGAGACCTAGAAGAGTTGCTACGCCTTTGTTTTGTTGGCCTGCAAAAAGTAGAATCTTACCAGAGCCTTATGGTACTACACTGGTTATTTCAGCTTGGAATTATCCTTTCCAACTCCTCTTCCTTCCATTAATCGGAGCAATCGCTGCCGGTAATACTGCTGTGTGCAAACCTTCAGAATTATCTCCAAATACAACACAGATTACGGATGAGATCATTGGTGCTGTTTTTGATCCAGGACATGTTACTTGCATTCAAGGAGGTATTCCAGAAAGTACGGCTCTTCTGGCAGAGAAGTGGGACTATATTTTCTTCACAGGGAGTCCATTTGTAGGGGGAATAGTTTACCAAGCAGCAGCCAAACATCTCACGCCAGTAACCTTAGAGCTCGGTGGTAAGAGCCCATGTATAGTTGATAAAACAGCTAACCTTGATACAGCTGCAAGTAGAATAATTTTTGGAAAATATATTAATGTAGGCCAAACTTGCATAGCACCCGACTATCTCTTTGTTCATGAAGACATCAAAGAAGAGTTAATCTCAAAAATGAAGGAAAGAGTGAATCAATTTTATGGCCCTGACCCTCAACAATCAGAAGACTATGGTCGGATGATAAATGAGAAGAACTTCGATAGAGTTGTTAGTCTAATTGATGAGGATAAAGTTATTTTTGGAGGTAAACGAGAGAGAGGTGATAAATACATCTCGCCAACGTTTATGGATAACGTGGTAGCAAGCGATAAGGTCATGCAAGATGAGATTTTTGGACCAGTGTTTCCTATCCTTACTTGGAAAGATTTGGATGAAGTGACATCTTTTGTTAGGTCTAATGAAAAGCCATTGGTACTGTATATGTTTTCTAAGTCGAAGGATAACATCCAAACTGTCTTAGGACAATGTTCGTCTGGAGGAGCATGTATAAATGACTGCTTGGTACAGAATGCAAATGACAATTTCCCATTTGGTGGTGTTGGACAAAGTGGCATTGGAGGCTATCACGGTAAACATTCATTCGATACATTCTCACACTTAAAGAGTGTTCTTCATCGAAGTTCCGGATTTGACATAGCTCTGCGTTATGCACCATGGGCAAAGAACTATAAGAAGATTAAGTTTCTTATCGATAAGACTCTGTAAATAGGATCAGCACCAAAGAAGTAGACCTATTACCCACCACAATTTTGAATACCATCAAGATCTGATTGTAATCCTATTGAATTCAAACCGATACTGGAGTTAGCTGCAGTCTGTATTGTAAACGCTGCGAATATCTTAGACATATCTACACCTAGGTTATCAAAACAAGAAAGACTGACTCTATATTCTTTCCACTCAGAAGTGATTTGGACAGATGTGCTTTGACTGCAAGGGGATGTAGTATCACACATTCCAATTTGGATAACAGCATCTTTACCATTGAGGGACTTAGCAAAGAAGCTCAGTTCAAGGGCCCCATTGGATTGTCTTGAAAGGTCGATGGGTTGATCTGCTCTTATTGAAATGTTCGAAGAGCCATCAATCCAGTCTATCTGAAGAGCATCTTCTTGAGCAAGATGATCAACTTTGCCGACACTGATGCTTTTATTTTCAAAAGGATAACCTTCTATCTTTTTTAGATTATTGCCAACTGCTATCCACAAAGCCCATGGATTGACAGTAGTGCCTTTGGCATAGTATATTTCTGTTGATTCAGGTTGACTGAGTTCAGGGTCTTCTATCTCAGGTAATGATTCTACATGTTTTTCAGAGTCATAATTGAGACCATAGCCTAAATCAAATAAAGGAGAATTATCTTTTTGAACAATAGCTCTTGAAGGCCAAGAGAATGACAACTTCCCTTTGAACTCATAAGCAGGATTACTTCGGAATAACATATCTGCTATCCCACCTCCTTCAGTCCCTGGCAGCCAAGCTGCGATAAAAGCATCAGAGTCATTAATTTCTTGATTACACCAAAGTGGCCTTCCGGAAAGAAAGACAGAAACTACAGGAATATCTTTTTTTTGAAAGTTGTCTAGTAAATCAGTGTCTAAGTCAGGAGAAGTAAAGCCTAAGTGTTTTCTGTCCCCTTGAAACTCCGCATAAGGGTCTTCTCCATACACAGCAATTACTATGTCCGCATCGACATCAAGCTCGCCACTTGGCGAAAAGACAACCTTGCCATTTGCTGCTTTGACCGCTTCTTGAATCCCTTGGAGGATTGACATACCATTAGGGAACTCGTCATTACTATGTCCTTTGCCTTGCCATGACAATGTCCAACCACCACACGCTTTTGATATGTTGTCAGCTCCTTCTCCAATGACTAATACGGTCTGGGAAGGATCCAAGGGGAGGGTGGAATTATTATTCTTTAGCAACACTAGTGATTCTCTTACAGCCTGCCTGGCAATGTCTCTGTGTTTTGGCAAGCCTAACATCTGTTCATCACCTGCATATTTTCTGGTGCTAGGCGCTCCCTTTTCAAAAATACCAGATGCCAATTTAACCCTCAAAATTCTCCTTACGGCATCATCAAGACGGGAAAGAGGAATGGTCCCGCTCTTGACATGCTTGAGAGTACTATGATAAAGCCCTTTCCAACTATCTGGAGCCATAAACATGTCAACACCAGCATTAAAAGATTGTGCACAATCTGTATTAGTGCAACCGGGAACTTGCCCATGACCATTCCAGTCGCCTACGACAAAACCATTGAAACCTAATTGTCCCTTTAATACATCAGTTAGCAGTCTTTTATCCCCATGAAGCTTTGTGCCATTCCAACTCGAGAATGATGCCATGACTGTTTGAACACCGGCTGGCAAAGCAGTATAGTAGCCTTTGCCGTGAATGTCGATGAGTTCATTTTCAGGTATTTTAGCGTCTCCTTGATCTGCGCCATTCTCAGTAGCTCCATCTGCAATAAAGTGCTTAGCACAAGAGATTACTTTACCATGAGACATAAAGGAGGAGTCACCTAACTCGCCTTGTAAACCCTTCACTATTGCTGGGGAATAGTCAGCGACAATTTGAGGGTTTTCTGAAAAGCCTTCATAGCTTCTACCCCATCGAATATCCTGAGGCACTGTGAGTGTCGGAGCAAAGGTCCAATCATGTCCAGATACTGTCAGCTCTATGGCAGTGATTCTAGCAATATTTTCAACGAGTTGAGGATTATGCATTGCACCTAGACCAATATTGTGCGGAAAGACTATTGCACCTTTTAAATTAGCATGCCCATGTACAGCATCAATACCCCAGATACATGGAATTGCAATTTCGACACCTTCATTGTCGATTGAAGCATTGTAATAGTCGTCTGCCATCGAAAGCCATGTCTTGGCATCAGCATAGGGTAGTGGTCCAGGAGCTGAGTTTCCGCCGCTTAGCACTGATCCTAATTTATAGTTTTTGACTTCCTCTGGAGTTATTGAAGCATTGTCTGCTTGAATAATTTGACCAACCTTTTGTTCGAGTGATAACTTAGAAAGGATGGTATCTATTCTCGATTCTATTTCAGGATTGAGAGAAAGATCTTGAAGTGATGGCCAATCTTTTGGATTGACTTCTTGCCCAGTGGTTGTGTTTGAGGATGAAGCTTCCGTATTAGGGTTCTTATTACAGGAAAGCAAGAGTAAAAGGGAGAAATAGAAGAGACACTTGAAAGGGAAACTGAGGATTGTCATTTGAGATACGGTCATTGTGGGTATTAAAATCTATTCAAATAAATATATTTAAAAATACTGTCGGCAACTGACTTTAACAGACATGTTGACTTAAGATATCACTACATATGCTAAATTTGAACTAATTCCTCTGAGTTAAAGGATTAAAGCACATTGCTTTGTTATTAATCTTTGGATAAAACTTGTTTCTTTGTGGGGATAATAGAATCAAGATGTGTCTTATATCTGTTATCCTATTAGAGAGTATAGCTCAGTTGGTTTAGAGCATTACCTTGACAGGGTAGGGGTCGGCGGTTCGAATCCGTCTACTCTCACTTTTTTGACTTACCTGAACACGCAAAGACATTATCGTATCGAAAGATAATGAACCCCAAAAAATCTAGTAAAAATGAATATCAGAAGTCTAACTTTTATTGTCTTTATTTCGGCAATTTCATACCACCTATTTGGTCAAAAAAGAACATGTGGGACAGATGCTTATCATGAGATATTAATGCAGCACCCTAAGCTTAAGAAGCAATTCAAAGATCAACAAAGAGAAATCAGAAAGAAGGTTGAGCTGAGAAAGAACCTAAATTGTACAAACGTCATCACCATTCCAGTAGCGGTCCACTTTAATGGCAACGTCAATAATTCTAACATGACTTGCCTTGAAAATGCTTGTTTAGCGCAGATAGATGTGTTGAATGAGGACTTTGCAGCGTTGAATGCTGATATTTCTAACTATAATACTCTAACGACAAATTGTCCATCCACTTACCCTCAGGCTGCTTTGTCTGATGGTGTTTGCCTTGAGTTTTGCTTGGCAAAATTTGGACATCCAGCATCCAGTGGTATTGCTGAGGGAGATTATGCGATTACCATAGGTCAGTATTCATGGCCAGGAGGTACCAATGGAGCGGGCCCTGATTGGGCGGGATATATGAATATTTTTGTTGAAGACAATACAGGAGGACTTGGTGTTGCTCCTTTAAGTGGGGGGTCCAATCCTGATGGTAACGGTTTTCAAGTTGATGCATCTGCTTTTGGAGGACCTGGGATTAACTGTAATTCTGGAACTGGAATCAACACAAATGGAACGTATAATTTAGGTAGGACAGCAACTCATGAAGCTGGACATTATTTTGGATTAGACCACATCTTTAATGGATGTAGTAATGGTGATGGCATTGCGGATACACCAAATCAGTCACAATCTAATTTTGGATGCCCTACCGTGAATACATCAACATGTCAGTCTAATGCCAATAACTCATGTAGTACGGAAGATTTTTTCTTTAATTACATGGATTATGTTAATGATGCTTGTATGTGGATGTTTACAGCTGATCAAGCAGCAGTTATGTATGCTACGGCAGACCACAATCTCTGGGCAGACCATACCCTAAAGTGCGAGAATGATCCCAATGCATGCCAGATTACAAGTGCTAATGTAGTGGTTTCGCCTTGTGATGATAATGGTACTCTTTCAGATCCAAGCGATGATACTTTTACTTTTACCATAAGCCCAACAGGGAACAATACAGGTTCTACATATAATCTGAGCGGAGATGTTTTTGGCAGTAATTTTCCATATAATGTTCCAATCCCATTTGATAACAATGGAGCAGGATACCTTATTTCAGGAGGAATACTTTCAGGAACGATTACAGATGGAGCGGACCCAACATGTACATTACCTTTTATTGTTACACCTCCTGCTAGTTGTGCTTTGCCGCAAGCTTCATTTATACCAAATACAGACATTGCTGTGTGCCAAAATGCTCCTAATATGACATTTTATGACACTAGCTCGAATAATCCAACAAGTTGGACTTGGTCTGTAAGTGGCCCAGATGCAACAGTCATCAATGATTTTGGTACAACTTATATAGTTGCCTTCAATGTTACAGGCATGTATACTGTGACATTAACAGCTACAAACGCTAATGGCTCAGACACGAAGAGTGAAACATTTATGGTGACAGTGGTTCCAGCTACAGATCCACAGTGCTCTGTATGTACTTATACATTATCCATGTGGGACCAACCCGGTAACGGATGGGGAAATAACCAGTCATTAGATGTAACTATAAATGGCTCAACAACTAACTATGCAGGACCAACAGGTCAAGTTCAAAATGTGAATCTTAGTGTCGCAACTGGTGAAATTATTACAGTTGTTGCCTCTGTTGGAGGACCAAATGCTTCTGAACAGATGAGTTGGAGACTTTTTGACGAGCAAGGCTATGTTGTATTAGGTGATGGAGACACTTATGGAACAGGACCAGGAAATGCACAGGGGAATAACGCGCCTAGTTTAGCTGCAGCCACAGCAGGTACATATACAACGACTGCCGATTGTTCTCCACTTGCACCATGTGAATCCTACACCTTAACACTTGTTTTGGATAATTACCCAGATGAAACAGCTTGGCAAATATTGGATAACAACGGAAATTATATTTATCAGAGTCAAGGGTATGATGGACAAAATTATCAAACTATAACTGAGACTTTCTGTCTACCTGAGGGCTGCTTTGATTTCTTAATGGTTGATTTCTATGGAGATGGTATTTGTTGCGGAGAAGGTAATGGTTCTTATAGTCTGGTAAAAGACACTGATAATACAGTAGTTGCATCGGGTGGTCAGTTTACTGGGACTGAGTCTACTAATTTTTGCGTTACTATTGTTCCAGCATGTCCTGAAATACTGGATGTCACCGATCCGATAACTACAGGAGATTATGTG